>JBEEIB010000652.1:0-33986 GCA_041167675.1 Verrucomicrobiota bacterium
CATCACCGCAATCAACTCCAACACGGCTCCTGGATCTTTCAGCTCCAAAAATCCTAACCATTCTTTTTTCCCTTGAAGACCGATAGAAAGCCTACCAAAGACCGTTTGGCGTTGTCGGCGTTGTGGGTTGCTGTGCGGCCACTTTTTCGTGATGCTGACACGTGCGCGTCGAGAAACTGAAATATATTATCTGGGCAAAAGACCTGCCGGGTGCGGTCAGCTTTTATCGGGAGGTGTTTGGCGCGGAAGTCGCGCATGAATCGGAAGTAATGGCAGAACTAGTCATCGCGGGAGGCATCCTGGGAATTCATGGTGGTGGACAAGGTCAACGCACTTGGACCGGTCTCAATTTCCAGGTCGATGATCTATTTGCGGCATGCGAAGCTTTAACAACTGCAGGTGGTGACGTCTTACGGCCGCCGTTGGATACTCCGGAAGAACCTGCTCATTTGGCGATGTGCGTCGATCGGGACGGAAACGAGATTATGATAACCCGGCGGCGGGTGGTGTGACGGCGTGTCGGCGCGAATGATGGCCGTGCTGGGTGAAAAGTGTGGGCTAAACCTTCGTTTTCTCTGTCAGCCTCGGCTCAAATTTTCTTCGTGACGTTGGCGATCTTCTGTTAAGATGGGGCCTTCTGACTTATGATCTTTTTCTATCTCGGACAGTTCGTGGTCTATGCCATCATAGCTTTCGCGATGTTTGCGCTCGAACAGGGGCTAAACGGACCGAAGCGGAGGAAATGACTGAGGGAGTGCCGAGAATGTCGAACGAAAAATGGGGACTAGTGACTAGTCAGAGGCAAGGGGAAACTTCTTGTACGCCCTCGGTAAGAAACGTCGTCAACGCCGAGAGGGCCAAACGCCGAACGCTTCACGCCAAAACGGGCAGCGCGGCTCGGTGCTGAATTGCTCCGACCGCACGGAGGAGAAACGAGTTCAGCGCAATTGAGATGAGAGCGCCGGCGACAATGAGACTTTGGCCTTCGGCCGGAAGCAGCCGCAGCGTTACGCTAACGTCGGCCAGAATAAAGGAGAACTCTCCGATTTGCGCCAAGCCGGCAGCAATGGTCAGAGCGGTCCCAATCGGCTGACGGAGCAGACGGACGATCAAGAAAGTCGCTACGAATTTGCCAAGGACAATGATCGCGACCACCGCCAGAACACGCAGCGGTTCTCGAACAAGAATACTGGGGTCAAAAAGCATGCCCATGGCCACAAAGAAGAGAGCGGCGAACGCGTCTTGGAGCGGCTGCAACTCCGTTGCTGCTCGATGATGGTGACCGGACTCGCCCACGACAAGACCGGCAACGAACGCGCCAAGCGCAAAGGAGAGTCCGAAAAACTCGGATGCACCAAAGCCGATACCGATCGCTGCGACTACTACGGCAAGAGTGAAGAGTTCCCGAGAGTTGGTGGCAGCCACACGCTCCAGCAGCCAGCGTAACAGGCGCGCACCAATCAGCAGCATGAACAAGATGAATCCGAGGAATTTACCAAGGAGGATCCCGATTGGTAATAGCAATTGGCCAGTGGCTGGATTGTGGTCTGCGGAGACCATGCTGACCGGTTGTCCGTGCAATGAGTCGGCCAGGGCCGGCAGGAGCACAAGGATTAAGACTGTCACGATGTCCTCGACAACGAGCCAACCGATTGCAATTCGCCCGCTTGCCGAGTCCAAAATGCCCTGCGCTTCCAATGCGCGAAGCAAGACGACTGTGCTCGCCACCGAGAGAGCCAAACCGATAATCAAACTAGGACCAAGATTCCAACCCCACAGACTCGTTACGCCACAGGTCAGCGCAACCGCAAAGGGGATTTGGAGAAGAGCACCCGGGACAGCGACGTTGCGGACGGCCAGGAGGTCCCGGAGGGAAAAGTGCATGCCGACACCGAACATCAGCAAGATGACGCCGATCTCCGCGAGTTGCGGCGCCAGCTTGGCGTCGGCAACGAAGCCAGGAGTAAACGGTCCAACTGCTATGCCCGCCAAAAGATAGCCGACGAGCGGCGGTAGGCCCACTCGCTTAGCAACGTAGCCGCCAATCAGCGCATAGACTAAGCCGATCGCTATCGTCGAAATGAGCCCGATTTCATGATGCACTGCGTTCCCTCCATCTGGAAAGCGAAATAGCCAATGGCCTCTAGCCAATAGCAGATAGCGGCGAAACAGGGAATTGAAATACTGGAACGCCGGCAGCGCTCGAACATTTCGGGAATTCGTTGGTAGGCCGCTCGACACGCGACCCACCAAACGTGAGAGCTGATTCGTGGGCACGCCGGAAGCGTAAGAGAACTACGCTGACACGGGCGAAGCCACTCGGCTCTGAATTGCTTTGGCAACGTAGAGCAGGAAGGAGTTCAACGCGATCGAGAGCAGAGCGCCCGCGACGATGAGACTCTGACCTTCGGCCGGAAGCAGCCGCAGCGTTACGCCAACTTCGGCTAGAATAAAGGAGAACTCTCCGATTTGTGCCAAACTAGCGGCAATGATGAGAGCGGTGCCGGCCGGATGCCGGAGCAGACGGACGATCAAAAACGTCGCAACGAATTTACCGAGCACAATAATCGCAACCACCACCAGTACGCGCAGCGGTTCCCGCACCAAAATAGCGGGGTCAAAAAGCATGCCCATGGCGACAAAGAACAGAGCGGCGAAAGCGTCTTGAAGCGGCTGCAGCTCGGTTGCTGCCCGATGACTGTGGTCGGACTCGCCTACGACAACGCCGGCCACGAATGCGCCAAGAGCAAAGGAAAGCCCGAACAACTCGGCTGCCCCGAAACCAATACCGATCGCGGCGACCACTACAGCCAGAGTGAAAAGTTCGCGGGAGTTGGTGGCGGCAACGCGCTCCAGCAACCATCGTAGCAGACGGGCTCCAACCAGGAACATGAACAAGACGAACGCGACGAACTTACCGAGCACAATTCCGAGCGTTAATAATAGTTGTCCGCCACTCGGGTTGTGAATGGTGGAGTGATCGGTGGCCGATTGTCCGGACAATAAACCGGCCAACGTCGGTAGGAGAACGAGAATCAAAACGATGACGAGATCCTCCACAATGAGCCAGCCAACCGCAATCCGACCGCTGGCCGACTCCAACATGTCTTGCGCTTCCAAAGCCCGGAGCAAGACGACTGTGCTGGCCACCGACAGAGCCAAACCAAGGACCAAGCTGGGACCGAGATTCCAACCCCACAGATGGGTTACGCTCCAGGTTAACGCTACGGCCAATGCGATTTGGAGGAGAGCACCCGGGACAGCGACGTCGCGGACGGCCAGGAGGTCACGGAGGGAAAAGTGCATGCCGACGCCGAACATCAGCAAGATGACGCCGATCTCCGCGAGTTGCGGCGCCAGCTTGGCGTCGGCGACAAAGCCAGGAGTAAACGGTCCAACTGCTATGCCCGCCAAAAGATAGCCGACGAGCGGCGGTAAGCCGGCACGCTTGGCGATGTAGCCACCAATCAGAGCATAGGCCAAACCGACCGCGATGGTCGAAATCAACCCGATTTCATGATGCACGGTTTATTCTCCGCAGGGGGCGGCACAAGACAATCGGGAAACGCCGCTAGCGCCGCTAGCGGCGATAGCGCCGGGAATGCTGGGAAGTTGAGAAGTGATTGGTGAAAAGTGAGCGTGACCGCGCCGAAGGCTTGCGGAACCCTGGATTAACGTCATTCATTGCGGTCCGCCCTGAGGAGGCGTTAGGATGGGGCCGTACGTGAGCGGTCGTTCGAATTCAGGGACCGGATCTCGGATCTATCACGCCATTCAGCGAATCAGCATGCAATCGCCGTAACTAAAAAACCGGTATCGTTCAGCGATGGCTTGACGGTAGGCTTCGAGAATGAATTCGCGACCGGCGAACGCGGAAACCAATATTAGCAACGTTGATTTGGGCAGGTGAAAATTGGTGAGCAAACTGTCGACTCGTCGGAATTGAAAGGGCGGATAGATGAAAATGTTCGTCTGTCCCGGACCAGGAAGAATTTGACCGTGGTCGCGCATCGAGGCTTCCAATGTGCGAAGGCTGGTCGTTCCGACGGCTAAAACTCTTTTCGCTTCATTAATGCGGCGTGCAACTGCAGGCTTAATTTCAAAGGATTCCGCGTGCATCTCGTGATCGGTGATCAGATCCGTTTTCACCGGCTTAAAGGTGCCAACCCCAACGTGGAGGGTAATGAATTCGTGTGGAAGTTGCTGGAGCAGTTCTCGGGAAAAATGCAGACCTGCAGTTGGCGCGGCCACGGCTCCGGCGGCAGAGGCAAAAACAGTTTGGTATCGTTCGTTATCGGAAGCGTCGGGTTCACGCTCGATGTACGGTGGCAGCGGCATTTCGCCGCTCGTTTGCAGATCCAAAGGTTCGGTAAACCGAATTTCACGGTCACCATTTTCAAAAATAGCGGTGACTTCACCGCGGAACCGCGCTTCGACAAACTCGCGGCCTACCGTAAACGAAGGTCCTGGCCGGACCAGGCAACGCCAAGTGCGATCATCGGTCTGCCGAAGGAGAAAGATTTCTGCATTCCGATTTTGGAACCGAATCCGAGCCGGAATCACTCTGGTGTTATTCAAGACCAGCAACTCCTCCGGTGTGATGAGATCGACGAGTTCGCGAAAATAATGGTGCGTTATCTTCCCACGTCGCCGGTCGATCAGCATCAACCTGGAATCACCACGGATTGGCGGTGGCCGGAGCGCGATCAGCTCTTTAGGAAGATCGTAGTGGTAATCTTCTGTCCGAAAGCTCACGTGATGACGCTAGGTAGCTAATAGGTGATAGCCGACGACAGGTTATCCTTGGGAGGCGGTTTGGTACTAATCTTCATTTGCTGTTTGCTTCGGCCGCGGCTTGGCGTCGGATTTTGAGCGCGAGCACGACATCTTCGATGAGCTTCTAGGTTGTCGTGACCGGAGCGATGCGAGACCCGAATTTGCGATCAAGAACTTTGTTCCACTCCTGTAATCGTTCTTTTTGGTTCTGGAAAAGCGGTTCAACCGGATCAAGGATCGTGACCGAAGAAATCTTATCTCCTTGCGCGATTTGGTTGGCGATTTCTATGCCTTTGGTAAGCCGGCCGAAGATGGTGTAACCATCGTCCAGCATTTTAACATGCGTCGGGTTGAGCTGAGCAAGGGTGACATAGAACTGCGATCCGTTGGTGTCAGGACCGGCATTGGCCATCGCTAGTACACCAACCGTTTCGTGCGAGAGTGACTTGCGAGATTCGTTCTCAAACCGATATCCGGGATCCCCTCGACCAGTTCCGGCCGGATCACCCCCTTGGATCACAAACGCGGGAACGACCCGATGGAAGATCAGCCCATCATAGAATTTGCGTTGGGCGAGATTAAGAAAATTTGCTGTCGCTATCGGTGCATCCGCGGGAATCAAGGTTGCTTCCAAGTCCCCCTTCGCGGTGTGAATAATAATCCGGATATCGTTGAGCATGACTGACTGACGGATGACAAATAGCAAATAGCAAATAGCAAATAGCAAATGAAATGCGGAATGCGGAATGCGGAATGCGGAGGGCGTGTAGACGAATGAGACGTGTTTGTGTTGCCGGTGTGGGGGTTCCTCTATTCGCGTTGATCTGTAGTTTTCATAAATCATTCTTTGCGATGGGAATAGTTCCAACATAAGGAATGGCATGTTGAGGATTGGGCTCATTCAGATGCGGTGTTCGCCGAATCCGCTGGAGAATCTAGACAAGGCGATTGAGTTGATCCGGCAGGCAGGTGCGCAAGGCGCTAAAATCGTTTGTCTACAGGAGCTTTTCCGGACGGTTTATTTTTGCCAGGTTGAAGATCACAAGTACTTCAAGTTCGCCGAAGAGATTCCGGGACCGACTACAGACCGATTGGGAAAATTGGCGGAGGAGCTAGATTTGGTGATTATCGCTTCTCTATTCGAAAGACGTGCCGCTGGTCTTTATCACAACACAGCAGTGGTCATCGATGCCGATGGGAAGCTCCTGGGTAAGTACCGAAAGATGCACATTCCAGACGATCCGCTGTTTTACGAAAAGTTCTATTTCACGCCGGGCGATCTCGGTTTCCATTCTTGGAAGACCAAGTATGGAAAGTTGGGCGTCCTGGTTTGTTGGGATCAATGGTATCCGGAAGCAGCCCGGCTAACTGCGCTGCAAGGTGCTGAAATCATTTTCTATCCGACGGCGATCGGGTGGCATCCTTCAGAAAAAGAGCAATATGGCGAGCGCCAGCATCTTTCTTGGGAGACCGTGCAAAGGGGGCACGCGATTGCCAACGGATGCTACGTTGCGGTTCCGAATCGGGTCGGGCACGAAGCGCCCGATGGTGGTCCTGGACTCGAATTCTGGGGACAGAGTTTTGTGTCTGACCCAGCGGGAAAACTCATTGCGAAGGGAAGCTTGGCGGGGGAAGAGATTCTTTTGGCGGATCTCGACCTGTCGTCAATCGATGTACAACGTACACACTGGCCGTTTCTTCGCGATCGGCGTGTCGACGCCTATGCGGAATTGACCAAGCGCTTCATCGATTAAGGGTTTTTTGGGGGTTTCATTTCTCATGAGTGATTTCACAGCAGAATCGCCTGCTTCGATGGGCTATCGAATGCCGGCTGAGTGGGAGCGGCACGAGGCTACCTGGCTCTCTTGGCCTCGACGCGAAGGTATCAGTTTTCCGGACGCCTATGACGAGGTAATGCCGGTGTTCGTTCAATTGGTGGATGCGCTCCGTGGGTCGGAAAAAGTCCGGATTAACGTCGCCGATCTCGACCACGAACACGGCATCCGGTTCATTCTTAAAGACATTGATATATCGCACGTCGAATTTTTCCAGATCCCGACTAATGAGCCTTGGTGTAGAGATCACGGGCCCATTTTCATTGTGCGCGAGAAAGAACCTCGAGTAGCAGTTGTCGACTGGGATTATAACGCGTGGGGCGGCAAATATCCGCCGTATGATTTGGACGAGGTCGTACCGACGAAGGTAGCAGAACAGCTCAAACTCCCGGTTTATTATCCCAAGCTGATATTGGAGGGTGGATCCATCGATGTGAATGGAGCAGGTGCGCTGCTCACCACGACTTCTTGTCTGCTCAATCCGAATCGAAACGCGAACCGTTCGCCAGCGGAGATCGAACAAGCGTTGCGAGATTATCTCGGCGGGAAACAAATTATCTGGTTGGGTGACGGAATTGAAGGCGACGATACCGATGGTCACATTGATGACATCACCCGCTTTGTTGCGCCCAATGTGGTGGTAACCGCGCTGGAAAACGATCCGAAAGATTCCAACTACGAACCACTGCAAAAGAACCTGGAGATCCTCCAAGCGGTAAAGTTGGCGGACGGTTCGGCATTAGAAATAGTAACCTTGCCGATGCCGCCACGGATCGAACGGGAGGCGAGGCGTTTACCGGCTAGTTACGCCAATTTCTATATCGCAAATAAGGTGGTACTTCTCCCGGTTTTCGGTGCACCAACGGACCGGAAGGCCGCGTCCATATTAAGGAAATGTTTCCCTGGTCGTAAAATTGTTCCGATTGATTGTCGCGCGTTGGTCTGGGGGCTCGGGGCGTTTCATTGCCTTACTCAACACCAGCCGGCGGTGGGGGGGCGGAAAATAGTGGATGGCAGATAGCAGAGTGCTGAGAACATCGAATGCCAATAGGTAGGTCTTACCGTTTCGCTAACCGGTAGAACAAAACAGATCCCAGCGTGAGATAGACAACGTTGGGCAACCAAATGAGTATTTCAGGATGAAAGTTGGCTTTCCCTTTCATCGTGTCGGTCAGCACAACGAAAATGAAGTAGGTGAACGCGATGCAGATGCTCATCGCGATTCCGATCGAGGTTTCGCGACGCTGGGCGGTAATGGCCAGCGGAATACCAACCAGAACAAAGGTAACCACGACCAAGGCGTTGGAGAACCGTTTACTCAATTCGGTACGGAGAATCGTTCGCTTTCTGAGCATTTCCTTGCCTTTTTGTTGTTCAAGCGTGTCGCGTAGTTGACCCAAAGTCAGCTCATTAGGACGGCGGTTATTTTTTGCTTTCTCGATGAGTTCTTGCAATGAAATCGGAAGCACCCCCTCTTTCAGACTGATACCGTAACGCATCAGTCTCAGATCGTTCACATCGGCTTCGTCTCGTTCCTCGTAGTGCGCATCATAAATGTGCAAGAGGATGCGTTCATTTTGCTTATCGACTTCTAAGGTACCTTTCCGAGCATAGATCACGCGAATTGGCACTTGATATCCGTTCATCTCATAGATGTGCAGATCCTCCAGAGAAGAACCGTTTTTCCTGCCCACATAGATTTTGCGATTGGGAAACTGGTCAATGACTTCATCGCTGCCGAAAAGTGCAAGCGGATCGTTTGAGGCCAGGTTCAAGAGTAACGCTCTCGCCTTCACTTCTGAGGTCGGAGCGAGATACAGATTGATCCATAAGCAGAGAGCAAACAGAGCAGCGCAAATAGCGAAAACCGAAAAGCAGATGCGAATAATGCCGACGCCGTTGGCTCGGAGTGCGACCAATTCGTTATCAGACGAAAGCTTGCCGAACACGAGCAGGACAGCCACCAAAATTCCCCACGGGATAGAATAGATCATGGAGAAGGGGAGCAGATAACCGATAAACGTAAGGATGTAGCTGACCGGGAGTTGATGGCTGATCAGTAAATTGAGCAGATCGCGCAGGGCGTTACCGACCACTAACATCAGGCTGAGCATGCCCACCGACCAGGTGACCGTGCTAATCACCTGACCACTCACGTATCGATCAATAATTTTGAACATTGGGGAGATGGGAGACGGAATACCGAAGGGTTATCAAATCTTTGCTGACCCCAGGGTTTCGCCAAGCCTCCACCCTGGGCTGAATCCCAGAACCGCTTCGCGGTAAAGACAGCCGAACGGCAAACGCAGGAACGCCGATACGCAATCTGTCATCTGTCATCCGCTTCGGCGGTCGCTTCCACCGGAACACAGGTGCAAAAAAGGTTTCTGTCTCCATACACATTGTCGATGCGACCCACCGGAGGCCAGTACTTATATTGGCGGGTCCAAGGGGCCGGGAAAGCCGCAGACTCCCTCGAATAGCTTCGATCCCATGATTCCGCCAACAAATCTTGCGCGGTATGCGGAGCCCTTTTAAGGACATTATCCTGTCGGTCGGCTTCGCCGGTCTCAATCGCTCGGATCTCTCCGTAGATTGAAATCATCGCGTCACAGAAGCGGTCCAACTCTGCTTTTGACTCACTTTCGGTTGGCTCGATCATCATCGTTCCCGGCACTGGCCACGACATGGTAGGAGCATGAAACCCGTAGTCCATCAGCCGTTTGGCAACGTCTTCGACTTCGACCCCGGCGGTTTTCTTGAATTGACGCAAGTCGATGATGCATTCGTGCGCGACCAGCCCGCTTTTGCCACGATAGAGGATTGGATAAAACTGCTCTAACCGTTTCGCGACATAGTTAGCATTCGCGATCGCGACCTTGGTGGCATGGGTAAGGCCGGCTGAGCCCATCAGCGCAATGTAGGCCCAGGATATGCACAAGATGCTGGCGCTACCGTAAGGCGCGGCTGAGACCGGCCCGATAATCGCCGGTCGCCCGAAATCCGCAAAAGGATGGGTCGGCAGAAAGTCGGCCAAATGGGATTTAACGCCGATGGGGCCTATGCCTGGTCCTCCCCCTCCGTGCGGAATACAAAAGGTTTTATGTAGATTAAGGTGGCAAACATCGGCTCCAAAATCGGCCGGCCGGCAAAGACCGACCTGCGCGTTCATGTTCGCGCCGTCCATGTACACTTGACCGCCGTGGCTATGCACAATGTCGCAGATCTCGACGATCGCCTCTTCAAATACTCCGTGAGTCGAAGGATAGGTAACCATTAAGGCTCCCAATCGCTCCCGATGACGTTCTGCCTTCGTGCGGAGATCGGTAAGATCAATATTACCTTCGCTGTCACAGAGCACCGGCACTACTTCAAAGCCGGCCATTACCGCGGATGCCGGGTTGGTTCCATGGGCCGAAGTCGGTATTAAGCAGACGTTACGATCCAGGAAACCTTGCCGCGCGTGATACTCGCGAATGGCGAGAAGACCGGCATATTCGCCTTGGGATCCTGCGTTGGGCATCAGGCTCACCGCATCAAATCCAGTAATCTTCGCAAGCCAACTTTCCAGCTCCGCGATCAGGAGCAGGTAACCTCGGGTCTGTGCCTGCGGGGCGAAAGGATGGATCTGCCCGAACTCAGGCCAAGTAACCGGCAACATTTCGACCGCGGCATTTAACTTCATCGTGCAAGACCCGAGAGGGATCATGGAAGTTGTCAGCGAGAGGTCTCGGTTTTCTAGCCGCTTCAAGTAACGCATCAACTCCGTTTCGGTGTGATATCGATTGAACACCGGATGCTGGAGATAAGCGGACTCGCGACGAATGCCGACCGGCAAGTCTCCCTCTCGATAGTTGGAGTAATTTGGGAAAACGATTTGTTGATCCAGATCAAACAATCGAATCAGATTCTCCAAGTCCTTTTCGGAAGTGGTCTCGTCGAGTGATATTCCGAATTGACCATCCGGAAAATGCCGCAAATTGATTCCGGCGTCTTCAGCTCTACCGGCAATCCGATTGCGGAGCGACCCTGCATTAACCTTAATCGTGTCGAAACGCGGACCTTCAAGCACCTGGTAACCAAGATCGGCGAGAGTGGAACCCAATCGTTCGGTCCTACGGTGGATCTCTCCGGCGATTGTGCGGAGACGTTTAGGGCCGTGGTACACCGCGTAGGTGGAAGCGATTACCGCCAGCAATACCTGAGCAGTACAGATATTGCTCGTCGCTTTATCACGCCTGATATGCTGTTCGCGAGTTTGCAACGCGAGGCGGTAACCCTCTCTTCCGGCCGAATCTTTGGACACTCCGACCAAACGACCAGGTAGATGGCGTTTGAACTGGTCGCGGGTAGATATGAAGGCGGCATGCGGTCCACCAAATCCGATCGGGACGCCGAAGCGTTGGGAAGAGCCGACGCAAACGTCGGCGCCGAACTCTCCCGGCGGGGTGAGCAGCGTCAGACTAAGAATATCAGCTGCCGCAACGACCAGAGCGCCGTGAGCGTGGGCGCCCGTCACCAGAGAACGATAGTCATGAATCGTACCGTTGGTATCGGGATATTGAATCAGGACACCAAAAAATCCCCGGGACCAATCAATCGATCGATGATCTCCTACCACCACCTCGATTCCTAACGGTTTGGCGCGTGTCTGAACCACGGCGACGGTTTGAGGATGACAATCGGCTGAAACAAAGAACTGATGACGCTTCGGACCGTCAGCGACTGCGTGACAGAGGTGCATCGCTTCAGCCGCCGCGGTTGCTTCGTCAAGTAACGAAGCATTCGCGATTTCCAGACCGGTAAGATCAGTGATCATTGTCTGGAAATTGAGCAAGGCTTCTAAGCGACCCTGGGCGATCTCTGGCTGATATGGTGTATAAGCCGTATACCAGCCCGGGTTTTCCAAAATATTACGCTGAATCACCGGCGGAGTAACGGTGGGATGATAGCCTAATCCGATGTATGACTTAGCGACTTCGTTTTGGCTCCCATACCTTCCGAGAGTTTGCAGGACCTCAAACTCGGTTTGTGGTTCGGGCAAACCGAGGCTATCCCGAAACCGAATGCGTTCCGGTACGGCTGAATCGGTCAAAGAGTCGAGCGTCTCGAACCCGAGCTCTTTGAGCATATGCTCAAGATCTTCGGGACTCGGTCCCACGTGACGCTCGGTAAAAGGCGGCAGTTCCAGGCCCTCAGTTCCAATCTGCGACATCATAAAACATGAAGCGAGATTGTGACTTCAGCAACTGCCGCTGTGATATTTACGGTGGTCGGAGATCTCAGGGTTTTTACCCCTGAGATTGGATCACCCAGAAGAAGCACGATATTCCCTTTGATGAACGACCTGGGAGGAAACTAATCACCGAACCTTCCGCCCCTTCAGGGCTATCGTTTGGAAGGCGTGTACCCGGGGTTGAAACCCCGGGCTGAGTCCTCTAACCGCTTCGCGGTAGGGATGCCAAACGCCGCCGTGGGAAACGTCAAGAGTTGAGAAGGCAAATCGGCGCCCTGCGATCACGGTTTCACATTCACGGCGTGTCGGCGTGTCGGCGCTCCCGGCGCTACCGAGCGTTTCGGTGCTTGGACGTTTACCAAAGTTCTCTATGTTGCTGCCATGGCTTCAAGCGGCTTGCACCGGACAGCGCTATATCCCGAACATGTTAAGCTCAATGCGAAGATGGTTCCCTTCGGCGGGTGGGAAATGCCGGTCTACTACAGCGGCATCGTCAACGAGCATCAGGCCGTACGTAACGCGGTTGGCATATTCGATATTTCTCACATGGGCGAAATCGAGGTGTTCGGCCCGGAGGCCGAACAGTGGCTCAACGGTTTGTTAACGAACAATCTCTCCAAATTAGCGGTCGGGGAAGGGCAGTACACTCTTATGCTGAACGACGATGGTGGCGTGATCGATGATCTGATAGTCTATCGGTTGGACCAGAACCATTATTTCCTGGTGGTTAACGCTGCCAAAATTGAAGAGGATTTTCTTTGGTTAAGCGGGCATCGCGCCGGAGAAGTGACGCTGTTGAATCGCAGCGATCATTTTGCCGCGGTCGCGGTGCAAGGTCCAAAATCATCGGAGCTTTTCCGTCCAATCGGCGAACTGCCGGATCGCAACCGAATCCAAGCCTATCGATTGGGAGCGGTTCAAGTCCTGGTTGGTCGAACCGGATATACCGGAGAGGACGGGTTTGAAGCTTTCTTTCCGGTAGATTCTGCGAGTGTGCTTTGGGATCAGTTTTTGGAGCTAGGTCAGCCGTGGCAGATATTGCCGTGTGGATTGGGTGCGCGCGATACGCTTCGGCTGGAAGCCTGTTATCCGCTCAACGGAGCCGATCTTTCTCCGAACCGAACACCGGTTGAAGCCGGCTTAGGTTTTTTTGTTGATCTTGGTAAAAACAATTTTATTGGTCGCGAACCCCTCTTGAGACAAAAAACAAATGGAGTGGAGGAGCGGCTATGCGCGATTCGCCTGGCTCCAAAATCGGCGCCTCCGCGCGCCCATTACCCAGTTTACGTAGAAAACCGGCAGATCGGAGAGCTGACGAGCGGGAGTCAATCGCCGACGTTGGGCACTGGTATCGGGTTGGCCTACTTAGGCACCGGTTACGCCAAGCCTGGTCAACAACTGGAGATTGAAGTGAGGGGGCGAAGATTTCCCGCGACTGTTGAAAAAAAACCGTTATACAAAAGACCATGTTAGTCCCGGACGATCTAAAATATGCCGACACGCACGAGTGGATCCGCTTGGACGGAGAGGTGGGAACCGTCGGAATTACCGATCACGCTCAGGCGGAACTCACCGACATTGTTTACGTGGAGGTGCCCGCCATCGGCGTAAAATTGGAGCAGAAACAGACGGCGGCGGTTGTCGAATCGGTGAAGGCAGCCAGTGATATCTATGCGCCGGCCGGGGGTGAAGTGGTCGA
Source organism: Verrucomicrobiota bacterium (assembly GCA_041167675.1). Taxonomy (GTDB): domain Bacteria; phylum Verrucomicrobiota; class Verrucomicrobiia; order Chthoniobacterales; family JAFAMB01; genus DASTDH01. The sequence continues at coordinate 13,547 of JBEEIB010000652.1, forward strand.
GGTCAACAAAGAGCTTGAGGCAAACCCGGCGTTGGTCAACACCGATCCCTACGGCGCTGGCTGGCTATTCAAGTTGAAACTGAGCAACCAAGAGGAACTAGCCGGGTTAAAAGATCCGAACGCCTATCGCGCGCAAATTGGGGAATGAATCGTACCAAGAGGGCTGATTTGCCCCTCGGCGGCGAGCAGACCATTGGTAGCAGCCAAAGAGCGGCAGATTGTTTTTTTCCGCGGTGCAGCCAGCAAACCTGTTGTTGCAGCCAAGGCCTTTCCGGTGGTCACTAAGAAAGATTATTTATGTCCTGGCTGAACTGGTTGGAACAACGGGTGGGATTCCTCGCGATCCCGCGGTTGATACCGACGATTGCCCTGCTGAATGCTTTTGTCTTTTTGCTGAATCTCTTTCAGCCAGAGTACGTTTACTATTTGACGCTCGAGCCGTCCCGAATTCTGCATGGAGAAATTTGGCGGATATTTACTTACATCTTTATTCCGCAAGTTTTTCTGAGTCATGGCGCGGTGGGAATGCAGCCCCTTTTCTTTCTCCTGTACATCTGGATGATGATCTGGATCGGTAACTCGCTTGAACAGGCCTGGGGAGCTTTTCGCCTGACCATCTACTATTTGCTGGGGATGCTGGGTGTAACGATGGTCAGCTTTCTGCTCAATTGGGGGCAAACCGAGGGAAACGTCGCGCCATTTTACATTAATACGTCGCTCTTTTTTGCTTTCGCGACCGTCTATCCAAACGTCCAGGTCTACGTCCTCTTGATCATTCCGGTCCGAGTGAAGTGGCTGGCATTGATCAGTCTACTTCCACTCTTGTTCGTATTTTTCATTGGCGATTGGCTGGATAAGATTGCACTTATTTTCTCATTCCTGAATTACGTGGTGTTTTTTGTTCCATCGGCAATTTCTCGAGCAAGACACCGGCGTCAGGTTCAGGGCCGGCGCATGAAATTTACTGCGGATTCGGTGCGGTCGGATGAATCGTTACATCAGTGCGCAGTCTGTAAGCGGACGGAACGGGATGATGCCGATCTGGAATTTCGTGTTTCTTCGAATGGTGAAGAGTATTGCCTGGAGCATCTGCCTAAGCCGGTAGAGCAGACGAATAGTTGATAGCGCCGGTAGCGCCGGTGACGCCGGGAAGTGAGAAGTGATTGGTAATTAGTGAAAAGTGAGCGTGAGGACGCCGAAGGCTTTGGGAAACCGTGGGTTAACGTCATTCGTTGCGGTCCGCCTCGCTAAGCCGGGGCGCCGGCTTGCCCGACGAAGCTCCCGGAGTTTCGAACGACGGGCGAAGTCGGGGAACGCCAAACGCCCTATCGGGAGGTTCGCTGAAAGAAGCGGCGAAATTCTTCCAGCTTGGCGGCGGCTTTACCGGAATCGATTAGATCGGCGGCCAATCGCAGTCCGCTCTCCATCTTTGGCGCTTGACCGGCCAGGACGAGTCCGGCGGCAGCATTGAGGAGCACAAATTCGCGTCGTGGTCCCTGTTCGTTTCCGGAAATGATTGCTTCCAGTATCTTCGCGTTCGTTCCGGCGTCTCCGCCGCGCAGGTCACGCAAATTGGTGGGATGGATACCGAGTTGCTCGGGGAAAAGATGAAAATAGTTAAATGATTTCTCTTTTACCTCGTGTACTTGGGTCTCTCCCAGCGGCGAGATTTCGTCCATACCAGACCCGCCGGGCAATGAACCATGGACCACCCAAGCTCGACGGCGGCCAAGCTGACTGAGCGCGATCGCGTATTTTTCCAATATGGTGTGCGAAAATACGCCTACTAGTTGGAATTCCGGGTGCAATGGATTAAGCAGCGGACCGAGCAAATTAAAAATGGTTGCGACACCCTGTTCCGCGAGCTGCTTTCGAATCGGTGCGATCAGCTGAAACGCAGGGTGATAAAGAGGGGCAAAGAGAAACCCAACTCCCGTTTGTTCGATACAGGCAATCATCCGATCAGCCGCACCCGTCACCGGGATTCCCAATTTCTCGAGAACATCAGCGCCTCCCGATCGCGAAGTGATTGCGCGATTGCCATGTTTCAACACCACTACATCAGCAGCTGCGACTACAAACATTGCGGTGGTAGAAACGTTGATTAGTTCGAGGCGATCCCCTCCAGTGCCGCAAAGATCAATGGTAGGCCTTTCCCCGACCTGGACGGTAGGTGCGTCTGCCATTGCCAGAAACGCTTCCGCAAAAAAGCCGACTTCTTCGCCGGTTTCGCCCTTGTCGCGCAAGGCCGCGAGGAAAGAGGCTTTCTCCGGGTCACTGATGTCCGGGCTGGCGAGCTGTGCGGATACATCCAGCACTTGCGAGCGCGAGAGATCGACCTTGGCGCGAAGCTGATCAGTGAGTTCTTTCAAGCGGGCAATACTCAGCGTCTCGATGGAAAAACTCAATTCCCCTTATTTGAATCAGGCGCGATTTACAAAGAGGCGTTAGAAGGGCTGCCGGACCCGATCGTGGTCGAGCCACCAGGCGAGTCTTGGTCGGAACCGACTCGCAGGCTCATTCCCATCGTATGGAAAATCTCGTCTCGAGTTTCCAGATAAGCGGAAGAATCCAAATCCCGCGGCCGCGGCAAATCGATTGTTAAATCTCTTAGAATCTTTCCCGGGCGTGGACTCAATATGATCACGCGGTCGGCAAGCTGCACTGACTCTTCGATGTCGTGCGTCACGAACAGAATTGTTTTCCGCTCTTCCTGCCAGATGCGGGTCAAATCCGCGCGCATCTTCAGTCGAGTAAGAAAATCGAGCGCACCGAAAGGTTCGTCCATGTAGATGATGTCGGGATTGGCGGCGAGAGCCCGGGCGATTTCCACCCGCTGACGCATCCCTCCGGAAAGTTCACGTGGATACAATTTCTCGAACTTGGTTAATCCGACCATATCGACATAACGCTGGATAATCGGTGCTTTCTCCTGGGGAGAGAGCTGGTCCAATCCAAAGCCGATATTTTGCTCGACCGTTAACCATGGAAATACGCCGTTCTCTTGGAAAACGAAAATGCGGTGGGGATCGGGACCGGACACTTGGGTTCCATTGACCAACACTTCTCCGGACGTCGGCTTAAAAAAGCCCGCAACAATGTTCAACAAAGTCGATTTGCCACAGCCGGAGGGACCAACGATGCAGACGAATTCTCCGCGAAAAACCTCTAGATCGATATTCTCGAGAACAGCGATGGGAGCAATCTTACCCGTGAAATCCATGCGCAAGCTGCGCACTTGGATGATGGGTCCTTTCTTATCCAAAGTCTTAATTCCTTTGCGAATAACCCCACTTCACTTCATCGAAAGTCTCCAGCTGCCGTATCAGAAAATCCAGAAACAAACCGATGAGTCCAATCATAAGCATGCCGGCTACTACGAGGTCGTATCTTTTTCCGGCGTTTCGAGCATCGATGATCAGGTAACCAAGTCCGGAGTTTACCGCGATCATTTCGGCAGCTACCACAACCAGCCAGGCAATACCCATGGTGATCCGTAGACTGGTGAGGATTTGCGGAAGACAGGCGGGAAAAATGACCCTCCGAAAAAGCGCAAACCCGCGGAGGCCGAAATTCTCAGCCGCGCGCACGTAAACCGGCTGAATGTTTTGCACGGCAGCTACCGATGACACGGTGATAGGAAAAACGCTGGCGAGAAAAATAAGGAAGATCGGTGCGCGGTCGTCCACGTGAAACCACAAAATCGCGACCGGGATCCAAGCAATCGGCGAAATCGGCCGTAATATTTGAATAATTGGATTAATCGCCCAAAGAGCGGGTCGGAACCACCCCAAAGCCAAGCCAAGAGGCACGCCAACCAGGGCTGCCAGGGTGAATCCGACGCCGACCCGAAACAGAGAAGCGATAATGTAATTGAATAGTACGCCGCGACTGATCAACTCGCCGATTGCAAAAATCACCTCGTGAGGACGTGGAAAGATGTCGGTATGAGAGAGAATTACCACCAGATCCCACAGGGAGACGGCCGCGGTCATGGAGACGACCGGGAGCAGTACCGGCAACCATCGTTTCATGGTTTATAGTCCCAGTTGTAGGCATCAACTTTTTTGTCCGGTGGAACAAAACTGGCGTCAGTGTAATCCTCAAAGTGAGCCGTACCCTTCAGGATGCCCGCTTCTTTCCCCAGAGCTTCGATTTCTTGGAAGTCGGGTTTGCGTACGGCTAAATTCGTGTACTTGACCCGATCCGGCGGTTTGCTGAGTACAAATCGAAGCAAGCGAGGGTTTTGGTTGTAGTAATACTGCGAGACAAACTCCGCGGCTTGCATGCGATGGTCCATCGTTTTATCGAGCCACTGTCCGCTTTTCGCGATTCCGTCGACCAATCGTTGTACCGTTTCGCGCTTGTCCTTGATCGCTTTTTCATTCACCGCGAGCACGCAAGAAATAAAGTTAGGCCAGACATCCTTGGTGAGATAAAGAATCCGACCATAACCATCCAATTCGGTCTGACCCATGAATGGTTCGCCCGATGTGATCGCGTCAACCGCATGACTAAATAAAGCTGCTGGCATGTCGGGCGGCGGCATCTCGACCATATGAATGTCGTTCGCAGACAGATTGTGCTCTTTCAATGCTTTGATCACGAGCAACCACTGGTTGGAGAATCGATTGGGTACTGCGACGGTCTTTCCCTTCAGGTCGTCGATCGAATTGATAGCCGAGTCTTTGTTCACCATCATCGCGCTGCCATCTCGATGGCCGAGATAAACGATTCTGAGCGGTACCCCGTCTTCTCGAAGCTTCATGGCGAGCGGGGCGAGAATGAAAGTGGCGGGTGTCTCTCCGGAAAGAAAAGCTTCTTTCAACTCTGGCCAACCCTGAAATCGCAACGGTTGAAATTCGGATCGACCGGATACTTGCTTGTTAATGAAATCGGTAACTGGACAGGTGAGATGACAAGTAACCGGCAAGAACCCGACTCGGAACGATTCGTTGCCGGAGAGTCCCGAAAAAACGTGAAGATTAAAAGTGAGGTGGAGCGCGGTGATCACCACAAGGGTGCCAATCGTTGCTAATAGCACCGTCTTTCGGAGACTCATAATGCGTGATACTTAGAGAATCGGTTGATCTTGTCTAGCGCATTAGTCATAGGCTGTGGGTATGTGGGCGAGGGCTTGCTGAGAGCTCTTTCGGAGCAGGGATGGCAAGCCATCGGTTTGACATTATCGGACGGTTCCGCCGCCAAATTGCGCTCAAGCGGACTGAAGGTCATGGCAGCTGATATTCGCCAACACGATTTTGCAAGGGACCTGCGAGCCAAGTCGTTTTCGTTGGTCGTTCATTGTGCCAGCTCGGGCGGTGGGGGAAGCGAATCCTACCAAGCGTTGTTCGAATGCGGAACCAGGAACGTGTTTGCTGCTCTGGAGATAGGACATTTTCTTTTTGTCAGTTCCACGTCGGTCTATGCCCAAACTGACGGCTCTTCGGTGGACGAACTCTCGCCGGCGGAACCGGAACGTGCGACCGGAAAAATCCTGCGGAAAGCCGAGGATCATGTTTTGGATCGAAAGGGGACGGTGGCGCGGTTGGCCGGAATTTATGGACCGAGGCGCTGCGTGCCACTCGCTCGATTACTCGCCGGCGACGCGATCATTGAGGGCGAGGGCGAGAGGACGATGAATTCGATTTATCGAGATGACGCGGTGAGCGCCCTTTTGTTTCTCGCGAGGCTAGAGACCGGCAGCATCATTAACGTGGTCGATGATTGTCCGGTCTCTCAGCTCGAATGGTTTCGCTGGGTTGCTCAGCGGGCCGGTAAACCGATGCCGCCGCTTGGCCCGCGTGATTTTACGCGAAAACGCGCTTGGACGAATAAAAAGGTATCGAACGCAAAGCTACGCGAACTCGGGTGGGAGCCTGCATTTCCGAGTTTTCGGGAAGGAGTTGAAAGGATTCTCGCGCAAACGGTGTAGCGACATTGGACCGATAGGCCCGCGTGCCTATGAAGTGTAACGGCGCTTCCGGACCAGCCTAAGGGCCGGCTGACTGCAAGAAATTCAACACGCCGCAATCAATACCCTGGCCGCCGACTGTCTGGTGGCAATGGAGAGCAAGGGTATGAATTCCGGGAGTGAATGAAGGGATCGGAGTCGAACCATAGACACCCAGGTATAACGGCAATTGAGCCAGCAAATTCCCATCCAGATAAACCTCCGCGTCTTCATCATGATAGACGCTTAAAGCCGGAGCGTTCAGGGCTCCACCCGTGTAATTAAAGGTGCGGCGAATCCAGATGTCGGAGGTATTCCACAGGGTACCAACCGGCAAATTCGGAGTACCTGGCGTCCCGAACGCTGCATTTCCAAGCAGCCAACCGGAGTCGTTATAGGCGGGTGACGTCCAGTCTGGGGGCGGCTGCTGGAGGGTATATCGCCATTGTTCGGCCTGATCTTGCGCGTCTGGAACTGCGACGGCGTAATCGGGCAGTGGGTACAATCTGCTAGCGGCTTGTTTGACTGCTGCCGGATCGGCTTTTTGATCGGTCGTCCGGTCATAGGTCAAGAATCCGTTCACCTCATTTTCGACGTCACTCAACTGAGTATAAACTGCGGCCGAGATGCCATCCGCGGCCAATTTTCTAACTGCGCCGAGCCGGTCTACAATCCAGGGCTGTTGAGTGGCCGCATTCGGAAGATCTTGCTCATCGGAGAATGGACCATTCGGATTCCACAAATGGCCCGGAACGGGAAACCCTGCGCCACCAAATTCTCCGATTACACTTGCCCGATCCACCTGCACCGGAACCGGACCTGGTCCGGGATAAATGTGAGAATCAAGGACGTTTCCTGCGCCGAAATCGTTCCATCCGCTGGCGTCGTCGACCAGCCGGGTGGGATCCCAGGACTTAAACAGATTGGCTACTCGAACCGTATCATATTGGCCCCAACCTTCATTGAAAGCGACCCACATCATGATGGACGGATGGTTGCGATGGGTGTCGACCATCGCTTTCATTTCCTTCTCGATTTGAGCTGTCTGATCGGATGGGCGCGTATTGTCGGCAGACCCTGGCCTTTCAAAGATGTCCTGCGGCGACGGAAAATCCTGCCAGACCAAAAGACCGAGCTTGTCCGTCCAGTAGTACCACCGCTGGGGTTCAACTTTTACATGTTTTCGCACCATGTTGCAGCCGATCAACTTCTCGTAGTCAAGATCGGATCGCAGAGCTGTATCGGTGGGAGCGAGATAGATTCCGTCTGGCCAAAACCCTTGATCCAGCGGACCAAACAGAAAGAGTGGCTTATTGTTAAGAAAGATTCTCTGATTTCCGTTGGTATCTTCTCTGATTTCCACCTTGCGCATGCCGAAGTAGCTTGTCACCGAATCGGAATTGTACGTAATCCGTAACCCATACAGATAAGGGTCATCTGGAGACCAAAGGTGAGGATTGTGCACGGGCAGCGCGATCGGCGTATTGATCGTTCCGGTCCGGGTCACGACCGTCTTGCCCGCATTATCCAACACTTCGATTCTTACGCGATTGCCTGGCGTATTTGCTTGGGCGATTCCTCCCGATTGCACGGTAACGCGGACTGTCTGGTGGTCGACGTCCGGGACAATCAGCGAATCGGCAATGTAATTCGTCGGAACGGTCTCAATCCAGACGGTCTGCCAAATCCCGCTTGAGCTCGTATAAAAGATGCCTCCCGGAGTCAGGCTCTGTTTTCCTCGTGGTTGATAGGGGTAGTTTCCCTGGCCGGTCGTATCGATCACCTTGACGATCAGGTCCTGGGTACCGGATGTCGATAATGCATTGGTAATGTCGAAGGTGAAAGGATCGTAGCCGCCCTGGTGCTCGCCAACGACTTTCCCGTTCACCATCACTACGCTGAGGTAGTCTACTGCTTCGAAGTGCAATAACACATGTGCTCCGTTGCTCGGCGGCGAAAGGGTGAACTGGCGTTCATACCAAGCGCCTGTATAGGTTGAAGCGGTTGGGCAACGCCGCTCAAAGAAGATTCCAGGGGGAATGGTACCAGAATCTGGCCACTCCACTGGGTCGGCTGAGTGGTTTGGTCGTTCTCAATTGCGTAGTTCCACAGTCCGTTCAAGTTCGTCCACTGCGACCTCACCAACTGCGGTCGAGGGTATTCGGGCCATACCGAATTTGGATCAACAGCCGCAGCGTATTTCGTCATGATATGACCGGGTACCGGCGCCCAGCCAAACGCGCTAAAGAGCGTGCAAACCGCGATTGCCACGGAACAAAAGAAATATCTGAGGGACATTGTGTTCGAGGGGGATGACACCAGACTTGCCGGCAGTGCGCAGCCGAAAGATGCCCGAGCAGAACGGGCCAAGACATCCTTGTCGGCCGCCCGCAGCAGCAAACCCTTCTGGGATTATTGCCAGGGGGGAACTCCATTAAACGCCGGGAAGGTTCACGGCGATCGCCTTACTCATGATGCCGGCGGGATTGGGAATCAATAAAGATTTATAATTTCCAGAAAGGATGAGGGCCCATGGCTAGATGGGACCGATGAGACTTATACGACCTATGACGCCGCTCGCGGCTCTCCGACTTTCGCTCCCATCGTCCGAAACTCCGGAAGCTTCCTCCTTGGCTAAGTTTCGGACGACACGTCGTCGGACACGCCGGCGCTAGCTCCTGATGTGGCCCTTACCTCGCACAACATACTTGTACGTGGTGAGTTCTTCCAACGCCATCGGACCGCGAGCGTGCAGACGATTGGTGCTAATGCCAATCTCGGCGCCGAATCCAAATTCGCCGCCGTCATTAAAGCGAGTGGAGGCATTCCAAAATACTGCGGACGAATCAACGTCGCGAAGAAAGGCCTGAGCTATCGCTTCGTCTTCGGTGACAACCGCATCGCTATGGTGGGATCCGTAGGTCTCAATGTGTTCCACTGCCTCTTCCAGCGAATCGACGATTCGAATCGACAAGATTAGATCCAGATATTCGGTGCGCCAATCTTCTTCCGTGGCCAAAGCGATGTGAGGTCCCAGAATGACGCGAGTTTTCTCATCGCCGCGCAGTTCGACCCGCCGCTCCTGGAGCGCGTGTCCGCAATTGGGAAGAAAAGCATCGGCGACATCGCGATGAACCAGGAGCGTCTCCACGGCATTGCAGACACTAGGGCGCTGGCACTTTGCGTTGATCACGATGCTTTGCGCCATTGAGAGATCGGCGGCCCGATCAACGTAAATATGGCAGATTCCGTCGTAGTGTTTGATGACCGGCATGCGGGCGAGCTTCGCGACGGTCTCAATAAGTTCCTTTCCGCCACGTGGGATAATCAGGTCGATGTGTTGATCCATTTCGGCCATGGCGCGAACTGCTCCCCGGTCAGTCAAATCAATGATCTGTATCGCATCGGGGGTGATGCCGGTTTCCGTGCATCCCTCACGCAATGCTTCGGCAATCGCCAGATTTGAACCTAACGATTCGCTTCCGCCCCGTAAGACCACTGCGTTTCCAGTTTTGAGGCAAAGAGACGCGGCGTCACTTGTCACGTTTGGACGCGATTCGTAGATGATGCCGATCACCCCGATTGGTACACGCACCTTGGCAAATTCCAAACCGTCTCCGCGACTCCACTCGCGAATCACTGATCCCACTGGATCGGGAAGAGCCGCGACCTGGCGAATACTTTTCGCTATTGCGCTTATTCGCGCGGGATCGAGCCGCAATCGATCAAGCATAGCGGAGGAGAGACCGGAGGCGGTAGCCGATTTCATATCGGCTTCATTGGCAGCGAGGATGCGCTCAGAAGAACGCTCGATTTGATCAGCTGCAGCTAACAACGCGGCATTCTTTTTGCCAGTCGTCGCCCGAGCCAGCGCGCGAGCGGCGTTTCGTGCCTGCGCGCCGATTTCGAGTATACGCTGTTCGTAATTGCTAGTCATGGTGTTAGGGCATAAATCGCGTCCCGACGGCGCCCCCGTTTACCGCAGTTCTTATCACATTCGGCCGCAGACCGCTCCCGATAACCACTGGTATTCCGGCCTGGATAGCAAGCCGGGCCGCCTGCAGCTTGGTAACCATTCCCCCGCGCGAGTACACGCCGGTTTCTCGTTTAGCCAACCCCGCAACGGTGTCGATATTGGTTACCTCTGAGATGAGCTGGCCATCCTCTCCAAGCAGACCATCTACACTGGTCAAGAGTATCAGAAGATTAGCCTGGCTAAGTATCGCCACTTCTGCGGACAGAAAATCGTTGTCGCCGAATTTCAGTTCTTCGACCACTACCGAGTCGTTTTCATTGACTATCGGAACGATGTTCCCGAAACGCAGCAGCCGTTCCAGTGTATTCCGGGCGTTTCGACACCTTGTCCGGCTGTCTAGATCTTGGTGGGTGAGCAGCAGTTGAGCGACATGTAATCCATGGCGTGCAAACAGGGTTGCATATAGCTGCATGAGGCGGGATTGACCGATCGCAGCGGCAGCTTGCACCGATGGTAGATCAGATGGGCGCTCGGTCAGTTTCAATTGCATGAGACCAGCGCCTACCGCTCCACTGGTCACCATGACAGTCTCGGTGCCAGAACGGATTAGCTCAGCGATTTCCCCGCTCAAGCGCCGAAATTGGCTGGTATCCAGGCCATCGCGGGTCGGCTTGGTGAGAATGCCGGTACCAAGTTTGATGACCACCCTTCTGCGTTTATCTGCCATATCGGAAGCGGAATATCGTTCCAGTTGACCAGAATGCTAGCTCTGGCTGATAGATCAAGCGCAGTGAGTATCTTGCACCTTATTCGGCGGCAAGCCGAACAGCAGCCCAATAGTCTGGCGCTTATAGCTACCGACACGAACGAAAGACTAACCTATGCAGAGTTGTACGAGCGGGTTGATGGGGTAGCGCGCTGGTTAAAGGAACGCGGTTGCCGGACACATGAGCGCTGCGGGCTACTCTTCCCAGAGGGGATCGAATTTCCAGTCTATGCCCTCGCGATCTTATCGGCTGGGTTGTGTGTTGCGCCCATCGGGTTGTTTGTGCCGCGATCCGAGGTCGATTTTTTTGTTCACGGAGCGCGGCTGCACTGGTTGCTCGGGGCTAACCAGCAATTGGTCCGATTCCCTTTTGCTGGCTCGGTTGACTTGGCCAACGACGAATCATTTCGAGCGACTAACCCCGCCTATATTCGTTTCACGTCGGGGACGACGGGCACCCGAAAAGGAGTACTTCTCGGACATCAGACCATTGTCGACCGGTTGGCGGCCGCGGACGAAGTACTCAAGATTAGGCCTTCCGATCGTATCTGGTTCCGGCTACCGATGGCAGATCATTTCGTGGTTTCGGTACTCCTTTATTTATCGAGAGGAGCCACGTTGATTCTGAGCCAGAAGGACTCGGCGGTCGCCAATGTAATGACCACTTTCAATCCGACGATCATTTACGGATCTCCGGAATCGTATCGCGCTCTCATTGCCGCGGAGGTGGGAGAGTTGGAGTCCGTGCGCTTAGCAATTTCAACCACAGCTTCGCTATCCGGGAAACTGCAAAACCTGTTCAGCGCGCGTTTTCGCCGGCCACTGAATCCGGCCCTGGGAATCATCGAGGTTGGCCTGTTGACTTTGAGCACGCGTCCGGATAAGGCGAATTCGGTGGGACCAGCGATGCCGGCCTATGAATTAACCTTGGTTGGGATGGATGGATTGCCGGTGAGGCCGGGGGAAATTGGTGAACTGCTCGTGAAAGGCCCCGGGTTATTAGACGCGTACCTCAATCCTTGGCGGGAGCGTTTGAGCATTCTATCGAAGTACGGATATTCAACCGGTGACATGGCTTACCTCGACCAGGAACAGTTTCTTGTACTGGCAGGGCGGAACAAGAACCGGCTCGAGGTAGACGGCCTTAGTTTCTTTTGTGAAGAGGTGGAATCGGTAATCGACGCGATACCGGGGGTAAAGGAGAGTCGCGTCTTTTTAGATGACAAGTCACAATCACTCGCCGCTGAGTTGGTAGCAGATGAATCGGTGATCCCTGCTTTAGCCGAGCAATTGGCCGATCGACTCGATCAGCGAAAGATTCCGCTCACCTTCAAACGAGTGACCAGTTTGTCGCGAACCCCGAATGGCAAGCTCCTGCGGCGCTAAGCGGCAGAATAGCAAGTCGCAGAATAGCAAATAGCAGATAGCAGAGCGCCGGGAGAGGGGAGAGGTAAGCAGGGAGCAGTCAGTCAGTTCGTTCGCGGCGCTATTCAGGGCTTGCTATTGCCGAGCAGGCTCTGAAACAGTCACCTTTTTATGTCAATTGTGGTCCAAAAGTACGGCGGCAGCAGTGTCGCTGACGTCAATCGTTTGCGGCTGGTTGCCGAACGGATCATGCGAACCAAACGGCAAGGCCACGATGTAGTGGTGGTGGTTTCCGCAATGGGAGACACGACTGACGATCTCTTGGGATTGGCCAAACAGATCTCCGCAAATCCGGACCGGCGAGAACTTGACATGTTGTTGTCGGCTGGAGAACGCATTTCTATGGCGCTTCTTTCCATCGCGATTCGGGAGTTGGGAGGAGACGCGATCAGCTTTACCGGAAGCCAGTCGGGGATCATCACGAACGATCGGCATGTGGATGCCCGGATCATCGAAGTAAGGCCGTTTCGTGTGCAGGACGAACTGGCACGAAGAAAGATTGTGGTGGTCGCCGGCTACCAAGGAGTGTCATACCGGCGCGAGGTCACAACTTTGGGCAGAGGAGGTAGCGATACGACTGCGGTCGCGATGGCGGCAGCTTTGGAAGCGGAATGGTGTGAGATTTGCTCGGATGTGGACGGTGTCTATACCGGGGATCCGCGGATTGTGCCGTCCGCCGAACGAATCGGAGTCCTCTCTTACGAGGAAACGCAGGAGTTGGCAGAATCGGGAGCCAGAGTATTGAATGCGCAAGCGGTCGAATTTGCCAAAGAAAAAGGCATCGCAATTTATGCACGGGCAACCGCAGGTCCTCTTCCCGGTCCGGATCCCTCACAAGATGGGACGGTCGTACGTAAATCGCCGCCGCGGCTGCCGGGTTCGGTTGTTGGCGTGGCCAGTGAAGAACAGGTGGTGATGATCCAGGGTCGAAAGGTGGATGAATTGCTCACGATTATGGACGAATTTGGCTGTCCCGGTAAGCAGCTTCACGTCACGTCAATCGGGAGTCCGCAAGACGGGCTGACTCTGGTGATCTCGAAAGAAAACTTGCATCAGATCTCGAATCTACGGGCGAAACTCGGGACTTTGGGATCTGACTTTATCTGGAACGATGAACTGGGCGCAGTCAGTGTGGTCGGTGCGGGCATCAACGCCTCCCACGAGAAGGTACGACAAGGCTCTGAGGCGCTTCGTAGCGCGCAGATCCCGTCGTTTGGCTTGGCAACATCTTCCTTTCGGATCACTTGGATGGTGCGCCGGAATCAAGTGAATGAATCGGTCCGTTTGCTTCACGCGCTATTCATAGAAAGCAAGAAGCGTTTGGTCCCCTGAGAAATGGCGGAAAGCGAGTTGCTCTGAAGAAAAGGCAAAACCAGCTCGATCAGAGGGGGAACACGATTCTGGGGGCCAATCGAGCTGGCAGAAGTCACACTAGACGCCACCAGACGAATGGCAATATCTTTTTTCGCAAATTTGCAGAAAAAAGATCGTCAAATCTGTTCTTTTTTGCGATCGCCTTTTTTGGTTGCTTGAGGCTTCCCTCGGCTTGAACGTTCGAGGTCTCTGATGTTTTATCCCCGAAGCTACTATCTGACGATCGAGGCCGTTCAAAGCATCTGCGTCGGGGAAAGGGAAAAGTTAGCAGCGGTCGCATGCCGGCTGATTGATTTCACTTTTGGGTTATTTCACGGCAATAGGCCGGAATTCGAACCTTGCGATACGGCGTTCCATGATTTTGATCATACGATGGAGGGGACCGAAGCGGTGCTTCGGCTTTTGGCGGCGCAGGATCGTGTGCCGGGTGGGATTAAATTCGGCGATCGGGAATGGGAGATCGCTCTAGCGTCCATTTTATTGCACGATAGCGGATACTTGAAATGCCGGGATGATCGGGAAGGCTCTGGCGCCAAGCATACCAGTATCCATGTGGGGCGCAGTTGTTTTCTTGCTTGGGACCTATTGCCAGCATTCGGCTTTACCAGGGACGAGATTCGTATTGTTCAACAAGCAATCTGTGCAACGGCAGTTGGCGCGAAGATGAAACAGATCGGATTTCGCTCCCGCGTGGAATGGGTGATTGGAGCCCTGGTCGCGACCGCTGATTTGCTTGGACAAATGGCAGCGGAAGATTATCCGGAGCGGCTTCCCGCTCTCTACCTGGAACTACGTGAAGCTGCTCTTTTCTCTCGCTTGGGAAAGAAGATGGCCCATCCAAGCTTATTGGAGTTGCTCTCCGGAACGGAAAAGTTCTTCTCGGACTATGTGGTAAGGACGCTCAACGAAGAATGGGAAGGCACGCACCGGTGGTTGGACGCTGAAGATGGCTCAAATCCCTACTTGGATCGGATCCACCGAAACGTCAGTCGGGCCGTGGCGATGGGTAAGGCGCTCCAAGGAGAGGGGCTGACGTCTTCTAGAGGTTTTGATCGGGGCTGACCTCACGGCGCGACGAGCCAGATCTCGGCGATTCGATTCTTTTCCGCGTCGTTTTTATCGAAGAAGTCCAGTCCGCCCACGCCAACCGCGCGGACCGTGTTGGTAACGTGTCCCTGGTTTTGTAAAATCTTCATGAGATTGGTGGCTCGTTCTTTGGAGATCTGCCGGTTCTGTTCGTCGTTCCCTTGCTTATCGGCGTAGGCGGCGACAACGAGTACCACGGTTGGGTCCTCGAACAGTTTTTTGAACTCTGGCTTCTCCAAATACGACAGCATGTGGTCGATTTGGTGCTGCTCTGGCTTGGTGCGGCCTCGAACAAAGGGGATGATGGCCAACTTCGTGAATCCGCGGGCCCTTTCAACTTGCGCGTAAAGGTAATCTTTCTCTTTTGCGGTCAACTCTTTGAGCAGGTCAATGCGAGCGAGCACCTCCTTACGAACTCTCTCCTCTTCCGCAGGATTTTTTGTCACGCTCGGTAGCGGCTCTACCCCTTGATCGACCGAAGCCTCAGGTGAGGAAGAAGCGGTGGGAGATGGCGAGGGAGTTTCCGGGCCAGGAGTGGGTGATGGCGTTGTTAACTGCGGAGTGGCGGTCGGAGTTTCCGAAATTATAGTTTTCTGATAGCTTTCACCACCAAATAGGATCAGACCAAAAGGCCCAAACGCCACAGAAGCGAAAGGACATCTGCCGCACTGGCCGGCCCCATCTCAAGTTTGGCGCGGCACGCAGTGATCGGTATGTTTCACCATGGGACGCCCGACAAAAGCAACACCGGCCCGGATAAAGGCGATTCTTCGAGATATCGCGGACGGGCTCACCGAAGAGCAGGCGTGCGCCATAAACGATCTTCATTTTACGACTTGGATTGATTGGAAGAAAAACACCGACAAGTTTCCTGAGTTGCGCGCGAATGCGCAGGCGCGAAGGATCAAGGTCCTACTGAAGCGAAAGCGGGAACTAGCGAACCAGAAGCTGGACTGGAAAGAACCGGCCTGGGACTTGGAGCGCAACCACAACTTCAAAGGTCAATTCGCTGACCCGGCGAAGATTGCCCTCCAATTGAATCAGCATATTCACGGCAATCGCGACCCACTAACCTGGGAACAGGAAGAGCTAGAGGAAGCGCGCCGCAGATTGGACGAAACCAAACGCTTGCAGCTCGCCAGGAGAGAGGAAAAAGAGCGCGACAAGAGCCGCGAAGAAACCAAAGCACGGCGGTCGCCTACGACCATAGACATCGAAGGCCACGTCGTGCATGAACCGCTGGCTCTCGAAGCACCACCCGAATATTTTGAGGGCGTGAGCGAGCGAGTTGCGCAGCGGGGCGGATCAATGCGGGCGAGCGACATGGACCCATTAAGCGGAGAGCGCAAGCGGCGTGGGGGCGATGGCAAAGAGCCATGGTAGCCGCTAGTGAATAAATAATGAACGCGAGCGACGTAGAAGTTGGCGACATCGTTATGTGTCACGGCATTAAGACCGGAAAGGTGGTTCACAAGTTTCTATCCGAGACGGGAGAAGAAGTATACGACATCAAGCTGGCGTATGGACCATTTCGGGTAGCAGCGCTCGAGGATCACATTGTCGTTGACTACGGACCGCGCGCCAACCGCCTCGGGTAATCCTTCATTGCGAGGAAAATGCGGCCGTCTCAATCAATACGTAGCCATTGAGGAGCAACGCTGACTTTAGGAGATCGAATTCGCCCGCACGAGCTGCATGTTCGCGGGGACCACAGACACTTCCTATTTGGGTTTGATCTCATACCTGTGATATTTGGAAATGCCAGAACCGACCACCACAGAGAAATTCTTGGAGCACTACGAGAAATATCAAAGTGCGAAATCCAGAAATAATGCGCATTGGACGAAGCTGTGCGCCATGTGGACCATAGGCGAATTGCATAAACTCGTAGGCGAAAACTATAAAGACAAGAATGAGTGCGCGAAGGCCGTTGCAAGCTCATTCGCTCTTATCGGAATGACTCAGCAGGAAGGGTTGGAGAGCTATCAAGAACTCTACGACAACAGTAGACCGACCTAGCTACCGGGCAGTTTCTCTGTCACCTTGGTGCGTGATGCCACGGCGGCAGCCAGCCAGGAAGAGCGACGCACTCAGCGCGAGCGCTCTCGCCAGGGCATTTGGTCTAGCGCCAGGCCTGAGGAAGAGCTTTCCCGAAGATCATGATAGCAGACGGACCAGCAAACGCGCTCATATTCGATTTATGCGCGGTTCACTGATACCCGAATGATTATGGATTTAGGGTCGGCTCAATAGAGGACTGGCATCTCGAACCGAGAGTCAGAGTTGTGGTGGCGTTCTCTCTTCGTGAGGAATCGGAAGCTGGTAAAACGTTTCCCGTTGTTTCGCGACAATCATTTGGCGGCGCAAACCATCCGAGCGACAATGCGAAGCGAAGCTGGTAGGATCAGAGCATGCGTGTTGATAAGGAAGCCCTAGATTTCACTTCTCGCATCGAGCTCCTTTACCGAAACTTCGGAGAGACGACGGCATTGTTCCGCATGGCTCAGGCTTGCTTCGAAGAAAACGTAGCTGATTCTCTCCAGAATTCTTGTCACGAGTACGCCTATAAAATAATTCGCCGCGCTTTGTTTCGTTCACTGATTCTGGAACTCGCAAGCCTGAATTTCGATGATAGCCGAATGAACGTTAATCCTTCGATCAGAGCTTTGATTCGTCAGCTTAAAAACGGACCGGAAGACGTGGACTTGCACGCGCAGGGGATAGTGAGCATGCAACCTGCGGCATGAGCAAAGAACAAGCGCACGCAGCGCTTGACCATTTTTATGACTAAAAAGATTCTGCTAACTTTCGGGTTGCTGGTCGGCCTGGCCTTTGGCTGGTGCGCTCATGCTGCAATAGTTACTTCGAACGGCAGCGCTGCGGGCGTCCAAGCAGCGATCAATAGTGCGCTAAGTGGCGACACTGTCGTAATTCCAAACGGAACTTATCATTGGTCAGCGCCGGTACCGTAAACAAATTTGTTAACTTGGCTGGCGCGAGCACCGGTGGGGTTATGCTGATTGACGACATTACCGCCGCCGGGGTCATGATTAAGGTCAATTCCTCCAGTGCAGGGAACATATCGGTTTCTAATCTGGTTATCGTTCCAGGGCTGATCAACGGAGCATCAAACCAAAGCTATGGGTTAGGGGTTTACGGAGGCGGGTTGCCGGTTTTGCTACACGACTGCACCTTTTACACCACCCAATCGAACCCCTACAATTACGACGTGCAATGGGGAATGAAGGGTGGGGTGATCTACAATTGCACCTTTGATAGTCTTGGGAATTACATCGCTGGAATAGAATTTCAGCAGCAGAACGATACCGATTGGAAAAATCCGTCTACGCTAGGAACCCTGGACGCAACCGGGACGCGCAACACCTACGTCGAGGATTGCACTTTCAAGACAGCTTACATCGCCTGTTCAGACATGGGCGATGAAGCGAGAACAGTTTTCCGGCACTGTACGTTCTTTAATTCAACCCTGTACGGTCACGGACAAGACACGAGCCCCTGGGGTGCAAGGCAGTGGGAGGTGTACTCTAACACCTTTACTTGGACCCCTTCCGGCTCCGCCTCCAAGACGGTTAACGGCACAACCTATTCATGGACCTATCCGCTAAACCAGCAATGCTGGTTCGCAGTGCGCGGGGGCACTGGGGTATTTTGGGGTAACGCGGTAGATGCTAATCTTTATAAACACGAAGTAATCCAGCTAAACGTTTTTTCAATCAACCGCGCATCGAACAATATTCCGTGCCAGACGAGCTACCCGGCCGCGCGCCAAGTTGGTCAAGGATGGAGTGGCGGGGCAGGAAGTTATGCTTACGCGAACGCGCCGATTGACGGCACCGGCTATTTCACTGATCCAATCTGTGTACTTCTTTTGGATCCTTATCATCGCGCCACCCAAGAAACGTTGTCTGCCGCAACTCGCCACGAGAGTCCATTCCGCAAAGGCGACCTCACAGACGAAGGCTGGCTTCACCCATTGGATTTTCTCGGGAATTCTGGGCGGATTTCCGAATGGTGATTTATCGGTGAAAAAAGGCTTCAGCCGATCGACAGCTTCTTTCAATCCCTTTTCTGTAAAGCCGCTTCCTGAGTGTCTGAAGTAACCGAGTCTCCCGTTTCGGTAGGCACCCAATAGTAGGAGCTCCAAAGTGTTGGGGCTAGGCGTATTCGGCTTTTTATTTAAAGACTTGTTGGGTTCGCTGCCTGCGTCGGTGTGGGGTCTAACTGGATGCGTGGCGTGGATTGAAGTTCGGACTGCAGATGAGTCGCGAGCCGAAGGGCCAACGCGACAATAGTCAGGGTCGGATTGGCATAACCGCCGGTGGGAAATACCGAGCTGCCGGCGATGAAGAGATTCGGCACGCCATGCACCCGGCAATCGGCATCGACAACGCCGTTCCGGGGATTGTCGTGCATTCGGGTAGTGCCCAGGAAGTGATGCGGGCTGTCGAATCGTCGGGGTTGCGAGCCAACAGTTTCTTCCACAGGGACGAAAGTGCCGATACCGGCGGCAGCCAATTCCTCGCGAAAAATCTTTTGCGCTTGGCGGATGCTGCGCAGATCGAGCTCGTTCCAGCGCCAGAGAATCTTGATTTTTCGCTGGCCGTAGGCATCGGTTTGCTCCTGCAACGTGACACGATTGGAGCGGTCCGGCGACTGCTCGACAAGGGCGCGGAGGCCAAATTTACCGAAGCGGCGTTCCAGCCCGGTGAGTCTCGACCAGCCGCAATAACCTTCTGAATAATATTCATCGAGCAGCCGCTGCCGAAGCGGTCGGAGAGGCTCCCGGCCAGCTTGGGCAGTGCAACGATCTTCCGCGAAAAGACGCCGGCAGAGAAAGCGCGGGCCTCTGACCAGGAGCTGACGGAGGACAGCCGTGCTGTTGGACCGCAGATTCCTGAAATGCGGCACAAGCACGGCGCAAAGATTGAGCATTTTCTCCCGGCGCACCTCATCCGAGCGGATGTGCAATATGCCCATTATCGCCTGCCCTCCCACGTCGTGCTGATCGTAAAACCCAGATTGTCCAAAAAACGCGCTGGAGAAGGGGGTGAGTGTTCCCAACGTAATCGTAGGGTGATCCATGAAGCAGCGTCCGACCATATCGTGCTGGTTGCCCAGTCCGCCAGATTGCAAATCGTCCTGAAGCAGCAAAATGCGGGCGTTTTCCAGGCCTCCAGCAGCGAGCACAAAGGCCCGAGCCCGAACCCGGAATTTCCGTCCATCCGGCGCAGCAGCCTGTCCCGACGTGATGGTGCGCGACAATGGATCCATCTGCAACTGAAGCAAAACGGCCTGCAGTATAACCGTTACCCGCTGATCACAAACGAGTTCTTGGCGATAATGCTCCAGAAAAATCCTCGATAAGCCAAATTGGGATACGACCGACTCGATTTTTTCCGATTGCCAGGGCCAGTAGTTTTTCGTCCCGGTTTCCAAAGTCCCAGATCGATAGTCGAATTTCTTGATGCCGCAGACCTGCTCGGCGCGCTCGTAGAAAGCTTCAATGTCCCGGCGGCTGAAAGGCCAGCCGCTTTCCGGCACCCAGTCGCGTTGCTCAAAGTCGATTTCATCCAGGGGCACGTAACGAATGTGCCGGGCGGATTCACCGCGGATCCGATGATTCCAGAGATTGGCGGTGCCGCCAAACTGCCGACGGCGTCCCTCCCACAAAGGTTCCTCGCGATAGCCGTGAGTTGAATCGACGGCGCCTGCATTAAGGTCTTGGATCTTCGCCGCAGATTTATGTCCGCCGGATTCCAAGAGGCAGACTCGGAGCCCGGCACGGGAAATTTCGCGCGCCAGGGTGATCCCGGCGGGACCGCTGCCGACAATGCAGACA
>JBEEIB010000653.1:0-2790 GCA_041167675.1 Verrucomicrobiota bacterium
TCCCTCCAGTTGTTTGGGATTGAGAATGCCGTTGAAGATCTCATAGAAGTTATCAATCGTGACGAGCTTTCCTTTTGAAACGTCGCCCAGATCGGGACGGGAGGTCAGAAAGATAGCAGGTGGGAACTCCGGAAGAAAGTGTTCTGGAAGATCGAAGTCCAAGTCGAAGCGGGTTAGGTCGCGCTGCTCTTGTTTTATTAGTTCCTGGATCTCGAACTTCGGGAAGACCATACCCCCCTCGGGATGGTTGGCATGGGGCAGAGGCAGAAATCCCTGCGGAAATAGATTCTTGTCACGGATCTGGTCCGCGGTCATGTCAGCGAGTTGGGCCCAAGTCACTCCCGACGGCAATTTCACTCGCACACCTTCCTGAAGCGGTTTGCTGCGATCCATCACCGCTCCCTTGGCCGGGCGGTTAGTTAGGTCGTAACGTTCCGCCAGCAAATCCGTCTGGCGTTTCATCACGCCAGGCTTCGCCTCGCTCATGCGGTCGCGGACAGCGGAAAAACTTTCTTTGTCTACGACCGGCAGGTAGCTCGATTTTTGTGCTGGCGCAGCCGTCGGCGTTGGTGGCGAATCCTGCGCCGACAGCGATACGATCACGATACTGATCGTAAGGATTGAAAGAAGCATCCATTTGAAACTCTTGATCGCGCGCATCGTTCCTCCTGGTTTTAAGTTGCCTGTATTAAGCAGCTTTTAGGGACAGAATAGGACCGAAAAAATCTGAGTCAATCGTGTGATCGAACGCGCCCCAAGTTTTTGTAATCTATGTCGCGGGCTTCCCAGCCCGTTCCATTGATTCACTCTTTCTCACGCGCTCACCTGCTGCCACGCAGGCTTTACGGTCCATCTCGCGGCCGCCCGCGACTCGATACGCGACCAGGCTATTCGACATTCCTGCCGAAAAACTCATGTATCGTAAGCGGCTTACGATGGTTGAAATGCCTGTACAGTTACCCTGGAGTCGCAGTCGCAGGCAGCCATCTGATAACGCCGAGCAAATCGTCAGCTAACAATAATCGCATTTGGCGTTACCAAAGCGGAGACTTCGGCCAACGCTTCGCCAGATAAGCGTCGATGCCCCACACTCGACTGGCGCGACCCACCACGGCGGGTGAGAGTTGAGAGTTGATAGGCGGCGACATATTTTACCTGCGATGAGACGACGAACGTTTTTGGAGGCGATTACTGCTGGTGCAGCTGGCGTTTTAACCGGAGGATTGCCGGAACTTGTGATAGCGGCCGCGAGCACGAGCACGAATAAGAGCGAGGAAACGTTTTTGCTAGGCGGGGATCTATTGGTCAACCGGCTCGGCTTTGGCGCGATGCGCTTGACGGGCGAGGGGATCTGGGGTTGGCCGCCGGATCGCGAGAACGCGAAAAGAGTTCTGCGGCACGCACTCGAGCTGGGCGTCAATTTCATCGACACTGCCGACGCTTACGGTCCGGAAACAGATGAGCTTTTAATTGCGGAAGCGCTTCATCCGTATCCGAAAGGAGTGGTCATCGCGACCAAGGGCGGCATTACTCGCCCCGGCCCGGGACAGTGGGTGCCGAACGGTCGCCCGGAGTATTTAGCGCAATGCGTCGATAAAAGTCTCAAGCGATTGAAACTCGATCGGATCGATCTCTACCAATTGCACACCGTCGATCGTAAGGTGCCGATCGAAGAATCGCTCGGCGCACTGAAAGCGGCACGGGATGCCGGCAAAATTCGGCACGTCGGATTATCGAACGTCACGACGCAGGACATCGAACGAGCGAAAAAGGTTTTGCCTATTGTCAGCATCCAGAACCGATACAACATCACCGACCGCGAGTCGGAGGACTTGCTAAATTACTGCGAGAAAGAAAAGATGGGATTCCTACCATGGGCTCCAGTTGGCGGGAGTGGGAGAGGTTCATTAACCAAGCCCGGCAATCCGCTCGAAGTCGAAGCGAAAGGTCACAATGTCAGCGCCGTGCAACTCGGGCTCGCCTGGTTGCTCCATAAATCGCTGGTCATGTTGCCAATCCCGGGCACATCGTCGCTCGCGCATCTCGAGGAGAACATGGCTGCGGCGAAACTCCAGCTCACTCCGGACGAATGGAAGAGGATCGAAGATTTGGCGCGGAAGAGTTGAGGGTCGGTTCAAGCGCGCCATTGCGAAATCTATGAATCTTGTGCGTTGGTCGGCTTGACGAATCCGGGAATTGGATTCGCGTCCAGACTTCGAATGATTTCGTGAGCAGTAGCATTTAAAATTCGACCGTTGCTAGCATCCGGCGCGAGATTTCTTGAGCTTTAGAAGGTGATCCAGCGAAAATTCACCCGGACCGGTTAGGATTAAGGTAATGAAGATGATTAGGTAAAGCGCCGCCCTGAGCCAGTCTTCGCCGAGTCGAACACTGGTATAGAGCGCCCCGGCCATTCCGAGCGTGAGACTGGCCGCAAATAATCTTGTCAAAAACCCGCATCCGATGAGAAACGCGCCGATTGATTCGTTGAACGTGATCCACATAGCCAGCGCGACCGGAATTAGGAAACCCATTTTTGCGATCAGCGGCGCCAATCCGATTGATGAAAAAGATTTCTCGGCGTGAAGGGCCGTCCAATACCAACCGAGCTTTTGCGCGCCGAAAGTCAGAGCGAGCAAGAGTCCGGCTCCGCGTAAAATCAGCAATCCCAAATCTTTTTGTTCTTTCATTGGCAATGTTTCGAAATGCTTCCGCTACAAAATCCAGAGGTTTGGAAATCGATCGGCTAACAGTTTGTCGATCCCAAGTATCCGACCGGCATCGCTGAAA
>JBEEIB010000654.1:0-4418 GCA_041167675.1 Verrucomicrobiota bacterium
GTTGCGGCGTATGGAACTCGGGGGGTGGTGTTCACCGGCTGGGTCCAAGCGAGCGGCAGCATTTGCAATCCGTAGAAAAGCAAGAGCCAGAGATAAGTAGTTCGTCTCTGCCGCCAAGCGAACCAGATTCCGGCCAAGGCAGCGAAATAAAGCACTGGCAGGCGTTCTCGATCGATAGGTATGGCAAAGAAAACTTTCGAGCAGCCCAGCAAGAATCGACCGGCAGCGTCAAGCAACGAATGGGAAGCGAAATAGTCGCTGGCGGTCAATGCTCGGGGACTATCCATCGAACCGAGATAAGTATCGCCCCAAAGAAAATTTTGAATCGCTCCGTAATAGAAGGGGTTACCGAAATAGTGCAAACGCGAGAGCCAGCTTGGTGCGGTGGTAATAACCAAGACGAGCGCGGCTACGAGGTAGTGCCACCAGGAAACGGTATGCGGCGCATCCAACTTCGCCCGGTCGTCTGAAACTCCGGAAGTTTCGTCAGACAAGTCGGTGTGTCCGACTTCGCCGCGTCGTCGGAAACTCCAGACGCTTCGTCGGAAAAGTCGGCGTCCCAGCCTGACGGCGTGGTGCTCGGGTCCGAAGAAATACTGGCTTAATGCAAAACAGAGAAGAACTGCGAACGCCGAGATCGCCAAGAACAATCCATTTATCCGGTCTAGATAGTCCAGGCCGATAGTGAAGGCGAGCAGCAAAAGGTAGATCCAATAGCGGACCGCGGTGTAGCGGAGAAGACAGGCGATGATGCAGATCAGCAAAAAGAGATGTAACGGCTCCGTGTTTAGTCCGTGTATGGCTTGATCGTAAACAAACGGGTTCAGGACGAAAAGGATGGAGATGATCGCGGCCGCGGCCGAATCGCGCCAAAAGGTTCGGAGGATTACAAATAGAGTAATCGCAGCGAAAACGATCACCCCCACATTGATCATCCTGATGGCTAAAAGATCATCATTAGTTGCTTTCATCACGCCGGCTATCAGCAGAGGAAAAAGCGGCTGGCGATAGGGCCAGCCTTTCTCGTAGGACATCGAAAAATCACCGGAGGCGAATGCTTGGGCGACCACATAATAATGCATGGCATCCTTGGTGAAATAGGTACGCCAATCGGAGTCCTTTTTGAGATCCCGATCGATCTCACGGATGGATGCCAAAAGGTAAAGACCGATTGCGAAGAGGAGGAGGCAAAAACAAACTCTTCCGGCCAGTGATTGTGGATTCGCGTTGGACATCAACAGCGCGCCCTTAGCATCGAAAACGACGACACGCGAGGGTCAAAATGAATCGCCACAAAAGAACGCAAAGACCACAAAGAGATCGCAACGAACATCCCGCAGTAATCGGCCTCTCCGCCATCTCCAGTTCGGCGCAGACCGCGAAAGTTGAATACGATCTACGATTCCAGATTTTTGCTTCGAAGAGAAGTGGACCGCATTTCCAAACCGCAAAGGCGACAAGGACCAACCGCGAATGGACACTAATCGACACGAATAACTGGATCTAATTGGCGTTATTTGGCGGCCATGCGTGGTTATTTGCGGACCTTGGTTTGATCTGCTCGACCCGGAAGGTTGCGGCTAAAGCGCTTTCACGGTGCCGGAGTCGACAGATCGCCCCTTACTTCGTACTTTACGATCCGCACATCGATGATGTTCGGAGTTAATGGTGGAATTCCCGACCCGGTTAGGAGGGCTTGGTCCGGTACTATGCGCATGCCGGTACTCCACTGAGTCGTAGGTGTGGCAGGCGGTGAAGGATTCTTCCCTAACGCAACGACACCGCCGGTCAATGTGACGTTCACAGAAGTGACGACTTTCGCGGGATCACTAAGTCCCGAAATAATAACCGCATGGATGCTACTACGGGTCACGGGCGCAGGAGTTGGAGTTCCAATGGATGGTGGAAGCACAACGGGCGGATTATCGCCACCAGATACAAAAGACTGACCCGAAGCCGAGTTCCACTCCTGAGCAGGGAACCCCGCTTCGATCTCTAAAGGTCTACTGTAAAAGATTTGTTCTTCGACAATCAGTTTCTGGTCGAACGGGTTCGAGAATTGGAAGCTGCCCGTCGCTAAGACGTACGGTTTAAAAAGATATGGCTGAGATACAGACGTCGTGTGCCCGCCGAAGCCACCTGGTATCGAGTCCGGGAGGATGGGATAGGAGTAAAGGAAACCGTTGTTTGAGTTCTTAATAACGATGACGACAAAGCCTCCTTCGTCGAGACCGCCCCCCGGTTTGTGTATGCCATCGTATTGGGCGTAAAGCTGGTAGTTTATGACCGTCGGACCGGCCTTGCTGAAAATAGGTATGGATGGACTTTTATAACCGATGAAGTTTATCGGAGCGCCCGCTTTCGCGTCAAAAATGCCAGCCAGTACCGAGACGAGGAAAAGAAGAATCCTTACGATACCGATCTTCATTTGAGCAGGCAGTATGTTACATGTTGGATCTTTGTTTCAATATTAAAGTAAAGAAACAAAAGCGAGAGAGCATAACGGCTCCCTCGCTTCACTTTTACGACCTGAAACTTAGATTAGAATTTTTTCTCCGCGGATATGTAGAAGAAGCGGCCGATCGGATCGGCATTATTAAAGTCGTAGCCGTTTCCACTATTTTGGTCGATCGACAGCGGCGGATGCGCGTCGAAGATGTTCTTAATACCGAAGGTAAGCGTAGTGTTCGCGAGGAAAGTACGCCATCCCCAGCGTGAGCCTTCCGGCTTGGGCGCAATCGCTTTTTCGCCCACCAGTCGTTTGCCCTCTTTATCGTATCCTGGCTTTGGTGTTTCCGGTGTTACCAGTGCAGGAGCACCAAAAAGGTAGGCGATTTGCCAGTCGACAGTGGTGTAGCTGCCGATCAGGTGGACGTACCCAGGAGAATCCAAGCCATTATTCAGGTTCGGAGCCGAACCTTTGCGATTATTGAATACGTCGGCTTCGGAGTCGGTGTAATTGAGCGTGAAGCCGGTCCGGAAGGTGTCGACTCCGCAGATGGTCTTGTCGTAGAAAATGCTCGCGACTAACTTGAAATCGGGGCCCGAGCCGTTGACGTTTGTGCCGGTTCGATATTGGTCGTCTGCGGTGTAGACCTGAAATCGTGGTTGCCCTGCCTTCGGGCTGCCAGGCGGGAAAGTGCCGACAAGCGTCTTGACAGCATAATTGTAGACGTAGGTCGCATTGGCTTCCATATCTAGCTTACCCCAGGGATATTCCTTGGTGACATAGCTTCCGCCAAAATCGATATAATCGGCCAAAAGGGTTCCCACATTGACAAACGGATTTATCACTTCGCGGATTGAACCATTGGGATTAAACAAGACTGAGGTACCAGCAAACGCGCTGGGATTGTTCACGACGGTCTGAGTCGGAACCGTTCCGATGATTTGGCGAAGCTCAACCTGGAACCAGTCGACATAGGCAGTGAAACCGTTCAGCCAACCCCACCAGCTATGCTCGGGATCCTTGGCGCCTGGAGTCCAAAGCACTTCCGCGTAATATTCGTAGGCGTTTTCGGGCCTCAGCTTCGGATTGCCGCCATTTGCCAGAAGAATGGTCTCCCTATTGCCGGTCCTTGGATTAGTTACGAGTGCCTGGAACTCAAGTGGCGTGGTAAACAGCTGAGACAAGGAGGGCGCAACGAAAGCCTCCGAGTAGGTGCCACGGAAGGTCAGATCATCGAATGGCTTGTACATGACCGCGATCTGCGGTTTGGCCGCACTGTTGAAGAGCGAATAATCGTCGTAACGTTCCGATAACACGACTTGCAGTGCCCGCATACCGGGCCAGGACCACTTTTCGCCGAAAATCGGAATAGAAATCTGACCGTAGCCGCTTCGGACATACCGGCGCGCATTGGTTCCTTCTCCGAGAAAATTCCCGGCGACGATGTTCCGGTTTACACTGAGGGGATCATTGGCGATGATCAACTCCTGGCTGCGATATTCCAGACCTCCTGCGACGGTAAGCGGACCACTGCACAAATCGATAAGGGTGCCGCCGGCGTGGACGTTCCACGTAAGGATATTAGTCCGAGCGTCTTGGGTCTGTTGCGCGCGGATCGCGTCTACTAATGAGCCGTTGATCTTGCCCGAGACCGACTGATCGGTGAACGGATCATAAAACTGGCCGATGTGCCCGGGAAGCAAACCTTCGAGCGCCAACTGAAGTCTGTCGTTTGCCGCCCCGTTGGTGAAGGTCTGCGTCGAGTCACTTTCGCCATAGGCGAAGCTGGCATCGATAAACCAGCTGTGAGGTAGTTGTATGGTAGCGCCAACTACATTAAAGATTGTTCGAGTGATTGTGTGCTCTTTCCATGGACCAAATTCGTTAAACGCCTGACCATTTGGAAGAAGGTCTTCACCGGTAGTGTTGAATGGATTGCTGGCAGGAACGAAAATGGTCGTCCCGGCAA
>JBEEIB010000655.1:0-4705 GCA_041167675.1 Verrucomicrobiota bacterium
GGTATGTTGCGTCACGTTGGTGTCCCAACCGAAGTGCGTGACCGGCAAGACACGCTTGTTCAATTGAGCAAGTACCTTCTTCACGACTGATGTCCACAGACCGCAAGCGGGACGATAAAATTCGGCCCGGAAAGCATCGGATTCCAAAGCGGCAGCGATTGCTGCGTCGCAATCCTCAATTTCCTTTCGCAAAGCCTCAGCCGAGAAAAGAGCAAGTGGCTGATGTCGGCAGCCATGATTGACGATCAAATGGCCCTCGCTCGCCATCCGACGTACCAGATCTGGCACAATGCGGACCGATTTACCGCAGACACAGAAGGCCGCACAGACATCCTCTTTTTGTAGGACATCCAACAGCCGCGACGTGACATCAGGCTGCGGACCATCATCGAAACTAAGCAGAATCTCGCCCCGGCGAATTCCGACGTCTTGGATCCGCTGCCAAATCGTCCATTGCGCGCGCAACCTCTGCGCAAATTGCATTCTCCATTCTACGCTCGACGCCGCTCAAGCCAAGCGTTCGAGGCGTTCGGCGTTGGGTAAAGTAGCCGCAGCTTCCAGCTGCGAGGGGGGTGCGACGTTGCGCACCTGGAAGGTGCACCTAATGTGCTCTCGGCGCTACCTTCACTTGATCCCTTGATCCCGTTACGTCTAAATTCGGTAGCTCAATGCATCGGGATTGGAATACACAGAATATTGTCATAACCGGAGCCGCATCGGGACTGGGCCAAGCGATCTGTGCGCGTTTCACGCGACTGGGCGCAGCTGTACGGGGAATCGACGTCAACCAGGCTGCACTGCGAGCAATACAAACCGATTTGGGAAAGAACTTCGTCCCCCTGATTTGCGATGTGACCATTTGGGAAGAAGTCGCGCATACGTTCCAGCAGCTTCCGCCGGTCGATGTGTTAGTGAATTGTGCCGGAATAACCGGAAAAACTGACCTCCGGAGCGATGAAACAGATCCCTCAGATGTGGAGCGTGTGTTCCGAGTTAACTTTTTTGGCTCTTACCACACTTCCAAGGCGATCTTGCCACGAATGGCAGAGCGCGGATACGGTCGATTGCTCCACGTTGCTTCAATCGCCGGCAAAGAAGGTAACGCCGGAATGCTTGCTTACTCCGCATCGAAGGCGGCAGTGATCGCAATGACCAAAGTTCAGGGCAAAGAAGTGGCCGGCACCGGGGTAACAGTGAACGCGTTGGCGCCGGCGGTCATCCGAACCGCGATGGTAGATGCAATGCCGGAACGGCAAGTGAGGTATATGACTGATAAGATCCCGATGGGCCGTTGCGGATCGTTGGATGAGGTCGTGGCCATGGTCGAGTTCATCGTTTCGCCGGGCTGCAGCTTTACCACTGGCTTCGTGTTTGATCTCTCAGGAGGCCGAGCTACCTACTGAGCGATCGTCCGATTTCTCTAGCCCGTCGTGTGGATCTTTTTTTCGGTAGCGGTCCGGCAGCCGCCGGATCCCGCTGCACTCCCGGTTTTATGCTTCTTAACCCTCTGGAACGAAGCAACTGACTGTGCCCTACCTCAAAAGGGCAGTCGCCACCGTACTGCCTCCGTGCAATCTCCCCAGACTGCCAAACGCTGCGGCCTAGCCGGACAGTCGCTGAGCTCTGAGCCTGCATCGCTTTCTCTAAGGATTTGTGAGCGATGCAGGCTAGCGAATCCCGGAAATTTGCCAAAGGAGTTCCGGTTCGACTGCCTTTGGCACACGCCAGAATGGGGGCGATGCGGCAGTTGCTATGTTGTCGGCCAAATTCTTTGGAAGCACTCGTGCCAGGGTTTGTGCGAATCGCATTCGCTTGTTCAGCCACCAATGAGCGATCGGGTGATCGGTGAGATACTGGTAGTGTTCCGTTACCCGACCGGACGAGTGCCGTTGGACAACCTCGACCACCTCTTTCCATCGCTCTCTCCCGCCGGTGCCAGACTTGTGTTCGGAGTGGATGCGGTATCGCGACAGCACTTTGTCAGAACGGATGAACCGGCATGACCTTGCTGCCCGCAGAAACCAATCCCAATCGAATGCGTAGTGGAGCGTTTCGTCTAGCGGGCCAACGAGCTCCCAAGCTGATTGTGTCCAAAAGACGCTGGGTTGATCGAGATAGTCGGTCACCTGCAGCATCTCGAAATCAAACGGAATTGCCGGCCGGACTTCGCGCGAACCCTTCGTGTCATGGAATAACTCGCAACTTCCATACATCACGACCGGTTGATCGGAGATCATGCCAAGGGTTGTTGCCACCTCAGAGAACGTTTCAGGGGTATACAGATCGTCGCTATTGAGCCAACCTAAAATCTGTCCGGAACATCGGCTAAAGCCTTCGTTAATCGCCGCCGCTTGGCCTCGATCAGGTCCGGAGCGCCAGAAGCTCAATTCCGCCTCGCGTTGCTTTATCACTTCGACGCTATTGTCTTCGCTTCCGCCGTCCATGACCAGGTATTCCAATGCCGGGTAGCCTTGTCCGAGAACGCTCTCGAACGTCGCACTCAAGAATTTTCCCTGATTAAACGATGGTGTAACAATTGAGATTCGCGGGCAACCCATCGGAGCCAATCTAACTGGAACTCCTAGCGGAGTGAAGACACTGCGTCAGTAAATTACTTCGGCCTGGCGCCTCTGCGTTCTTACTCAGATCGAACTTTTTCCAGATGAAGGCTGCTGCCCGGCAAGCTCAAAATCCCGAGAGGACCATCGGCCACACGTTCGGTCGTAACCGTAAGCTCAGGCGTTCCTCGGATCGTCACGGACGGGCCATTCCCGTTCGAAATGGTGCAACTGATGCTGTAGGAGCCGGGGCTTAGAGGCAAAGAAGGTAAAGTTAGAACGACCATGACCTTACCCGGTTGACTCTCCTGCAGAAGCAAGTGTCGACTGAAAAGAACCAGTCCTTGGGCGTTGGTGAAAGAAATTCCGAGCTGGCCCTCCGGTACAGCTGTCGTGAGTTCGACCTCGAAGCGAAAAGTGACCTCTTCGTGACTAGCAGATAAAGTATGAGAATTGCCGCTTGATCGACTTTTCGCTACCCAGGAGATGAAGCGGGCAATCGATGAGCCTTTCGTCGCTTCCAGCTTCTCCGCGGATTCGCGCTCATATTGATCGACCACCTCGTCAGTTGGTCCAAACATAAAGACCCGTCCGTGGCTCAGCCAAAGGCACATCTGACTCGACCGGCGCACGACCGGCATCGAGTGACTTACCAGAATGGCCGCATGACCCTCCCGGATGATTTCGGCCATTCGATCCAAAAATCTCTTTTGAAACACCGTGTCTCCCACCGCCAGAACTTCGTCCAGAATGACGATCTCCGGGTTCAAATGCGCCGCGACGGAAAAAGCCAGCCGAATGTACATGCCGGTCGAATAATGTTTAACCGGCACATCGATGAACTCAGCCAATTCGGAAAATTCCACGATCCGATCGAAACGGCCCCGAATCTCCTTTCGTGACAATCCGAGCATCGCACCATTCAAATAGATGTTATCGCGTCCAGAAAAATCTCCATGGAAGCCGGTTCCTACTTCCAAGAGGCTGGCCAGCCGGCCGTAGACCTTCACTTCACCGGTTGTCGGCTGCGTGATGCGTGAAAGAATCTTCAAAAGAGTCGATTTACCTGCTCCGTTTTCGCCGATGATGGCAAGCGTTTGTCCCTGATAGACGCCGAATGACACGTCCCTTAAGGCCCAGAATTCTCGCCGATTCGCGTGCGGTGAACCGGTCCTTTTCCGTCGAAGCAAAAGCGAGACGATATCCCGGGTAAACGCGCTCCATTCTTCGAGAAAGGTCGTCCGGTTGCGTTCGGCAAGAAAGAACCGCTTCGAAAGATTCTGCACTTCAATGACGACTGACATCAGACTGTGTCGGTGAAGTTTCTTTCAGCTCTAGCAAAGCACCAAAGTCCGATCAGGGCGATTAGCAGCAGAACCAGCAAGCCAGGCAGTGATAGAACGTAATGTTCAACCCCGAACATGCAGGATCTGAGTGCCAGTATGAGCATCGCCATCGGATTGAGGTCCACTAGCCAACGCCAATTCGCCGGAACAATCGATTCGGGGAAAAAGACGCAGCTCGCGTACATCCAAAGTTGGAGGCCGTAACCAACCAACATATTCAAGTCCCGGAATCTCACCGTCCATGAGGCGATCAAACAGCCAAGTCCAAGCGCGAACGTCGTGAGACAAATTAAGATCAGGGGAATAAAAATCATTCGAGGGCTAAGCCCTATGCGAGTACCGGTCAGGTTGTAGATACCGATTATGAGAAGAAGCACTCCGAATTGGGCTGCGAAGTTGAGAAAATTTACCGTGACTTGACTCAGCGGTACGATGAGTCGCGGGAAGTAGATTTTTTGGAAGATGTTTCGGTTAATCAGGAAAGTTTGGGAGACTTGGTTTACGCAGTTGAAGAAAAAGCTCCAAGTAACGAAACCAGTCATAAAGAACACCAAAGGCGGCAAGCCGCCGGTCGAAATCCGGATTATCAGCCCAAACACAATGGAAAAGACGAGCGATGCGAAAACGGGCTGCACGAAAAACCAGAGCGGGCCCAGCACAGTTTGCTTATAAGTCGCAAGAAAATCTCTTTTGGTCAGGAGAAAGAAGAGATCGCGATAATTCCAAAGATCCGTTGGATTGCTTAGCAGCAATGTTTTCGCTGAGACAACGTAAGTAGGCTTTCGAAAACTGGATAGACTA
>JBEEIB010000656.1:0-3062 GCA_041167675.1 Verrucomicrobiota bacterium
TCGGAATGGTGGAAACACGGAGGTCGACCGGTTTCTTTTTTATCTTCACCTGGATGCGACCGTCCTGCGGGAGGCGTTTTTCCGCGATGCTCATGGAGCCGGTCATGATCTTGATGCGGCTAACGATGGCCGACTGCAGCCGCTTGGGAGGCGCCTGCATTTCCTGCAGGACGCCATCAATCCGAAAGCGGACCCGAAATTTTTTGTCGAGCGGTTCGAGATGAATGTCGCTGGCCCCGGCACGATGCGCTTCGATCAGGAGCATCGAAACCATGCGGATGATGGGCGCATCTGTCTCATCGCCCTCCGCGCCTTCACCACCCTCGGCCAGTTCGAAGCCAAGATCGACTTCCTCGCCGATTTTTTCCTGCAGCACATCGGCCGCTTCGTCGGCGGTGCCGTAATATTTGATCAGGCCCTCGCGAATCTTATCCGGACTGGAGCAAACCAATTCGATCTCGCGCTGGAGAAGAAAGCTCAGGCTATCGATCGTGTCGATGTCGAGAGGATCGCTCACCGCCACGATCAATCCGGTTTCGCCAAACCCGACCGGAATGACTTTGAACCGGCGGGCGTCTTCAGCCCGGATCTGTTTGATGACTTCTGGTGCGATGACCATGGATGACAGGTCGATCCAGTCCATGTGAGCCTGGGCGGCCAGAGTGCGCGACACGTCCGATTCGGCGATGAGGCCGTCCTTGATCAGGATGTCGACAATATTGTTCGTCCCATTGAGACGGGCGCGGGCGCCATCGACTTGTGTGCGCGTCACCAGTCCAACGTCTTGCAAGACGCGGATGACGTAATCTTCGTTGTGTTGCACGTGGAGTGGAGCGCGTTCCGACCTGGCGGGATGAATAGCGTACGAATCCTGTGGAGTGGTGTCAATGGATGGACGCGTGGGGAGGAGCAAAATCCGGCTTCAAACACGCCCCCAGCGCCTTCCTTTTATTCCGACCGCGGTGGAGGAATCTCTAACTATTGGCTTTGGGTCCAGAAGGCGATGTGCAGAAGCAGTGGAAGATGTCTCGACTGCGCTCGTAGGCGCTCGACATGACAAAGCTAAAAATGCGAGATGCAGCGCCTTGTGGACCGGGGCAGTTATTCCACGGTCACGCTTTTGGCGAGGTTCCGCGGTTTATCCACGTCGCGTCCCAGCTCGACCGCCAAATGGTAGGCGAAGAGCTGGAGCGGGATGACGGAAAGAATCGGGGTGACGCCATCGTGCGCGACAGGGATCTCAATGACGTCATTGGCAAGTCCCTTGAGATGCTTGGCGCCTTTGCCGGAGGTGACTGCGATGATGGGTCCTTTGCGTGCTTTCACCTGCTCCATGTTGTTGACGTTTTTGGAGAAGACGGCGTCATCGGGAGCAATGAAGACAGAAGGCAAATCGGGCCGGACCAGGGCGATGATCCCATGTTTCAACTCGGCGCTGGGATGGCCTTCCGCAAAAAGATAAGTGATTTCCTTGAGCTTGAGGGCTGCCTCCAGCGCGATGGGAAAGTTGAACTGACGCCCAAAAAAGAGCATCCCATTGGACTCAACATATTTGCGAGCGATCGTTTTGATGTGATCGCCCAACTTCAATACCTTTTCGATTTGGTCCGGTAAGGCTTCCAGTGCGTCGATCATGCGGCTCCCCTCCGCCGTGGAGAGGTGACGCATGCGTCCGAGAAGGAGGCCGACTAACGAGAGGATGACCAGTTGCGAAGTGAAAGATTTGGTCGCAGCGACCCCAATTTCGGGGCCGGCGTGCATGTAAACTCCGCCGTCGCTCTCCCGCGCGATCGTGCTGGCCACGTTATTGCAGATCCCGAGCGTGCGATACCCTTTGCGGCGGCTTTCGCGCAAGGCGCCGAGAGTGTCGGCCGTCTCCCCGCTTTGACTGATGGCGAAGACGAGGGTGTCCGCTGTCATTGGCGTGTTGCGGTGCCGAAACTCGCTGGCGAATTCCACTTCAGTCGGAATGCTGGCCAGATATTCGATCAGATATTCGCCGACCATGGCGGCGTGCAGCGCTGTTCCGCACCCGGTCAAAACAATGCGCCCCACTTCGCGCAACTGCGCCGGCGTCATGTTTAAGCCGCCCAATTTTGCCGTGCATTCCTCCGCGCTCACGCGGCCGCGCATGGCGTCGCGCACGGAGTCGGCCTGCTCAAAGATTTCCTTGAGCATGTAATGCGGATAATCACCCTTCTTGATGTCCTCGGCGCTGAATTCAACTTTACTGACCTGATGATTGACCCCCTCGCCAGCGAGCGAGCTGATCTCAAATTTGTCGCGCTCGAGCGCGACCACGTCGAAATCATTCAGGTAAATCGCATCTCTCGTGTAAGCGACAATGGCGCTGACATCGCTGGCGAGGAAGTTTTCCTCTTTCCCGACGCCGAGGACGAGCGGACTGCCGCGGCGAGCGCCCACGATGAACTGTGGAATGTCGGCGTGGACGAGAGCGATACCGTAGGTGCCAATCACCTGCTTGAGTGCCGCGCGCGTGGCATTGACCAGCCGCGCCTTGGAGTCGGCGCCGTCGAGCTGCCGGTAAATGTTGCCGATAAGGTGAGCCAGAACTTCCGTGTCGGTCTCAGTCGTGAAATTGCTGTCGCCGTCCTGGATTAATTGTTCCTTCAGAGCGTGATAATTTTCAATCACACCATTGTGGACGAGGGCGATTTTGCCGCTGGCATCGAAGTGCGGATGAGCATTTTCGTCGGTGACCTTGCCGTGCGTGGCCCAGCGGGTGTGGCTAATTCCATAGGAACCCGGGAGCGGTTGCTCCGACATGAGTTTGGCAAGGTTTCCGATGCGCCCTGCGCACTTGCGTGTCTGCATCCTGTCGCCATCGACGATGGCGACGCCGGCCGAATCGTAGCCGCGATACTCCAGGCGCCGCAGCCCATCGAGAAGAATGGGCGCCGCTTCAGATGGGCCGACGTAACCAACAATTCCGCACATATTTAAAGAGGCCGGAGCTTAATGCTTGCCCAAAGGTCTAGCAACTGAGGCGGATGAGCGAGTAGTGGATGCTGGTCTGATAAATTTCCTCTCCCGAAGGGGGA
>JBEEIB010000657.1:0-3863 GCA_041167675.1 Verrucomicrobiota bacterium
CAACCAGCAAGACGCTTACTCTCAGCACTCGATTTTGCTTAACGATCTGCTAAGGCAACAAGCGTCCGTGGCGGACGCGGAGGACCAATACCGTCAAGCAGTGTTCGGATATTGGAGAGCCCGAGCAGACTTCCAAAAAGCACTGGGAGAGCGATAGCGCCTGAGGCCTCTTATGCCAACACGTAACAGATCGAACGCCTTGCAGTTCATTGCAGCTTTAGCGGCGGTGGGGTCCATGGGTGGATGTCACCAGGAATCGCGTATAACTTCCAGGCCGCCGACATCGGTTCGTCTCGCCGCCGTGACTACGGCGCAAACGAGCAGCGAAGCATTGCGCTATTCAGCCTCAATTATTCCGTATGCACAAGTAGACCTCGCGTTTCGCACCTCCGGTTACGTAGCGGGAGTGAAGCAGGTGCGAGGGGCGGATGGACGGATTCGCGACATTGGAACTGGAGACTACGTTGAAAAGGGGACCGCACTTGCGTACGTTCGCCTGGAGGACATGAAGAATCAAGTAGCGCAGGCGCAAGCCCAACTCGGTCAGGCTGTGGCACAGCACGCTCAAGCGGATCAAGACTTCGGGCGAGCAAAGGTCCTATTTTCAACGCAAAGCCTGACCAAACCGGACTATGACCAGTCGCAGCAAAGGTTCGACTCCACCCTGGCTGCGGTGGATAACGCGCAAGCGGCACTCCGTCAGGCTGAATTGACTCTGGGAGATTCCGATCTAAAGGCGCCCTTCTCGGGGTTCGTTCTGAATCGGTACATCGATTTGGGAAGCCTAGGCTCCCCCTCCTCGGCCGCGTTCACGATCGCTGACATCAGTTCTGTAAAAGCAACGTTTGGCGTGCCTGATTATGCGCTCAGCCGCGTGCGTCTAGGACAGCAATTGAGCATTGCGCTAGAGGACAACCTGACTCCGTTTCTGGGGCGCGTCACAAGCATTTCACCCAGTGCCGATACACGAAACCGGGTCTTCGCTATTGAAGTGACCGTACCCAACCACGGTCATCGTCTGAAGCCCGGCATGATTGCCTCGCTGAACCTCGGCGAAAATTCTCGTTCATCGGCTCCTTCGGTCCCACTCAGCGCCATCGTTCCATATCCCTCGGAACCCGGTCGGTTTGCGGTGATGGTGGCGCAAGAACGTGCCGGCAAATGGACAGCAAGTCTGCGCGAAGTGCAGTTGGGCGCGACCCACGAGAGTTCGATTGCCGTCGTGGGAGTGCAACCCGGGGAGAAGGTGATCGCGGTCGGTGCCCAACTCTTAAAGGATGGAGAACCCATTGAAGTCATTCCTTAGGAGCGCAAAGGGCACGGATGCGCGCCGCCAAAACAGTGGAGGAACTCGCCAGTTCTTGGGGCGGCGTGCTCGACACCGGGCCCGTTTTGCGCGAGTTCCTTAAAAGAGGAGGCCATGGCACACAGAAGCGACCAGGATCGGATCGAAAAAACACATAACGTCCCTAGGTTCTTCGTCGAGCATCCGCAGGTTTCTTGGGTTCTCCTCGTTGGCGTCCTCGTTTGGGGCTGGTTTGGCTACCATTCCATGCCGCAAAGAAAAGATCCTGACATTCCGGTGCGGGTGGCTGTGGCCTCCTGTTCATGGCCCGGTGCGACCGCACAGCAAGTCGAGCAATTTGTTACCCGGCCGATTGAAGACGCCGTCGCTGAAAATAAGACCACCCATCCCGGAACAGCCGCCGACTATGGAATCCGTTCTGTCTCGATTCCTGGTTACGCCTACGTCTACGTGCAGCTCGCCGAAGACGTCTCGGACGTAAAGCGGCAATTCAGCGACATCAACCTCAAGCTGAATGCGCTGAACGGCCAGCTCCCTTCGGGTGCCAGTCCCATCTCGTTCCAGAGCGATTTTGGCGATACCGCCGCGCTCATGCTGACGATTGCCAGTCCTAGAGCAGATTCGGTCGAAATCGACATCCGCGCACGAGAGATTCAATCGGCCATCGAGACAGCGAGGGCCGCGCAGAAATACAAGGAGCAAGGTGCGCCGGTTACCATCGTCTACTCGTTTCCTCAATCTCTTTCCTCGAACAAGACAATAGTGGACGCCGCGCAACTCTTCGAGCTGCAGGCAGAACAAGCGGGAATCATAAGGGCACCGCAGCTAATCCAAGGGAGTGGATTTATCGCCGTAGATGGAGTCTCGACTGGAGACGACGCGGCGATCCATAGCTTCATCCAGATTTTCTTTCAGACGCAATTGCAGCGGGCCGAATTGCACCCCGACGCTTGGGAACCAATCATCATTCGCAATCCCCAGGGAACTCGCGGGCAATTGGCCAAGGTCGCGGGCGACAAATACAGCTACGCCGATCTTGATGACTTTTCGGACCTTATCGCTCGCACCGTTCAAGGTGCGCCGGAAACGTCCAAGGTGGAAAGGCGCGGAATATTGCCGCAGGTGGTCTATCTTGAATTCTCGCAGGATCGGCTAGCTGCATACGGCCTCCAACCAGCCGCGCTTGCAACGGTTCTCAGTGCTCGTAACATCATTGCCCCCGGCGGCGCGTTCGAGACCGGGCAGCAGCAGATCATCCTCAACCCTTCCGGTCAATTCCAGAACATTGACGCGATAGGGAATGTCGCTGTGTCTGCCTCAGCAACCGGCGCACCAGTTTATCTCCGTGACCTAGTCGACGTCAGTCGCGGCTACCAGAGCCCCGCTCAATACTTGAACTATTACACATGGGAAGACGCAAAGAGGCAATGGCAACGGAGTCGTTCGGTCACGCTTGCAATCTACATGCGCGACCAGCGGCAAATCGCAACGTTCGGTCAATCGGTCGACCGGAAACTTGACCAACTCAAGAAGATTCTACCGCCGGACCTGATCATCGCGCATACCTCCGACCAGCCGCTGCAGGTCAAAGAAAACATTCATCTATTCCTGCGCGCTTTGTACGAAGCGATCCTCCTGGTCGTCGTTGTTTCTTTGATTGGTTTCTGGGAATGGCGACTGGCGCTCATCATGGCCCTGGCCATTCCGATCACTCTGGGCATGACTTTCGGTGTTTCATACATGTTGGGAATCGACTTACAACAAGTGTCGGTGGCGACGTTGATCATCGCGCTGGGCCTGCTGGTAGACGTACCGGTAGTAGCCGGCGATGGTATTAAGCGTGGTCTTGCCAATGGCCTGCCTGGTGCCATCGCAGCATGGCTGGGTCCTTCCAAGCTGGCGACCGCAATCTTTTTCGCAACGAACATCATCGCCTATCTCCCTTTCCTTATGCTTACAGGGAACACCGGGGAATTTCTTAGGAGTCTTCCCATCGTGATGACAGCAGCGTTGCTATGCGCTCTGGTTGTTGCGATGACATTCGTGCCGCTGCTCGGTTACTACATCCAGAGGCCACCAAAAAAGAAAGAGCTAACGGTGGAGGAAAAGCGCCAGCGAGGTTTTTACGGTTTCTACACTCGGCTGGTAGGTCGGGCCATTCAGCACCGCTGGCTGGTGCTGGCGGGTTCCTTTCTTTTTTTGCTGATTGGGGGCCTCGTGGCCTCCCACCTGAAGCAACAGTTCTTTCCTGAAGATGTCCAATATTGGTTTTACCTCGACGTCTGGTTGCCGAACGACGTGCCTTTGACCGCAACAAACGACGCTGCGCTCAAGGCGGAGCAGGTTGTCCGCCAGGTTGTAGAAGCTTCGGCGAAAACCGTCTCAGGGGCAGAACCGGGCAAGCATCTGCTCACCTCCATGACAAGTTTCATCGGCGGTGGCGGACCGCGTTTCTGGTTTTCGATCTCTCCCGAAGCTCCCCAGACCAACTATGCACAAGTCATTGTTCAGGTCACCGATAAAGAAGCCACCCCAAAACTAATCGGACCTCTTCAAA
>JBEEIB010000658.1:0-13776 GCA_041167675.1 Verrucomicrobiota bacterium
GTGCGTCATACAATACTGACCGCACCTTCAACCGGTCGGCGGAACGCTGGATGTTGCTCTCCAATAGAGTCGCCACTTC
The DNA here is from genome assembly GCA_041167675.1 of Verrucomicrobiota bacterium. Classification (GTDB taxonomy): domain Bacteria; phylum Verrucomicrobiota; class Verrucomicrobiia; order Chthoniobacterales; family JAFAMB01; genus DASTDH01. Next base: position 80 of record JBEEIB010000658.1, read on the forward strand.
TAATTCATTGGCGATCTCGCGCATCGATTTGCGATTGGACGCCGGCATCGCCTTATAGCGCAGCACTGAATCGCGGGAGATCACTCGTAAATCGCCAATCTTAGATAACTGAAAGATCACCTCAGCGGTAATCCCGTCACTCAAATAGGCGTTCTGATTATCGTCTCCCAGATTATCAAAAGGTAACACGGCAACCGACTTCCGATCGAGCACCGGATGAGCAGGAAAGAACCGATTGAATAACACCGCACCGGCAACCAGGACTATGAGAGCTCCCGCCAGGTAAATCATTTTCCGGAGACTGAACGAAGGCCACCTTCGTTGGACCCGCATTGGAATCGTTGCTATCACTCCTACCTGCCCGCCGATTGCACGCCGGGTCGCATTCAGCATTACTAACAATTCTTCCGGTGTTTGCGGTCGATCCTCGGGATTTTTCTCCAGCAAATGAGTTAACAAACTAACGATCGGATGAGGTGAATGCCGCAGTTCGCTGATTGGCAGAGGGGATTGGAGATGCTGCGCAGCCACTTGGGTGGGTGTCCCGTTGAATGGGGTCGCCTTGGTTAACATGTGCCATAGGATAATGCCGACCGCATAAAGATCGGAACGGATGTCGATCTTGCCGCCGCTGAACTGTTCGGGACTGGCGTAACGAGGTGTTCCCAGGAACGTGCCGGGGTCGGACGCGGCAGAATCGTCGCCCGGTTCGCCAGTTAATTTTACTAACCCGAAATCGATCACCTTCACCAGCATCCCTCCTTTCTCATCGCGGGTAAGGATCAGATTGGCCGGCTTGATATCGCGGTGGACCAGACCAGCTTGATGAGCAGCCACCAGCGCCGAGGTGACCTGAGCGGTAATATCAAGCGCTAAAGCCGGATCAAGTGGTCCTTGTTTGGCAATGAACTGTTCGAGTGTTTCACCCGTTACCAGCTCCATCGCATAGAAATAAGTCGATTCCGTCGAACCAAGATAGAAGACCGAGGCCACGTTTGGGTGCCGCAATGAGGCAGCTGCACGGGCCTCACGGATAAACCGGCTCTTCAGCATTTCATTGTCGATTAAACGCGAGGAGATCACCTTCAAGGCGACCGGGCGTTGGAGTGTGGCATCAATCGCACGATAAGTCACACCCATCGCGCCCCTGCCCAGCTCGACCGGTTGACCATCCGCGCCAATTTCGACGGCAAAATGCCCATACTGGCTTTGGTTTCCCCCGGCCACGATTGTGCGGACATCCGCGATCAGCACAGAGTGACCTTGTTCATCCTGGATCGTTTCCAGGTCCGGCGGAGTCGACTCCAGATCCAAGTCTACCGGAGGAGGAGACCCATTTGAGCGCACCGGATAATCTCCCTGGATCGGCTGAGGCAGGGTCCGGCCTTGCGACGATTTACCCTCTTCATCGAGTTCCGAGTGCATCTCTCAATCGACCTTCGGTGGACCGCAGAGCCGAATAGAGAGCGTGAATTTCTGAATCGGTGTCGCGGGGATTAAGTAGCGTTTGTGCGACCTCCTGCCGCATGAGTACGGCAAACCGCTGCCGCATTCGAAACACCAAAGTCTTAGCGCCGTTGCCAGAAATTCCCAGGACCCGTCCCGCATCTTCATAAGATTTGGCGTCCGGTTCGGAGCCGATTTCCAGGTAACACTGCAACCGATCAAATTGGTGGGATTTGCCGCGCTGCCGATACTCCTCACCGAGCCGGAGCGTTACCCGTTCGATCAGCAATAGAGCCCAGTTCGCGTCGAAAAAGGTCTCGGCGGTTAAATAGTCGGCCGGCTCGAGGTGGTGACGCTCTTTTGCATCATGGGCGTCAAGGTCAAATGATGGTTTTCCGCCACCCCGCTTCGCTGCGCAGGCGTACTGTCGATGGGTCGAGAGATGATTGCGGAAAGATGCCAGCAGAAAGGAACGAAACCGACCCTTAGCCGGATCCACATGCTGTAAACTCGCCTTCTCCAGAAGGTGAAGAAAGAAGCTTTGCGTCAGATCCTGAGCATCCTCGTGGGAAAGACCGGTGAACAGAGCGAACCTATAAAGCGGAAACCAGTAGCGCGAACAAAGCTCGGACAAGCAGCGCCCCTGTTGGGTGGAGTCTGCACCTTGTGCATTGAGAACAAGCTCCCATTGGGTCGTACGGAAACGCACGTCCCTTCCAGTCCCGGCGGTTTGTTTCGTTTTCACGAAGACCCTCGCTCAATTGGATTTCTAAAGCGGTTTAGATCTGTCGACAAACGCAATTTGGTTTTTGCGTTGGATTCTTCTGTTCGAGTGTAGACGCTCGGAACGACGCCGATTGCGGGATTTGTTCGAGAAAGGTAACGAAAGCCCCGCTTAGAACGTCGATGGCGCCGGGAAGGCCAACCTATGAACGCCCGTAACAAGCCGGTCAAAACAACGAAAAACCTGTGACCTAAAATCTAACCAGTGTTACGCCTCACACCTCTCACAAGTCTCCAGTCACCTCTCACCTCTCACCTTGGTCGCGGCTTTCCGCCCTGTTTTCTTCTCTCGGTAACGGTTGTCCGAATCAGCTCTGCGTATTGTGCATTTCGGAGCAAAAGGTCTTCATGAGGACCAACGTCGGCGATTCCTCCTTCGTCGAAGAACAGGTTGAAATCTGTTTCAAAAACATCGGGATCATGAGTAATAACGATTGCCGTACGGCCAGCCAGGGCCCAGCGCAGATTGCGCGCAACCTTCTGCATGGACTGAAAGTCAAGGCTCGCCCCTGGCTCGTCAATGATGACCAGCCGATGCGTTCCACATAAAAGCTGTGCCAGACCGAGCCGGCGACGCTGACCAAAAGAGAGAAACCCTTCACCGGTGAGACTTCGGATCTTGTAAGTCAAATCGATTCCCTGTTCCTGCATGAAATCGGTCACACCCGAGAGATCGAGAGCAGATCGCAGATCGCCAATCGCTTGCTTTTCCCGGCCGAAGAGAACGTTCTGTTCCAAGGTTCCATCCAAAAACCCAAACCCAGTTGGCAGATAACCGATAATACGCCGGCGCCAAAGAATCGGCCACTCTGTCACTTCTTGCTCGTCAATCCAGATCGAGCCGGCGATCGGTCGCAAATCTCCGACGAGCAGCTTTGCCAAAGTGGATTTGCCGCAACCCGAACGACCGACCCAGCCAACAACCGCTCCCGCCGGAATATCGATATCGACACGATGGAACAGTGTCTTTTGGTTTCCAGAGAACGCAAATTTAAGACCGTGTACTCGGACAGCGACCCCTCCGCTCTTGCTGGCTAGACGATCCACTGCAGCCGATGGCAGCGGCACCCGCGGAATTTGGACCAATGCATCGATTCTCTGCAGGCTGGGGAGAAATTGGCGAAGCGTGGTAGGCACCGCACAGAGAGCGACGATTGACAGCAAGAAGAGATTGGTAAGCATCTGTGCTTGGACCACCGATCCCGGAGAGAAGCCCGGCGATCCTAAGAGGAGCAATACCGTCAGCGGCAAGGAGATCGTTATCAGTATTCCGGAGATCGCCTCCCGACTGGAGGCCAGCAGAAGCGATTTTCGTCTGATCTTTGCTCCTTGCTGCGCCTGTTCGCTAATTTCTCTGGCAATCGCCTTTTCGCCGCCAAAAAAGATCAGCCGCTCAAGAAGCTCGAAATATCGGCTAGCTTTGTTGAACAGGTTTTCATTCAGCTGATCGGCGCTTACTCCCGTCTTTCGCTCGGCATTCGCAAATGCCTTGACCACGACGGCCTGAAAAAGGAACCCGAGACCACCAACTACCAGCACGATTTTCCAACCGCCGGGAATAGCTATCAGCCCGACCAAGTAAGTGCCCAATCGTACCAGATGTTCTCCGATGCCGATGATGCCGAATATTAAAAAAGCACTGAGACTCGGCGCATCGGAAACATACGTCCGCAGCGTTGCTCCGCTCTGACGTGAAGCCCGCGTTTCGCCATCTTCATGGGCGAGGCTCTCGATGATTTCCCGCTGCAACCGTAAAGTGAACTTCTCGTGAATCACGCTTCGAGCTTGACCCGCGCCGACCGCGACAATAGCGGCCGCCACCAGCCAGCCGACCATTTCTAAAGCACCCCTCAGCTCATCGCTCCGAAAAGCACCATCAATTTGCTCTCCCGATTGGCTCGGAGTGGTATGGAGAAAGTGATCGAGTAGGCGCTGCCCGGCCGAAGTCGCGGCCAAGGTCAGATTTGCCTGAAATAGCGCGAGAACGAGCAGCGCTGCAGCGGGGAAAAGAAAAGGGATAAAATACCGGCGCAGACGAAACAGGAGAGCGATATCAGGATTTTTAGCCGGGGGCAATGCCATGGGGGTCTCCGGAAATAAACGCTCGTCAGAACCTACGGCTCTCCTCCACAATTCTCTGTAATCTCTGCAAGTTCACTTGGCCACTGCGTCCGTTCTCTAAAGAAGGTATGAGTAAACCAAGTTTTTTCCCACAACCTCTAGGCACGATTTTCCTTACCGGGCCAGACGGTTTTGTCTATGAGGTTCCGGAAGAGGTCGCAAAAGAGTATCGTATCACACCAGGTCGAGTCGCAGAACTAGGGCACCTCCCTTTGACCGCCTATTCTTCGGCCAATGGACCTGAGGTTGTTGGTCATCATTTCGTAGTAAATGCGGACGGGGTATATGGACCTCATACCGATGTACTGCTCGGCACGGCGATCGCGAGCGACGGTCGCTACTACACCGGTTGGCATCGGCACCCCCAAGGGACGGAGCTAGCCATTTTTGAAAACCAGCAGGATATCCCGCTCGTGTAATCTCTCGATTGCATCGGAGATGTCGGCAGGTGGTCGTCAATTAGCACCTGTTTACCGCTCGACGCTGGAGACAATAGACGCACCTTGTAGGTGCGAAACGCCGCGGCCCACCCCGCTAGAAGCTGCGGCTACGCTGCCGTTCGGCGCGGGAGGCAATAAACGCACCTTCCGGGGGCGGAACATCGCAACCCACGCAGCTAGACGCTGCGGCTACTTCTGGTGCATCGCGATTCTCCTGCTGCTGTTTGTTGATGGAAGCCGCGCGGAACTTCCGGTAACGGATCGTCGGGGGTTCGCTCCGCTGATCGAACGCGTGGCGCCTGCGGTAGTCTCAATCATCGCATCCGGACTAACGCCAAAGGGCGACAATAGCCGGCAATTGGATCAGGAGGACGATTCTGGCGGAAAAGACTCGGTAACCGGATCCGGCGTTATTTTGTCTTCGGACGGTTACGTCGTGACCAACTATCATGTCATCAAAACCGCTACGCACATTACGGTAAAAAGAGAAGATGTTGGCAAGAACTATCAAGCGACCATTGTCGGCCTGGACCAACCAACCGACCTGGCAGTAATCAAGATTAGTGATAGTAACTTGCCGACTTTGACTTTTGCGGACTCCGGCAGTTATCACGTCGGCGATATCGTGTTGGCGATTGGCAATCCGCTCTCTTTTGCCAATTCTGTCACCCTGGGTGTTATCAGCGCGGTTGGGCGATCACTGAACAATTCGGCCAACGAGGACTACATCCAGACCGATGCCGCGATTAATCCAGGCAACTCCGGCGGTGCTTTGGTGGACGTGGATGGGAAACTTGTCGGCATCAATTCGATGTACGTGCCGGTATTTAATAGCAAAGTGAATACTGGTCTCGGATTCGCGATTGCCTCTGCGCTGGTTAAAAGCGTTTACGAAGAGCTAAAGAGCAATGGAAAAGTCGATCGAGCTTATGCCGGGGTGGCCTTCCAGGATTTGACGCCTGATTTGGCAGCGATGCTTTCGCTGCCGCAGAAAACCGTCGGTGTACTTGTCACCGAAGTAGCACCCAATAGTCCCGCTCAAGGCGCGGGAGTACACGTAAAGGATATCATCCAACAGTTCAATGGCCAGGCTGTGTCAAACTCCATTCAACTGCGCGAACTAATCACTTTCGCCCGGCCAAACTCTGAAGTGTCATTCGTCACCTATCGAAACGGGTCGGTTCTGAATACTCGAATGCGGTTGGCCCGGTTAAAGGAACCGGAAAATGAGAAATCGATTGTCGCTCGCAAATCGCTACTGGCTGGGCTGCAGTTTGGTGAACTGACCGACACCGCCCGCCGGATCTACGCAATCCCTGCGAAAGTTCACGGAGCTTTGTTAACCCATGTCGAGATGGGAAGCGCCGCGGATAAGCTCGGACTCAAAATCGGGATGGTTCTGTGCCAGGTTGATGACACGGTCATCGGCACAAGTCAGGAAGCGGACAATGTTCTAGCCGAGTTTACGCGCGGAGTCATGTATTTGTGGACGTCCACCGGTTACATGTATTCACCGGTTGATCTAGATCGGTGAGCCGCGACGAATGACCGAATAGGCCAACGGGCAGCGTTTCTTCGGTAGCAGCGACTGTCCCCTTATTCCAAACTCCGAAATCCGCCTCTGAGCGGATCTCGGAGCAGATGGTTGACCCGGCCGTAAAGTTCAGTCGCCGTCGGACCGCGGGTTTTTTTTCTGTAGCGCCAGCCAATTTTCGTTACTCTCTCACCGAATTCCTCGAGTATGCCTTTCCTCGAAGACGCAACAGCAGCCTGCCAATCGGTTCCCAACATCCGGAAATTCTGGAGCAACCGCGCTACTTGGCAGATCCAGCTCACTGACGATTTCCCGTCGACGAGTGCCGTTTACGCCAATCTAACCAGAGCCGCAACGCGGTTTGGCGAGAACCTGCTCGCGCTGGAAATCGGGCTCGACGGTCGCGATACTCTTTCCGCATTTCGGGCGAGCCGGCCAGTGCTGGTTGAGCAACGGATCGATGATCTGGAATACGAAAAGGCCATTGCCCTTTCCCGCTTAGGATCGGTCGGCGAGGCTCGTGAGATCCTGCTCGCCCTCCACCAGAAAAGACCAGAGAACGCTGCTATCTTGAGCGCGATCGGCCGCACCTTTAAAGATCTCGCTTTCGCGGCCACTCATCCAGCTATTCTCGCCTCCAACCTGGAAAAGGCACATTCCTTCTATTTACGCGCCTTTGAGTTGAGCGGGGCCTATTATCCCGCGATCAACGCTGCCACCGTGGCGCTCTGGCAGCAGAACCGCAAGGCCGCCTATGACCTGGCGGAGAAAGTGAAGGATCTATGTCGAGCGGTGCTGCAGAAAGATCCGGAAGATTATTGGGCAGCGGCAACGATTGCTGAAGCTGAGTTAATTCTCTCGATTAAAGAAGGTGAAGCAAGTCATACCGCCTTTTCCTATTATCAACGGGCGTCAGTCATCGCCCATCATCTTCGACATTGGGGGGACCTGAGCTCCACCCGCCGGCAAGCGAAATTGATCTGCGGGTTCGCCGGTTGGGATTTTTCGCCACTGCAAAAGATTTTCGGGCTTCCGAACGTGATCATTTTTTCCGGACACATGATCGACTCAGCCGATCGCCTTCGGTCTCGGTTTCCGTCCAATTTGGTTCCGGCGGTAGCCAAAGAAATCAAAGAGCGATTGCATCGATGTGATGCGCAAATCGGAATTTCATCAGCTGCTTGTGGCTCCGACCTGCTTTTCATCGAAGCGATGCTCGAGCGAGGGGCAGAGATCCATGTCGTCTTACCGTGGCGCAAAGAAGAGTTTCTCCGAACCAGCGTGGCAATCAATAACGACGATTATTGGACGCAGAAATTTGATCAACTCCTCAAAGAAGTCACTTCTGTAACCTATCTTTCACAGCAGAGCGCGCCCAGCGGCAATCTCGGATACGTTTATTGCAGTGATTGCATGAATGGCATGGCTCTTTACCGAGCCGAGACCATCGGTTCCAGTGTAACCCCAATCGTGGTCTGGGATGGGAAAAGGGGTGACGGACTAGGTGGCACTTCGAGTTTCGTTCATTTCTGGCGATCTCGCCAACACGCGGTGGAAATTGTCGACTTATCTCGGATTAGTGGTATCTCCGAAATCGAAGCTCCCCAAGAACACCAGTCATTTGCATTTGACGAAGTAAAAGTCAGTCAAGGTCAGCAGGCGGTGAAAACGCTGTTGTTCGCTGACGTCGTCGGTTACAGCAAAATCCCGGAAGAACAGATCGAATATTTCGCTCCAGAGTTTTTGGGCATGATCTCACAATTGATTTCTAAGCCGCCTCGCCCCGTTCTTACCAACACCTGGGGAGACGCGGTTTACCTTGTTTTTGATGATCCGGTGGCCGCCGGAACGGTTGCTTTGCGCCTCTTGCGGACTGTGCAAAGTGGCACCTGGCGAACACACTTGACGGCTAAGATGGATTTGCGCATCGGCTTGCACACCGGACCGGTTACGCTCTGTGTCGATCCGGTGATTCGTCAAATTACCTTCACCGGATCGCACGTTAGCCATGCGGCCAGAATCGAGCCAATGGTCCGCGAAGGCGAGGTTTGGGCGACCGAAGCATTCATGTCGTACGCCACGATCGCCAACCATGCTCGGAAACAGCGTGGTGAAGAAACCCTGGAATTCGGATTCGATTACCTCGGTCAGATCGATTTTGCGAAGAAATACGGAAGCTATCCATTATTTCGATTAAGCTCTCCCATCACCAATCGTGATTAGCCCTTCATTCTTGCCTGAGGCTCGAATGAATGACAAATAGCAAATAGCAGATAGCAAAGGCCTGGTGATAACGCGACACTTGTGTCCCGCACTTCCGTTTTCGGGCTAACTGGATCCGATAACGCGCTTCATTCGGTCAGTCTCGGCGGGCACGGCTTGGCTGCCTGGGTCGATCGCCGAGCGCACAATCCGAAATCGAATTTTCTATCTGCGATTTGCTATCTGCCATTTCATCCGAGCCTCAAGCGAGAATGAGAGCCTAAGGAGCTAGTTCATCCGCTCGTTGCGCCGGTCGATCCGGGATTTCACCGTTGGGGAGCCGCCATGGCCTTTGATTCCTGAAGGGTAGCACCAGCAATTGCCCGATCGTCAGTTCCTTCTCGTCCCGATAAGCGGGCACACCAATCGTAATCGCATTCTGGGGAACATCTCGCCGAAGTGTCCCATGGATCCAATCCCACCAAACGAAAACTGTGCCCCAGTTCGAGTTCGTTTCACGCTCGACAATCGAATGATGAATACCATGCATTCGCGGGGTTACTAACACTCGATTTAGAATCCGTTCTAAAGTGACGGGAAGGCGCCAATTGGAATGTTGAAATTGTACGGAAACCTCGAACAAAACCCAAAACACAACAAACATTGATGGCGAGATTCCAATAAGCGGTAACGCGACAAGAAATAGAAAAACAGAAAAAATCATTTCACCAAAATGAAAGCGAGCGGCAGTACTGACATCCATGTCTAGATCGGTGTGATGAACGTTGTGAAAGCGCCAGAGAAATGGAACTCGATGAAGGCCAAAGTGCCACCACCAGTAAACGTAATCTAAAAGCAGGATGCCGACTATTCCTGCCAGCCAGTTGGGTAGTGGTAGCCAATGGAGCAATCCAAAATGATAGCGCTCGGTGAAAATCGCGAGAGCGAGAGGCAAAGGCAACAGCGCAAGCCGGGCGATTAGAAATGCGGGAAGCGAGAGAAGCAGATTCCGTATGGTCCGGCGCAACCCATGGAAATGTTGAGATCGCAATGGGTGATGCCACTGGAACCAAACCAAAACAGCAAACGCTCCTACCAGCAAAGGGCTGGCAATCAGATCGAAGTCATGCATCGTCATTCTCGCCTTAAGCTCGAATGAAATGACAAATAGCAAATAGCAGATAGCAAAATTGGATTTCGGAGTGGGCGCTCCGCGATCGATCCAGGCAGCCATGCCATGCCCGCCCGGGACCGACCGGATAAAGGGCGTTAGCGGATCCAGTTAGTCCGAAAAAGAAAGTGCGCGACATACGTGTCGGGTTATCACCAGGCCTTTGCTATCTGCCATCTGCTATTTCATTCGAGCTTAAGGCGAGAATGACGCCTCTAGTTCTTAAAACCCAATTTCCGTGCCGCTGCAAAATCGTCATTCGCCTGTTTGGTCATTCCCTTTTTCTGGTAGGCGAGTCCCCGGTTCTGGTAACCGCGTGCGTAGGTAGGATCAATGCGGACGGCTTCGTTATAATCGGAGATCGCCCGATCGAGTTCCCCTTGATCATAGTAGACGATACCGCGATTGTTCAAGGTGTCCGGATTGTTCGGCTTAAGCCGGAGCGCGACGTTATAGTCGTTGATGGCCAGTGCGTACGAGCCTTTATTCGTATAGGCGTTGCCCCGATTATAGAACGCATCCGCGTAGTTAGGGTTTAGTGCGATTGCTTGCGCATAGTCTTCAATTGCCTTGTCGTATTGGGCCAGATGAAAATAGGCAATCCCACGATCGTTAAAGCTGTCAGCATTTCGCGGAACCAAATGGATGGCCACACTGTAATCGCTGATCGCTTTGTTATAGTCCCCTTTTGCACTGTAACTCTCGCCCCGATTAAAATACGCGCTTTCGTAGTCCGGATTTAGCCGGACTGCTTCCGTGTAGTCATTGATCGCGTCGTCGTATTGCTTCTTCTTCGCGTAAGCAATTCCTCGGTTGTAATAGCCGAGATAGTAATTTGCATTTCGCGAGATGGATTCGTTATAGTCTTGAATGGCTCGATCATAGTCATTCAGCCGGGCATAAACCAGGCCTCGATTGTTGTATGCATCGATGAAATTGGCGTTGATCTGAATGGCCGAAGAATAGTCGCTGATTGCTTTGTCATTCTGCTTCAGCGACTGATAACACAGGCCTCGATTATAAAAGGCGTTCGCGTAGTTAGGATCGCGTTCGATGGCGGCACTGTAATCTTTGATTGCAGACTCGTAATCGCCCTTGTCGTAATAATAGATCCCCCGATTATAATACGGATCGGCATACCGCGGATCGATTTTCATCGATTGTTCGTAGTCGCTGACTGCCCGAACAGCATCTTTCTTGTCGTAGTAGGCTAACCCTCGGTTGTTGTACGCGAATGCGTACTTAGGATCGAGTTCGATGGTCTTGTTGTAATCCGCGATTGCCAGGTCATAGTCGCCTTTTTTCCAATGGGCAATACCGCGATCATTAAAGTAATTCGGATTATTCGAGTTGATTGCGATCGCGGCATCGTAGTCGGCGATTGCTTTGTCATACTGAGCTAGCTGCTTGTAGCAATTCGCGCGTTTGTTCAGCGTTTCTGCATTCTTGGCATCGAAGCCGAGCGCCGCGTCGTACGCAGCGATCGCCTTTTCATAGTTCCCACTCTTTTCGTAACTGGCGGCGGCGGCCAAAGCGCTCTGAGCATCCGAATAGTTGTTCGACGGAATGCTCATCGGCGTCGGCGTTGTTTGCGCTACGAACGGCGTGCTCGGAACTGTAACCCTGGGTGTCGGCGTTACATTCACGTAGGGGGATGGTCTTGGCGCGGCGTGCTGGATGAGGAAGAGTGCGACAACACCGATGCCTACCATGCCGGCAACGATCACTGCCACCGTTCCCACCAGAATTAAGATCATAAGCGGCGCATTCGACTTGCGGGGGATTGTTGCGGTGGGTACGCCAGCGGTGGCCCCTCGCGAATCTGGTCGAACATTCGAAGAATGCTGGTATCCGGGCCCAGGCACGCTGGTGGATCCGCCCCTTGTTCTCGGCTGATTAACCGATCCCGCCGACACACTGGTTGAACCGGGCACGACCGCTCCTGGAAGCTCCGCTACCTGGCCGGACACCGATCGAGATTGAGACACCTCGCTCCCGACTTCCGCTCGACTTAGCAGCAACCGAATGGTCGATGCCAGATGCTTCAAATGTTGCTCCAAAGGAGGCGTAAGTGCATCGAGCCAGTGAGGAGCGCTGATGAAATATTCCAAAGCTCGGTTCGGCGGAACGTCTTCAATCCGAAACGGAATAATGGGAATACCATGGTGGACGGCCCTCTCCACTTCTCGTTTCACTTGGTTTGAGCGATTCGCGTTGGATGAGAAAATGAGCAGCATGCCACGCGCTTTTTCGATGGCCTCGATGATCGCCTCGGCGTAGTCCATTCCGGGGAGCACATCGCGCGGCGCAATCCAGCAACGAATCCCCTCGGCTTCGAGCGCAGCGCACGCCGCGTCCGCCGTTAACTTATCAGCGATTGCGTAGCTTATAAATACGTCGAGAGCCATGATAATGCAGGGGCGAGAAAAAACGTACTGGTTGCATGAATTTGCGCTCTACCCGTCTAAAGGCTTTGGCCCGCAAGCTCAATCAAAATTCGTGGAGCGCAAGGAGCGACAACGCGCTTGATGTTTGAAATTCGGGCGAAAACCGTAGGGCGAAAACCCACTGTCGAGCGACAGCGAGAAAGGGTGTGTGAGCCAAACGACGAGTGACGGCTCACAGTCCGGTGTCTTATTTGTTGGCCCGATATCTGCGCCGGACTGTTTCGCCCTATCAGCTATCGGTGGTCCACGTCTGCGCCCTACCGATCTTCACCCTTCGGTCGGGAACGCTCTCTGCGCTACGCGTTCGGCTACTCTGAAATCTGCTGACGCCTTTTCCACTTCGCCTATTTCCTGATAGAGGGTCGCGCGCTGCCGATAGGCCAAAGCATCATTTTGATCAAGCAAAATCGCTTGATTGTAGTCCGCCAAAGCTCGATGCCGGTCACCTTTTGCTCGATATGCATTTCCACGGTGCACATGAGCGAGCGAATCCGACGGATCAAACTCAATCGCGACGGTATGGTCCGCGATAGCTGCATCGTATCGACCGAGCGAGAAATAGCAGTTCCCGCGGCTATAATAAGCAGTCGGATTATCAGGTTGAACCAATAACATCGCGCTGTAATCGGCCACTGCGTCAGCTAGCCGATTCTCCTGTTCGTAAGCGATGGCGCGAGCACGATAGGCTTCGGCATAATCTGGATTCAGCCGGATAGCTTCAGCAAAATCCGCGATCGCAGCACTGTATTCCTTTTTCAGGTAGGACTCTGTTCCTCGGGTCAACCAAGCCGTTGGATCATTGGAATTCATTACGACGTACCGTTATATCGACATAGAGTACACGGCCGCTCGGCACCTACCAAATGCATTCACAATCCCGATGGGTGCCGCAACACGTATCCGTCGGCCGGCCGGCTGTGGCTCGTCCAGTGTGGACCATCTCCTCCGTTTCTCCATCCCGTATCGAAACGGAGGCCAGCAATGACAAGAAAGACGTGCCCGCGAGTCGCGTAAATCGTGACCCAGTTTCCTGGACCGCTCTCCCCATACTTTCGAAACTCGTCCGAAGGATTCGGCGTCCTTAACCGGCCGATCGCGTGCAAAACGTAAGAGGTTGCCCCAGAACAATCGTAAGCTGAGTCATAAAATGACACATGACCCCCTCCGTATCGATAAGGCCGGCCAACGATCTCATTGCCCGCAGCGATCGCCTGCTGCACCGCTGACGGTGCACGAGCTGGTGCAACCGCATATCCCAGTTGAGCAGTAGCAGTCCGTCCCGGAATATAGTGATAGACATACGGCGCCGTTGTTTCGCAACCCGCGAGGAAAACAGTCAAACCCAGCCAACAGAAAATTCGTCGAAAGGACAACACGGCCGAGAGAGTGCCACAAATCGAACCAGAAATTCAAGAAGTTAGGGAGGACAGGAGTACTGGCCCGCCGGCATATCGGCGCCCGGTGTGTGCGCGTGTCAGCTGCACCTTCGGCGGCGACTGTCAAGTTAGGCCGCCGGTTTTGCTGGACCTTGGCTGACCTTGGAACTCAATCAG
>JBEEIB010000659.1:0-5851 GCA_041167675.1 Verrucomicrobiota bacterium
AAACCGTGAGCGTTCTCGCAGCTATTTTAGCACGCCCGTTAGGGCCTTCATCTGCTATTTGCTATTGTTTACCGGCCTCTGCTCTGCCATCATGCGGCTGAAGCTCTGTATGCGCGTCTTCTTTTCCCTCCTGATCGCGGCTTCCCTGCTGGGATGCGCTCATCAACCGCAATGGAAATGCGCGGGCGTCACTTCGCCAGATCAGAAATTGCGAGCTTGCGTGTCCTCGGTCGGAAAACATGGTCCGCCGTTCAATGAATCTCGGATCGAAATTCATGACGTGAGCGATCACGTTCTCGCCTTCAAAGATTTCCGGTCCCCCGACGGTGAACACGGACGCAATGTGCAGAAAAACGAGTGGACACCGGACTCGCAGTTTTACGTCTTTAGCACAGCCAGTTCGGGTGGTCATTCCCCCTGGCATTGGCAAACCTATTTCTACGATCGGCGGACAAACACATTCAAAGAAGTCGACGATTTTACCGGCCCGATCATCAAGCGTGATTTCACTCTCTCGGCTCCGGACTGGATTGAGGTCACGGTACAAGGAACCAAGTCAGATCCGACAGACATCGTGACCGGGCACAAGGTCAAACGACAGCTCAGCGCCCTCCATTAAACTCGTCTTCGTCCTCGAACGAGAACGACCGTCCCGGCGGGTCCGACTTCATCAGTCGTCTGAAATTCCATTAGCTTCGTCCTCGTCCGATCTGCTATCCGGTTAACTTTAGTTCATCCATCTTCGGATAATAGGATTCGTAGCGAGTCACACTATTAACCGATGGCGCCGAAAGTAACCGCTCAATAGATTTTCGTATGAAAACAGCCGCCCAAGACGATCGGGCTGTGCCGGCCGGTGTTACGAGAAACAAGCGGAATCCTCTTTTCAGCCCAATGTTCGAAACGGTAGATGACTACGCGTTCGCAACGTTGTGTTTCACTACCGTGATGGGCCTCGTCGCATTTATTGCCGCCATGTTCACGACGATGTTGCCTCTGCCCGACACCTGGAGGTACTTCTGGCTGGCGATCTGTGTGGTTACCTTTGCCTTATCCGTAATCGGTGTCGTTTTGCTTTTCCAAAGGAACCGAGCGCTACAGCGAAAAGAGGAGAGTAGCGAAATGGGCGAGCCACCGCGCCCTTGATGCGGGCTCGCGCAAAGCGGATTTCGAACAGAAGAAAACAGCGCGGCATTGCTGCAACCAAATTGGTCTAGTTAGCGATTGGGTGATTCCCGTGGCGAGGTAGGGCGCGTCGCTCCAGTATATTGGTATGGCCTTTCTGCCCAAACTAAGGCGTTCTTTGACCGCACCTTCGGTTATTACGCTGCTCGCGTTTGGCCTTCCGACACCGTGGATCGGTAAACCGGCGAATGTTGAAAATTCGAGATTGACCCGCTGGAAAAATCTCACGCAAAGACGCAAAGTCGCAAAGAAAGGATAGAGTCTCTTTAGTTCTCGTCCGCATCTCCATCTGAGAACCTAGAATACACGATGAACGGTAAGCCAGGTGACCACCCGTTGACTGACGTCCTTATTCACAATCTCGTGGTGTTCGGGGATCCCTGGGATGATGAATTGCGCGAGATTGTCCACTTGATGGGCACGGAGCGAACCAACGATTGGTTTAATTCCGAATGTTCGTCCAGGCCAAACAACCAGATACGTTTTGCTATCTCCAAGAAACGCGCCGCTCTTCGACGAGAACCGCAAGACCGCGGCTGGGATTTGTCATCCTAGCGATCATCGTTTGCGTGGTAAAATCCAGCTGCGCACATTGGTCGGTTCAAGCCTGCTGTTTCCGTTCTTTGCGCCTTTGCGTCTTGGCGTGAGATTTTTGATCCTCGCCGACCTCAACGTGCGAAACCAGTTGATCTGTCATTTGTCATCTGTCATCTGTCATGCGCCTCGCCGTGCATATCCAAAAGAAAAGTTCCTGGCAGTTGCTCGACTCGGCTGTTACTCCGGAGTCCCAGTATCTTGGGCGACGCCAATTTCTGCGAACCTTTGGTTTGGGACTGGCAGCCGGCGCTTTCCTGCCGACGGTGGCTCGTTCCGCAACCTCCGGGTTTCCCGACGTGCTGAACGCGAGCTACAAACTTTCCGGAGCTAAACTCACGCCTTACGACGACATCACCGGCTACAACAATTTTTACGAATGGGGGCTGGAGAAAGGCGATCCAAAAGTCAATGCCAACCGGGGTTGGAAGACGGAGCCTTGGACGATCGAGATTGGCGGTTCATGCGTTAAACCCGGCAAATATGACGTCAACGACCTGATCAAAGCTGCCGGCGGAATCGAACAGCGCAATTACCGGCACCGGTGTGTGGAAGCCTGGTCGATGGTCATACCGTGGGACGGGTTCGCCCTCGCCAAGCTGGTGGCCATGGCTGAGCCTAAACCCGAAGCGAAATACCTGCAGTTCACCTCTTTCCTGGACCCGAAAAACTGTCCAGGTCAGCGCTCGCAAGACTTTTCCTGGCCGTACACTGAAGGGCTGACCTTGCCCGAAGCGAACAATGAGTTGGCCTTCCTGGCGACCGGCATCTATGGCAAGCCGTTGCTGAACCAGAACGGGGCGCCCATTCGTCTGGTTGTTCCCTGGAAGTATGGATTCAAAGGAGCGAAATCGTTGGTGCGAATCGACTTTGTGGCTGATCAGCCGAAGACGCTGTGGAGCCGGATGGCGCCGGACGAATACGGATTCTACGCGAACGTGAACCCGGAAGTTGATCATCCTCGCTGGAGCCAGAAAACCGAACGGGTCATCGGCGGTGGTTTTTTTGCCGGGAGACAACCGACCCTGAAATTCAACGGGTACGAAAAAGAGGTTGCCGGACTCTATGCCGGATTGGATCTTCGGAAAAATTTCTGATCGCGGAAATCAACCTCATCGCCCGGATTCTTGCCAACAAAATTGTCGCGCTTGTCATTCTTATTGGGATCGGCATCTGCCTCATTATCGTTCCGGCCGTCACCAATCAACTCGGCGCAAATCCGGTTGAACGGCTGCTGCACGTGTCCGGCGAGACTGCCATCTGGACTTTGGGTGCGGTCTTGAGCTTGACTCCCCTACGGGTACTCTTCCCGCGTTCGGCCATCGTCAACGCGCTCAATCGGCATCGCCGTTATATCGGTGTTTCCGCCTGCATTTATGGTCTGATCCATTTCTCCTGTCATGTGCTCTACCAAGGCGATTGGGAGGATCTGCTGCAAAGTTTTACCAAACCGTTTACCTGGTTTGGTTTGACCGGGCTCAGCATTCTGGTGGTGCTCGCGTCGACCAGCAACAATTGGTCGGTCCGGAAACTGGGCGGGAGGCGATGGAAACTGCTTCACCGGCTGGCTTACGTCGCGGCGATTGTCCTGATCTATCATCAATCGATCGCGGGCAAAGGGCACTGGTATATCTCGCGATGGTTGCTCTTCCTCCTTGTGGGTTTGGAAGCTGCCCGGCTCATCAAGAAATTCTGGATCAGAAAAACTCACCCCGAGCGGGCGTAGAATCTCACGTTAGGCGAAGCGCGAAGGTGGAGGCGAAGTCTGCTTTGTGGCTATGGCTAAATCTTCAATCTGACTCACAGAGCTCCGACAACAGCGCATCTCATTCCCACTTCTCAAGCGCGAACGCACGCGTGGGCTCGCTGAACGTGCCTAGCTCTTCTTCGGTGATCACCCCGAGGTTCTTAATGATACGTATCTGCAATGTCGCGGTGGAACGCCGGAAGTCATCAAACGCAAATCCGAGTTCCCTGTCCTTATCACGAATAAACTTATAAACCTCGAGATATCGGTCGTAAGAGCTTACGCCAGGCTTTGATAGCAAGCGCTGCGTTTGCTCGTTTGTTTGCGTACAATATCGCTCGAGCCAAACCTCATGGAGCTGACGAAAAATTTTCCAGTCTGCTTCTGGAATTCTTCCCGGCATATCTAGCTACTCTTTTCCAAAACGGCGAACACGCAACTCCTGACTCCGGTCTATTAGGCCGCCCGTTGGGTCCGACAATTTTTACGGCATAAACAGCGCCTTTGACCGGTATGCACTATTGGAATGGAGGTTTTTTCAAGGATCATCGCTTCTCGTTTCTTTGCCTGGATGGCTCTCGTCACCCCTGGAATCGTTCTTTTAGTGATACCAATCCTCAAGGGCGAACTCGGGGCCGATCCAGTGAAAGCGCTCTTTCATCGCTCTGGCGAAATAGCCGTGTGGCTCCTAGGCACGGTCCTTTGTCTATCCCCGTTGAAGACGCTGTTCCCAGGAAGCAAAACCGTAAGCTCTTTGAATCGACATCGAAGAGCTGTAGGCGTCACGGCATTCATCTACGCGCTCCTCCACGTGAATTTGAACTTCATCAATGAGGGCGGTGTTCAGAGCTATTTGGCGAGCATTTCGGAACCATTCTTTTTGGCCGGTTCCTTTGGCTTCCTGATTTTACTTTTGCTCACTGCAACGAGCAACGATTGGTCGGTGCGCACGTTGGGATTCGCCCTTTGGAAATGGGTCCATCGTCTAGCTTACTTGGCTGCTCTTGTCCTCCTTTATCACCAGGCCACTGCCAGCCAAGGGAACTTGGGCATAGCCCTCGCACTCTTCATCCCAGTTGCGACCTTGGAAGTTTTGCGGATTGGCAAGCTGATAGTCGTTTGGTGTTTTTCTCGTTTCATCGCAAAAGGTCCGGCCTGGATCGGATGGCGTGAGTTCCTTCTGGAGAAGCGCGTTGCGGAAAGCGCAACCATCACTTCTTTCTATTTAAGACCGAAAGATGGTAGACCGCTGTCGACCTATCAGCCGGGGCAATTTCTGACGATCCAGGTCGAAATCATCGGACAACAGCAACCCGCGATCCGCACTTACACGCTCTCTGACGCACCCGATAAAGGCTACTTTCGACTCAGCGTGAAGCGCGAGCTCCAAGCAGGCCAAACCGTGGGATTAGTGTCGAATTGGTTACACGATCATTTTAAGGCTGGCGACAAATTATTGGCAAAAGCTCCCGCCGGCCAGTTTTGCCTGGAGCTGAAAGGCGACCGCCCGGTTGTGCTCATCAGCGCCGGCGTCGGCATCACACCGATGATTTGCATGTTAAATGCTCTCACTGCCGGCACAGTGAAGCGACCGGTCTTCTTTTTCCATGGTACACGTAACCGCAATGAACACGCTTTTGCCAGTGACGTCAGATCGCTCGCTGCAACTCACGAAAACATAAGAATCCATTTCGCGTACAGCCGGCCAAATGACGGAGATCGGTTAGGGGAAGACTACGACAGTCACGGAAGAATCGGAATTAAAACGGTCCAGGCGCTGGTGCCAACTCCGTACGGCGACTTTTTTCTCTGTGGTCCCGCCGCTTTTATGCAAGAAGTCTATGAGGATCTTGTGCAATGGGGCGTAGAGATCGAGCGCATTCACTTTGAGTGCTTCGGTCCTTCTACAATGATCTGCGGAAACAGAAATCCTTCGACTACCGAGAAACTTCAGATCCAATTTTATCCCGATAGCGATCCTATCACCTGGGATGGCCGGAGCACGCTTCTGGACATGGCGCTGAGTAACGGCCTCAAACCGAAATATGGTTGCCGGTCTGGGATCTGTGGTATCTGTGCGTGCAAGCTGTTGAGAGGAAAGATTTCTTACTTGCAAGCTCCGACTGCCTCTACCCCGAAAGGTACGGTTTTGCTTTGCAGCGCGCAGCCCGAATCGGATGTTGTCCTTTCTCTCTTGGAAGAATCACGCGCGAGCGAATCAAAAAAGACCCGTGAATTGCAGGCTGCCACGGGCCTCGATTATAGATGTTTCCCGCCGCGGAGCTAACCGATGGCAGATAGTGCTGCCGCAGTACATTTGTCATG
>JBEEIB010000660.1:0-12517 GCA_041167675.1 Verrucomicrobiota bacterium
AGCAGTAGGACTAAGGGTGCCTGGATTAATAGTGGGATTACTGTTCGTCTGAAAACCACGAACGTTATCGATATAGCTGTAGTAAGCCTGGCCCTGGATCGCAATATTGTCCGCGATCCAGATAACCGGTCTGATACCGGTTTCGTATATGTTACGCGTGGAAGGAGCGTTCTTGATGACGAGATTGGGTGTTATTCCGTTCGCAGCGGTTGGAAAGACCGGGTTAGTGAAACTTTCCTGCAGCCGGAAACCTTCTGAATCCTGCTGCCAGTATCCCCAGACACCCACCGAGAAGCAAGGATTCGGATTCCAAACAAAAAATCCACCGGCTCGGAATCGGCGCTGTTTTTGGATCGCTTCTCCGGCGTTGATGACGGCACCGGCTGGGGTCGCGGGATTCCTGATTATAGCCGAGTTTACCAAGCCCGTGAGTACGCCTAAGTCGGTTGAGGTGCTGAAGTTGGTCGCTCCCCAGCCGCCCAAAGCGTAAACTTGGAGGAAGCTCTTCGGGCCAATGGCGCTGAGATCGATCTTGTAGGCCGCGCCACCACCGATGCCGTACGCATCGTCGGTGCGAACTGGATGGGTCAGTATCGCATCGCCGGCGGCTAGCAGATTGCCATTGAAATCTTTCGTGAACGTTGTGCCCTTCTCATAATTGGCGATAAGAACCAACATCAATTTGCCCGGGCCAATGGCGATATCTTTCAATCGAACATCGAGGCTATGCTTGTAAAAGCTACCGGTATTCGGTGAGGCAATGTCGTCATCCAAGCCACCAAGGTAAGCAACCCAGAGTTTGCCGATACCGAGATCGATATTCTTGACCCCGGCGCCGTACCCGGACATATCGAGCCAGTAATAATCCATCGGATCGATATTGAAGCGGTCATAAAACCGTTGACCGGCCCAAAAGGTAATTTCCGGAGCGCTCTTGAAGACGTTGCTCATTTCGAGGTACGCCTCGCGCATCACAAAATCGAAATCGCTCCCATTCTCGCGTCCACCGCCAATACCGGTGATGAATGTGCCGCGGTTCTGGACGTAACGAATCGACGGCGTGAACGCCATGGAAACGTCCATGACGTCCGGATTGTCACCCAGCATGTGCGCCTGTTTCCAGGTTATCT
Source organism: Verrucomicrobiota bacterium (assembly GCA_041167675.1). Taxonomy (GTDB): domain Bacteria; phylum Verrucomicrobiota; class Verrucomicrobiia; order Chthoniobacterales; family JAFAMB01; genus DASTDH01. The sequence goes on from JBEEIB010000660.1 coordinate 1,131, forward strand.
CCATGTAGGTATCGTTCTCGTTGCCCAGACGCGGACGCTCGGCACCCGCATTGTCGGGCGGTTCAAAATTGAAATTACCACCGCCGCCGCTACCGTTAAATTGGACGCCGGCGCGAATGTAAGTAGAAAAGGTGAAATTCCGGGTCAACGACTTAAGGAACGATTCATCCAGCGCCGGTCCTTTGCCTTCGTATTGTTTGCCATCGGCATCGCTCAGGACATGAGTGTTCAGGATTGAGCCCGATTCCGCCTTGGATTCGAGCGATTGCATCTTGGACTCCATCGCCGAGATGCGGTTTTCGTATTCCTTCTGCATCTTTTCCATCTGTGCCTTCAATGCGGTCATATCGCTCGAGTCCGAGTTCTGAGCATGAAGCGCGGCAGAGGTGGCAAACAACGCGAGCGTTGCGGCTAACGACGCTGTAATCCCCAGCCGCAGGGGAGAACTAATGGGGAAACACATTTCTAACTGCTCCTTTAGTTAATTAGGCCTCGCTAGGAATACCTGGACACGCGAACAGAAATTCCCGGCGTGTTGAAGAGCTCAGGCGGTACGAGCGACGTTTTGAGGCCCAGCCACAGACGGGAGAACTGGCGAGAGAACACATTTTCTAACTTCCTGATGGTACGCGTTACTTCCTTGGTTTGTATGAACGTAGCGGGGAAACGGGATCAGCGTTATCAAAGGACCGACTGGTCCGTCAAACAAATTTTGTCCTGGAAACCAACACTCGGTGATGATGGCCCCTGATTGGTAGGGAGAAACACATCCATTGAGCGAAAGCCTTGGGCAGGTTCTGCGCCTTCGATTCGCGAAAAAAATCCCCGTCCGGCAGCTACCGGACGGGGAAAACAATCAACCTAACTCAATAAGCTTAGCTCAGAAGTACCACTCAACCTGGGTACCAAACAACCAGCCTTGGTTGGCGTGAGCGTTGGCATACGGCGAAGGAGTAAATCCGCCGGTGTTGCCACCTTCCTGAATCGGCGTGGTAGCGCCTTTCCAAGAATTGCTCCAAATCGAGTAGGTCGCGAAGACGCGCAACTCCGGACGGGTATAGTAGCCGCCCTTTGGCTTGATCGTTGGAGCGATCGTGAATACGCCCTGCTCTCCACTGCGGCTGAAAGCAGTGGGACTGAGGGTGCCTGGATGCACATTGGTATTGGTGTTCACCTGCCAACCGCGGACGTTATCCGCCCAGACACCGTAGGCCTGGCCTTCGATTGCGAAATTATCCGCAATCCAGATGATCGGCCTTGTACCAACCTGGAACATATTACGCGTGGCAGGAGCGTTCTTGAAGACGAGATTGGGCGTTACTCCGTTTGCCTGGACCGGATGGAACGGGTTTACGAAACTTTCTTCCAGCCGAAAACCGGCCGAGTCTTGGTTCCAGAGCCCCCACAATCCCAAGGAGAAACAGGGATTCGGGTTCCAGACAAAGAGTCCGCCTGCTCGATAGGTACGCTGGTTTTGAATCGCGTTCCCGGCATTGACCACGACACCGGGTGCGGTCGTAGGATTCCTGACCAGGAAGTTCGATTCGAACCCAGTGACTACCCCCACGTCGGTGCCGCTGCTGAAGTTGGTCGCTCCGAAGCCGGCCAATGCGAAGAGTTCGAGGTAACTCTTCGGACCGATAGCGCTGAGATCAATCTTGTAAACTGCACCACCTCCGAGGCCGTAGGCATCACTAGTGCGAACCGGGTGGGTCGATATCGCATTGCCAGTAGTGAGCAGATTGCCAGCAAAATCTCTCGTGAATGTTGAGCCCTTCTCATAGTTACCAATACCGACCAGCATCAGTTTACCGGGGCCGATCTGAATATCCTTCAACCGGACATCGACGGTGTGCTTGTAAAAGCTTCCCATGTTCGGTGCGGCGATATCGTCATCCAAGCCGCCAAAGTAGGCGAGCCAGAGTTTGCCGATACCGACATCGATGTTCTTCACACCCGCTCCGTATCCGGACGTATCCAGATAGAAGTAATCTTGCGGATCGAAGTTGAATCGATCGTAGAACCGTTGGCCGCCCCAGAAGGTGATTTCCGGCGCGCCCTTGAACACGTTAGCCATTTCCACATACGCTTCGCGCATGATGAAATTGAAATCGTCACCATTTTCACGACCGCCCCCAATACCGGTGACGAACGTGTTGCGATTTTGGACATACCGGATAGCCGGCGTGAACACCATCGAGACATCCATGACATCTGGACTGTCGCCCAGCATGTGGGCCTGTTTCCAGGTCAACTCGAAGTAGGTATCGTTTTCGTTGCCGAGACGCGAACGGCCACCGGGATTGTCCGGCGCTTCAAAGTTGAAGTTACCGCCGCCGCCGCTGCCGTTAAATTGGACACCAGCACGGATGTACGATGTGAAGCTGAAATTCCGGGTCAGCGACTTGAGGAACGATTCGTCAAGCGCGGGGCCTTTGCCTTCGTACTGTTTGCCGTTGTCATCGGTCAGAACATGGGTGTTCAAGATCGATCCGGAATCCGCCTTGGATTCGAGAGACTGCATCTTGGACTCCATGGCCGAGATACGGTCTTCGTATTGTTTCTGCATCTTTTCCATCTGGGTCTTTAATGCAGTGACATCGCCCGAGTCGGAGTTCTGGGCGTAGAGCGCTCCAGAAGTGAGCAACGCCAAACTCGCAACAAGCGATGCTTTGAGACCCAGCAGTCGGGGAAAACTAGCCGGAAAACACATGTTTTTCTTTCTTTTGTACTCCTTGATTGAGTGGGGGTTAATTGTGAAGGGCGTCGTAAGGAGTACCTAAAGAGGGAATTCTCTGTCGAGCGAAAATGGTAAAAAAATCAAACATTTGGATGAAATTTTTGTCAGAATCGCGTTTTCGAGGGGGAAACGAGCCAAATTCGGCTGATCCAGGGGTCAAAAATAGATGACAAATCAGTAATCAGTAATCGCTGTCCTAATCGGCATCGACGATGACGAATCAGCAATCCCTTAGGAGCAATGTCGGGGCGAGACGATGGCGACTGCGGTTTATGGTGGTGTAACGCGGTCAGCTCCGGGCGCGCTTTCGAGTTCCGCGGAGTCCGGAGCACAATGGGACAGTCGCCGCTACCGGGTCAGTGGTTGCGCTTCACCAACATTCCGCGTTCCGCATTCCGCATTTCCCAGAATCCGAAATTCGCGTTTCTCATTTGTCATACAGGCGAACCCCGTTGAGGGTATCCTGCTGCCGTTGGGGGCGGTATTTTATGACAGAACAATCGTTTTCGAATCCGCTGCGGGAGGGCTTGGTTTCGCGAGCTGCTCCGCAGCCTTGCTCGATCGTTATTTTTGGAGCGACCGGTGACCTGACCCATCGCAAGCTGGTTCCGGCCCTATACAATCTGGCTGCGGATGGCGATCTGCCACCGGGGTTGGCCGTAGTGGGCTTCGCCCGAAGGGACAAGACGGACGACGTTTTTCGTCAAGAGTTGAGCGAAGCGGCTCACAAATATTCGCGGCAAAAAATCAACGAAGATCTCTGGAAGAATTTTACCAATTCGATCTTTTATCATCGCAGCGAATTCGGCGACCCAGAGGGTTATCGTCGACTCAAAGAACGCCTTGAACAGATCGATCGAGAGCGAGGAACCAGAGGCAACCGCATTTTCTATCTGTCTGCCGGTCCGGATCAGTTCGAGCCGATATTGACTCAGTTGGAAGCTGCCGGATTGAACCAGAGTCCGCATGGCGGGTGGGCCCGAGTTATCGTGGAGAAGCCCTTCGGAGTCGATCTAAAGAGCGCGGAAACATTGAACACGGCGGTCCGGAACGGTTTCGCCGAAGCGGACACCTTCCGGATTGATCACTATCTCGGAAAGGAAACCGCACAGAACATCATGGTCTTGCGTTTCGCTAACGCCATTTTCGAGCATCTGTGGAACCAGCGATATATCGACCATGTGCAGATCACGGCGAGTGAACAGCTCGGGGTAGAGAACCGAGCTGGTTATTATGAAGGAGCAGGGGCGCTTCGGGACATGGTTCAGAACCATCTCCTTCAGTTGCTCTGTTTAATTGCGATGGAGCCGCCGACCGATCTTGGTGCCGACTCGATCCGAGACGAGAAGGTGAAAGTGCTCCGATCGCTACGCCGGATTCGTGGAAAAGGGGTAGCGCAGAATGTAATCCGCGGCCAATACACCGCTGGTTCGATCAATGGTCAATCGGTGCCCGGATATCGGGAAGAGAAAAACGTACGCCCGGAATCGATGACCGAGACCTTTGTGGCGCTACGAATCCTAATCGATAACTGGCGCTGGGCCGATGTGCCGTTCTATGTGCGAGTGGGAAAACGTCTTCCCAAAGCCGGTACGGAAATCGGTATCCATTTTAAGAACGCGCCTGGAGTGTTATTTAATCGAGACCAGATGGCCGTGCGGGACGGCTCGCAAAATGTACTCGTCATTCGGATTCAACCGGATGAGGGAGTCTCGTTACGGATGCAATCGAAAATCCCGGGCGCCAGTGTTCGGGTTCAACCGGTAAAAATGGACTTCCATTATGGCACATCGTTTGGAACCGCGAGTCCGGAAGCATACGAGCGTTTGTTGTTGGACGCGATGGCTGGGGATCCGACGCTCTTTGCTCGAAGAGATGAGGTCGAAGAAGCATGGCGATTTGTCGATGAAATCGAGGAAGAATGGCACCAGGACGAGAAACAGAGCCCTCTTGCTTTCTATCCGGCTGGTAGCTGGGGTCCGGCGGAAGCCGAGGCATTGATTGAGAACGATGGCCGAGCCTGGCGGCGCCTTTAGCGCTTACGGCGCTATGACAGATGAAGGAAATGTCGATCGCGGATTGCGGATTGCGGAATTTGGAGCAGCGCTCGCCGAACCGGTAGCGGCGACTGTCCCATTGCACTTGCGATTTCGAATCGGCCGAAGAACTCTCACGGAGCTGCTTGTTCCCACGCGACCACAAGCCGCAGTCGCCATCAGTTCGCAGTACCTCAAACGAGAATCGCAAGGCTTTGTTCTCGGGAGCCGCAAGCAGCTCCCCTCCGACGCTCTGGACCGTCCCATCCCCTTGGGAAAGCCAAACCGATAGCCAATAACAATCAGCCAAACCCATGAGTACGAACATCCAACCACCCACTTCCAGCCTATCTCGCGGAATGCCGATTGAAGTTGCGAAGATCAATCGGAGTCTGACGCAACTTTGGGAGCAGGAAAGCGAGCAGCTTTCCAAGGCTTCGTTAGTGAACTTTGCGGTTTACAGCGAGGCATCGGATGCTCTGAGTTTCAATACACAGTTAATGGCTGAGGTGACGCGCCAACATGCGTGTCGAGTCATTTTACTAGCGGCTAATCCGTCGGCCCAAAAACAGCGGGTCCAAGCCTGGATCAGTGCGCATTGCCACGTGACGGGTGCCAGCGGACATCAGGTTTGCAGTGAGCAGATCGCTTTTTTAATCGAAGGCGGCGGACCGGAAGTAATGCGAAGCATTTTGTTCAGTCATCTGGATTCGGATCTTCCCTTGTATCTGTGGTGGCAAGGGCAGTTTGGCGCAGGACTCGATGCGCAGCTTTGGGGTTGGGTCGACCGATTCTTTTTCGACAGTCACGGTTGGCGGGAGCCGGCCCGACAAATCCAGATTCTGCGGGACTCGGTTGCCGGGGCCGGGTCGCGTTGTGTGCTTTGCGATCTCAATTGGCGCCGTCTGATCTATCTGCGTTTGGCGGTCGCTCAAACGTTCGATCATCCGTGGGCCGCGGCAAAAATCGGATCCATCTCAGAAGTCGAGATCGTTCATGACCCGGAATATTGGGCTACCGCTATCCTCTTGGTTTCCTGGCTAGCAAATCAACTTGGCTGGGAACTGGAGCGAAAAGAAGACTTCACTTACACATTTTTAGTCCCAACGAGCGGACAAATTGTGCGAGTGAAACTGAAAGCAGTACCGGGTCAGTGGGTTGGAGAAGTTCGATTCCATTTTGCGCAAGGTTTTTTTAATGTGTCCTGGAATGGGAATTTTTTGGAAAGCACATTGTCGGAACATCCGGAAATGAAACAGCTTTTGCCGGCGGGAGGAACTTCGCTGGCCGGGTTACTGAAAGAGGAGTTGGTTCGTGGCGGCGAGCATCTGACCTATTTGCAAGCACTGAATCTGGCAGAAAAGCTTTGGGAGTGAGGGGGGCGATGGTCAATAGCCGAGGGCGATGGTTAACCATCCGTGCTGAGCCCACGATCCGCTCTGACGCTCGTTTAGCGCAGATCGTTCATTACGCCGTAGCAGATGAATTGCGGAATGCGGAATATTGGTGGAGAGCAACCCCTGACGCGGAGGGCGCGTCGCTTGCGACGCCCGCGAACGTCTCACTGCTCACCGAGGTATCAAGCCCACGATCCGCTCTTACGCTCGTTTAGCCCTGATCGTTCATCACGCCTTGAAACGGCCAATCGTCGGGGTGTTTGACTAGACCATGGCGGACTGGATTGTTTCGGACATACAACCATTTCACATCGCAGGTTTGATCGCTCCACATTTGGCGATCCCAAAAGCTCCGTTGCCGAATCGGCTTATCCTCTTCTTTTGGCCAGCGCCTTGAGACGCAAGCCTTCCACGCGCCAACCCAACGGTCCAAACTGTACGGTGCGACGTCACTGTCGCCGACCAGAAGATGAATATGGTTTGGCAAGATCACGTAACGGCCGACAGAAAAATCATTGTAATGTTTGCCATGCCTGGATGCGGCGGATGCTTTCGATCTCGAAATATCATAACTACTCTTATATACGTTATAATATATCGGATCGGCGCACAATCGTTTTCGCAATGGGTTCAAAAAGCCGCGACTTTTGATAATTAAAGGCGGATGGTCGCGGGCTCGATACCTCGGCGAATCCTGGATTGTTTCCGGGCGTCGCAAGCGACGCGCCCTCCGTTGCTTTTTCACTAATATTCCGAATCCGCGCCTTGCACGATCGTAGAATCCTGATACCTGGGTGCGGGCGTCGGCGAGCGCGCCCATCTGTCATTTGTCATTTGTCATCTCTACAGCTATTGGCTATTGGCAATCGCTCTCCCCTGCACCCCTTCTTCCAAAAAATGAAAACCGTTACTTCGCTCAAAACCACCGAATCGAATCTCCGAGGATTGATTGATGCCGCTCTGGAGCAGAGTGGTGGACTTTTGCGGCTCGCCCCTTGTTGGGTTCCAAGGTCGTTCTTACAGCCTGGGCGCCGGCTCAAGCTCCATCCTGATGATGTCTACGCCTACGGTCTTGACCGCGGTGGCATCGATGAACGCTGGTTTGCTTCCACCACGCCGGCAGCTAATGAAAATCGAACGCCAGACGAGGGTTTGAGCTACTGCGTATTTGAAAATAATCGGTTCACTTTTTCCGCCGCCGTCCAAGAATTTGGCCCGCAACTTATCGGGGAAACAATCTGGAGAAAATATCATCGCTGGCCGGTGTACTCGAAATTTTTCGATAATATGGGTCCAATCCCGCACCACATGCATCAGTCCGCCGAGCACGCTAAATTAGTTGGCCAGGAGGGTAAGCCGGAGAGCTACTATTTTCCGCCGCAACACAACACGGTGGGAAACAATTTTCCGTATACCTTTATGGGGTTGGAACCCGGTACAACCAAAGAGCAGGTCAAGGAATGTCTGGCGAATTGGAATCGCGGTGACAACGGCATCCTCGATCTTTCCAAAGCGTATCGGCTCAAGCCATGCTCTGGTTGGTTGATCGGCCCTGGCCTCCTGCATGCTCCCGGCTCTTTGGTAACGTACGAACCGCAGTGGGGTTCAGATGTATTTTCGATGTTCCAGTCTTTGGTCGAAGGACGGGAAGTCCCACGCGCGCTTCTGGTGAAGGATATTCCGGCCGACAAACATTTCGACCTCGATTTCATCGTCAGCGAGCTGGATTGGGAAGCCAACGTCGATCCTCATTTCAAGAAGAACCATTATCTTGAACCGGTACCCGTCGCGGATACTGCGTCCGAGGGATACATCGATCGCTGGATCGTTTACGGGAATATCGGTGGAGAACAACTCTTCACCGCAAAGGAGCTTACCGTCGAGCCTGGCGTCAAATGTACAATCAAGGATAACGGCGCTTACGGTTTGATCGTGGTGCAAGGCCACGGCCGGATAAACCGGCTGACACTCGATTGTCCCAAGATGATCCGGTTCGTGGAAATGACCGAAGACGAAGCATTTTGTACGGACCCGGCGGCGCGTGCGGGTGTCACGTTCGAAAACACGAGCACGGTCGAAGACCTGGTGGTTTTGCGTTATTTCGGGCCGGAAGCGAATCCGAATGCGCCGAAGATCGGCGGGCGGTGAGCATGAGCAGTGATTGATGCTGGTTGGCGGGGCAGGAACACACCACATTCGGCGTTTGGCGCAAGCGGTAGCGGCGACTAGCTTGTCCGACATAGTCTGTAGCTTCGATATGGCCGGTCTGTGAGGAGAGAGACGACGTCGGATCCCCCAAACGCCCGTGATTCGGCACAGACTAAAAGTCGGCGCGACGCTGGTCGGATGGCGCCGCCACAAACCGCAGGCGCCATCGTGTCGCTGCGTATGATGTTTTGCTATACGATGCTTTCGTTCCGACCATGCGTTGCGGCATTCGCGGATCACACGATGGCGATTCGTCGTTTGCCGTTCCCGGCGTTCCGTGGAAGTTTGGGCGTCTCAAATCTTCTTAAATCCGTTGTCGGTCAACTGCAGTTTCTTGAGATCGACTCCAAGCTTCCGGCCGCTCTGGTAGGCGGTGTCTTGTGCCTTTTGAATCCCGGCAGCGTCGTTTTTCGATTGAAACTCTTTCCACTTGTCGTTGAAAACCACGGCTAGCAGCTTGAAGTATTCGGAATAATATTGCTTGGTTTCATCGGTGATCGTCTTAGATCCGAATTTAGTTAGCAGGAGTTCATTTACCTTCTGGCGGACTTGTCGAATGCCGGCGGGGTGAGCCGAAGCGCTCTGATTGTTGGCGATCTCCCAGAGAACGATCACAAAGCCGGCGTACGAATCAGATGCGTCGCTACTGGAAAAACCGTATCGCGAAAATCGGGCATCAAAACGATTTTCGGCAGAATTACCAGAGAGTTCTTTTTGCACGAATGAGCTCTTTTTCGGATCGTTGCCGGCGACGGCGGTAAGAAAATTAGCGTGCGCCTTGGTGGTGATGGCTGCCGACGAGCGATAACCGAAAAAGCCATTCGGAGTCTGGCTGGAGTGATCTGAGACGGCGCTGCTCTTGTGGATCTTGGCTCCCTTGTGACCCTTTTCCTCTTTTCGGTTTTGTGGAGGCGGGTTGGTTATCACATCGCCCGGGCCCTCTGAGCTGAGGCGGGTCGCCATGTTGTCAGTGTAAAATTGGTTAAGCGCTTCATCAGTAGAGTCGGCCAGCGCGCCTGACATGGAAACCGCTAGCGCCAGCAAGAGAAGAGGAGAGAAATGTGTAGTTTTCATCCGGATTCGTCGTTCGAGATGATTAACCGGATTTCTCCTGGCGTTGTGAAGCCTAAAAGGAATGGGGATTGAACCATGGTGAAACGCAAATCCGGGCGAGAGGTGCAACCAATGTGCCGGAATCCAATGTGCCGGAATATATGGAAGCTGTGATCGTTTCGTGAGACCAATGACCAGTAGAGCGAAACCCGACTCCGCAAAGCCTACATCGCGGCCCGCTCTATGATTTTGTTAAACGCAAAGCTTGGGCGCGCCAAAGCGTAGCGACGGCAGCACGTCGTTGAACGACAGCGAGAGAAGACGTGTGAGCCGATTAGGTTGGGTGCGGCGGATTTGATCACCTATTCACCGGCAACGCACTGAAGGAAAAAGCTCGCCCCGATATGGCCATTCTTCCTCCGTGATGGGCAGGATGAAACAGGTCATTGAGCGATAGCGAGACGACATGAGAGCCAATAGCGGAGTCGCGCGCAAGGCTCACAGTCCAATGGGTAGCGATGGGTTGCGAAGCGACGCCTGCCGGACTGTTTCGACCTGCTACCAGTCGTGGGTTGATCGGAATCCCTTCGAAATAAGGTAACCGAACCGATCACCGATTACTTTTCTTCTCCGAGTGAATCTGCTCAAGGACCTTCATGGTCTCGGTGACATTCCGTGCAACGGTGTACTCCTGCGCGCGCGCAACGCAGCCGGCTCGAACATCGTCTTTTTGACCCAATGCGCACCAGTGGTTGATCGCATTGGCAAGTGCTTGCACATCGTCCGGACGATCAAGGACTTCTCCATGTACACCCGATTGAATGATTTCTGAAAAACCGTTGCTGCTCGTTGTGATCACCGGCACACCGGCTGACAGCGCTTCCAGGCAAGCGTTGGAAAATGGATCATAGACGGTCGGTAGAACAAAAAGGTCGGCGGCCACATACAGAGAATGCATATCTTCAACCGGACCAAGGAATCGAGTGTTCGCCAGCGTGAAAGCTGGCTTTTTCCCTTCCCCAGCGACTAGGAATTTAATGCGCCGATCCTTCAGGCTTCGAATCGCTTCGATGGCGAACCGCAATCCTTTACGTTCCCAACCGGAGCCAGCGAACAGAATACCGATGTCGAGATCACTCAGTCCGGCATCGAACCGAAGATCCCAACGGGATCCGGGCTTCTTTTTAAAATGGACATCGGCGATGCCGTTGTAGATGACGGAGATCTGGCCTTCCGGATAGCCAAACTCAGCAACAATTTCGTTTTTAATGAGTTTGGAATTCGTAATGACTCGGCGAGTTCCCTCTTGGCCCAGCAGCTTTTGTTCAAGCTCAAGGATCTGGCTGTGCTTGCCATTGGAAAAACGCAGCGACTTTTTCCAGCCGGGTTCGAACGTTTTTCGCTTTTCCAGCCAAACCCGATGCACACCATCGCCCGCCCGGTAACAGTCGCAGGATTCAATGCGCTCGAGACTGAACAAGATTTCGACGCTGTTGCGGGCGGCTTGCACAGCTTGGCTGAACGGGAGCGGAGCCGATTCTTTTAGTCGGACCAGAGTACCATAAGGCCATTCGGCCCGCGGCCATTCTTCAGTCGAGAAAAGGGTCAGCTGATGGCCGGCATCTACCAGACCGCGTCCCAAACGTTTTAAATAACTTTCGGCGCCACCTGCACGCGAGAAACCACGTCGTACTAAACCGATCTTCATGAACTCCTGAATGAACCCTGGAGTCTTTAGCCCAGCGGTCTTCGGAGCGCAAGGATGACTGGAATACGGAACGCGGATTGCGGAATGGGGATTGCGGAACCTGCGTCGGCGTGATACCGCCACGCTGTCGCGCCCATGCGCCGTAACGCCCCCCCACCTTCCGCAATCCGCGTTCCTTATTCTCTATTGTGCTTCTGCTTCTTGTGGTACTCCTTGTACTCCTTGAATAATGAAAAAGAGATGCC
>JBEEIB010000661.1:0-4336 GCA_041167675.1 Verrucomicrobiota bacterium
TATGTATCTACCGGAAATGGGTGCGTGGAATTCGGACACGATTATCCGAACGATCCGCAATGTAGCCGGCGCGACTCTCCAGCTTCCGCACGATTGGGTCATTGACGCTAACTTCCAGCACGCAGAAAGCGATGGGACCCAATATTACTATAACGCTGTTAATAAACAAAGGCTGAGCCAGGCGCTTGCCGGAACACTGCCCGGCCACATCGGCCAGTTTTTTGACCCATTCATCGACGAACGCTTTGCCGGCAACTTCAACCGGCAGTTCTACAATGCCCTACGTACGATCCAATGGGAGGATGTTCGCACCGATGTACTCACCTGGCATGTTTCTGCCGGGGGCACTTTGATCGACCTATGCTCGGGGCCTGTTACGGTAGCCGGCGGCCTTGAGTATCGTAGCGAAGATTTTATCCAAAATCAGGATCCGGACAGTAAGTTCGGTAATGTCACCTCGCCTAACTTCTCGGCCGGCCATCTCACTACGCCTCGCAGGTGGGTCCATAGCGCCTTTTTTGATATAGAAATCCCTCTCCTTGGCAACAAATGGTCCTGGCCCGGTGCGCGCGCACTCCAGCTAAGTATTCAGGAACGGTACGATGACTACAGCACTTTCGGGAGCGCGGCCAAACCTAAATTCGCCATATCCTACAAGCCTTTTAATGACGTCACCTTGCGCGCCAGCTATGACGAAGGATTTGCCGCTCCTTCCTTGGCTGAACTCTTCAGCGCGCCGATGGCTGGTCTAGCTTTCGTGAACGACCCTTTACACGGCGGCGCGGTTACTCCTGTTATAATCTTCACTGGGGGCAACCCGCATTTGAAGCCCGAAAATTCGTATAGCTATTTCGCTGGAGCGGTTTGGACCCCCGGAGCCAGCGACCCCGAACACAGTTGGTGGGGTTGGGCGAACGGTTTTTCAGCCTATGTCGATTGGTTCTCGATCAATGTCCGCAACCTAATCGGCCAAATCGCGCCGCAAACGATCGCTGATATCAACCTTCCCGGCGCCGTTATTCGTAACGGAGCCGGTACAATTACTGCGGTCGATGCTACGTTCCAAAATCTCGGACAATCCCGGAACGATGGCTTAGATTTCGGCTTTAGTTACGTTACCAAGGAATATCCTTGGGGCAAGCTCGACCTCGAGTTCAACGCTACCTATTACCAGTATCTTTCCCTTAACGCGGTCACTAAGAGGCCAGATCCCAATCTACCGGCCTTCGAAGTCCAGGATCAAACCGATTCCTTCACCATGCCTGATTTCAAAAGTGTCGGGAGCGTTTTCTACTCGAAGACGGTGTTTGGCGCGGACACCTTCCGTATTGGAGTCACCGTCAATTTTGTCGACTCTGAACACGACATCGGCGACAACTTCAAAGGCACCAATCCGTTAGCAACCCTTGATGCTCCCGGCTACTCCGGGTCCGGCTTAAAGATTGATAAGGAAGGACCGTCCGGCAAGAGGGGTAAAAATACATCGCCGTGCGCAAATGAGGCGCGCACCCATTCGTAAGCTTCCTCTTTCCGGTCCAGAAAGCGAGCCGCGCAACCCACACGCCATTCGTTCCAATGGCGAAGCCCTTTATTCGTCGCGAGATTGCCACGCATCATAGCTTCGCAACGTTCCGCACTCTGTTTCGCTTCGAGCTCTCGACCTAAATTACGAAGCGCGATCGCGGCGGGGATTAGCGCTGTACCGTCGTCACTTTCGTCTCCTACAAAATCATTGCTCACCCGGAGCAGCGCCCCCCAGTCCTTCAGATGAAAATAGCAATCAAGCGAAAGGGCAGAAGCCCTCCAATAATCCGCAATAAAATCTGCCGGCAATTTTTGCAAACCTGACAATGCCGCCGCGTAATCGCCGCGTAGGACCAAGCGTTCGCACTCCATCATCAGGTGTCTTTGCGGGTCGGTTTCCAGATCAATCGATCGCTGGAGCCACTTTTCCGCCCAATCGTTATCGCCGGCAACCCAACAGAGGTACCCCAACAAATTAGGGGCGTGCGTGTCGGTCGGGTTAACGGCAAACGATTTCCTGAGATAAGCGTAGCATTCGTCGTAGAGCCGCGTTCCCATCAACTCGTACGAAGCGAACAGATTAGCGCGCCAGTCATTCGGATCCAGTTCCAAAGCCTTGCGAATCGGCTCATGCGCTTCCTGGTCTTGCCCCTTGGATTGAAGAGCGTTAGCTAGTTCCGTGTAGCCGCGGACTTCCTTCGGATCCAAAGCAATCGCTTGCCGGGAGAGATTGATCGCGGAATCGATCCAGGATTCCTCACCGTGGAACCGAAAAACCCGTTCGACATACGCGCTGGCCAGACCGGTGTAGGCCAGCGCGAATTTTGGGTCCAATACCATGGCCTGCTTGAACAGATCGATTGCTTTTTCGTTGTCCTCTTGCCGATAAAGTTGGTAGAGGGCCCACCCGCGAAGATAGAAATCGTAAGCAGCCAGGTTCTTGGTCGGCGTCTTCTGAAGTGTGGCCTGCTCATCGCGGGACAGCTTCCCGCGCAAAGCCAAGGCGATTCGTTCAGCGACATCGTTCTGGATCGCGAAAATGTCCGTCAAATCACGGTCATAGGTCTCAGACCAGACTGTCTGATCGTTTGACGCGTCAATGAGTTCGGTCGTGATCCGAAATCGCTGACCGATTCGTCGATCGGTTCCTTCGACCACGTTGGTGTCTCCGAGCGTGTTCGCGATGGCGCGGATATCTTGGCGTTCGGTTGGTCCATACCTCATGACCGAGGTGCGACTGATTACTCGCAGCTGCGATACCTTGGAAAGCTTAGAAAGAATCTCATCCTGTATCCCGTCCGCAAAATATGAATCGTCTTTATTGCCGTTCAGACTCTCAAACGGCAAAATCGCGATGCTTTTTTCAGCAGAGTTCGTTGCGACTGGTCGCTGATGAAGAAATGGCTGGGGAAAAAAGAAATCCAAGGCGAGTAACACGCCTACGACAATCGAGAGAACCAAACCGATCCAGCCGAGCCAGCGCACTCTCGAGCGCGCAAACGCGGAGGCTAGCGCTCTCCATTTTTTCTTCGTCTCGCCGCCGCGCGTGATCGACTCTTCAGCGATCGATCGCAATCGGTCTGCGCTGACCCGCGATCTGGAGTCCATCGCCTTGGTGATCGTTGGGATGACCTTACTGATACCGGCCGGATTTTGGAAACGTCTTGCCGGATCTTTTTCCAATAATACTTCGAGCAAAGCACTGATCGGCTGGGGAGAGCCGGTTAATTTCTCCATTGGTAGAGCTGCGTATCGATGCTGTTGCATCAACTCCGCTGAAGAACCCTGGAACGGCAGTTTGCCGGATAGCATTTCCCAGAGCGTGACTCCCAGCGAGTAGAGGTCCGACCGAATGTCCGCTCCAATGCCGGCAAATTGTTCCGGGCTAGCATACTGCGGTGTCCCAGCAAAGGTTCCCTGGCTCGAAATCGAGTCGTCTTCAGCGGCCGCGCCTTTAGCCAAACCAAGGTCGATAATCTTCGCGTGAACGATCTGGTCTCCTTCCAAACCGACCATGATGTTGCTGGGCTTAATGTCGCGATGGACCAGATTTTGTTTCTGAATGGCTTCTAATCCGGCGGCGACCCGCGTGGCGACGCTCAGCGCGATTGACGGCTCCATGCGGCCAGACCGCCGGATGCGCTTGTCCAGTGACTCCCCATCAACAAACTCCATCGCGTAGAAGTAACTATCGCCGCTCCTACCCAGGTGGAACACCGAAGCGACGTTGGGATGGCGCACGCTAGCCGCAGCGCGAGCCTCTCGGACAAACCGCCGGCGCGCAGATTCGTCACCGATCAATCGAGCGCTCACAACCTTCAAGGCCACGGCACATTGAAGATTGACATCAACCGCCTTGTAAGTGATTCCCATGGCACCGCGACCTAGCTCAAGGGGCACTCCATCTTCGTGCGTGAGGATCTCGTAATGTTCGAACCGAAGCTGGGAAGGCGAATGAGTTGGATCGCTTGGAGATTCGCCGGTCGCTGGGTCATTACCAAGAGCTCCCTGCAGCGCACAAACCGGACACGACTCAGTGTTGTCACGCAACAGAGTGCCACAAACCGAGCAGGCCCGTTTGCCTGTCGAAATCACGGCGCTAACCGGCCTTCGGAGGCAATGAACACCTCGCAGAGAGTGTAAATCTCCCTATGTACTGCTTGCTGATCGGTATAGGGCCGGCAAAGAGCGGGCACGACCGTTTGTGAACCGGGCACCTGCCTCTGAGCGAAAAGCAAGATCCAATGCGTGGTCCGAAACCGACCGGAATCATCACTCGCCCGGCTCTCGTTCGGTTTCATCCATAGCCTCT
>JBEEIB010000662.1:0-4211 GCA_041167675.1 Verrucomicrobiota bacterium
CATTACGACCCAATTCCGCAGGGTCTGCTCCCGGCGCGCAATGCGGTCGCCGATTATTATCGAGCGCGCAACTGCGCGGTTAACGTCAACGACATTTTTCTGACCACCAGCACCAGCGAAGCATACTCGTTCTTATTTCGCACACTGTGCAATCCGGGCGATGAATTGCTTATCCCGCAGCCGGGCTACCCTCTTTTCAATTTTCTTGCCGATATTCAAGACGTGACGACGGTCCGCTATCCATTAATTTACGATTACGGCTGGCAGATTGATTTTCACGCTTTGCAACGGGCCATCACTCCGCGTACTCGCGGCATTATCGTGGTAAATCCAAACAATCCGACAGGTCATTTCTGCAAGGCCGATGACATGGATCGGTTGAGCCAGTTCTGCCTGGAAAGGGAGCTCGCCCTCATTGCCGACGAAGTATTTCTGGATTTTTACTTCGGCAAAGGCATCCTTCCGAGCTTCGCCTCGAACAACAACGCATTGACCTTTACCATGAGCGGCCTATCGAAAATATCAGGACTCCCACAAATGAAAGTCGCCTGGCTGATAGCGACCGGTCCCCAAGCGCTGAAACAACAAGCGGTCGCAAGACTGGAGATGATCGCGGACACCTATCTGTCCATGAATACGCCCATACAATTGGCTCTACCGGTCTTACTGGAGCTTCGTCACGCTTTCCAGCAACAATGCGCGGAACGCACCCGAAACAACCTTACGCAACTCGACAAACTGCTTTCGACGCAGAAGTTATGTACCCGTTTAAATATTGAAGGCGGCTGGTACGCCATACTCAAAGTGCCGGTTACCGGCAGCGATGAAGAACTCGCGCTGGAGTTGTTAAATACCCTCGGGGTGTATGTTCACCCCGGCCACTTCTACGATTTCCCCACTGATGGATATTTGGTTGTGAGCCTAATCACGCCAGAGCTTTCGTTCGCCGCTGGCATGCAGACTTTAGTTGCTTTAATTGACGAGAAATTCAGGAGAGGTTCTTGAGATGCGCCAGCCGAAATGGTGAGCCCAGATTTTCTCGCAACTCGATCCAGTGTTCCTCTGGGATGTCCATGAATACGTCCACGACTTTGGGATCGAATTGCGTGCCGGAACAGCGTTTAATTTCGCCGCGAGCGTGGGAGAGTGGCAGGGCCTTGCGATAGGGCCGGTCGCTGATCATGGCGTCCATGGAATCGGCAATAGTGAAGATGCGGGCCCCGAGGGGTATGTCTTCGCCTTTTAATTTCCTGGGATAACCGGAGCCATCAAAAAATTCCTGGTGGGCCAGCACGATTTCGGCGGCATCCCGGAGGAAAGGTATGCGAATAAGCATGTTGTAGCCAATATCGCAGTGCTTCCGCATGATCTGCTTTTCCTCGTCGTTCAAAGGACCGGGCTTCCGTAGAATGCTGTCGGGGATGGCCATCTTTCCAATGTCGTGCAAAAACGCCGCTCGGGCCAGGATCGGTAGATAGGTCCCCGGTACGTCCATGGCTTTAGCGATCGAAATACAAAACGCGGTCACGCGCTGGCAATGGCCTTCCGTTTCGGCATCTTTTAAGTCCAGGGCGCTGCCAAGTGCCTCCAGGGTGTCATCGTAGGATTGCTCTAGCTGCGCAATTGCCCCGGTTAATTGCACCGTGCGCTCTTCAACCAGTTGCTCAAGGTTGCGCTGGTAACTGCGGTTCTCGGTGATCAGCCTGCGATGTTCCAAAGCTCGTCCCACGCCTAGAAACAACTGATCCTTTTCGAACGGCTTCAGGATGTAGTCGTAAGCGCCCCTGCGAATGGATTCCAGCGCAGTGGAAATATCATGAATGGCGGTGACCATGATTACCGGAACCTCAGGATCGTACTGGCGCATCCACTCCAGCAACTTGAGGCCGTCCATCTCCGGCATAATCATGTCGCTCAGAACCAGGTCCGGCGTGGAGCGCTTCACTTGTTCCTGAGCGGCTCGACCGTTAGGGACGCTGGTGCAGTGATAGCCTTTGGACTCCAGCATAGTCGAGACGACTTCGCGAATTGCTTCCTCGTCGTCCACAACCAGGATATTTTCCATCTCCACTTCAGTTGGCACTTGGGTTGGCTCCCTATAGTCATTATATGGGACGGCACACCCCAAATGGCGAAGCCTTGCCTAGTAAGAAAATAGCGTGTTAGCGTCGCGATAGGCTTCTCTCTTATAGCATTTGTGGTCCATTCATGAGTCTCCCGCCGTAGCTGCCCAGCTCGAAGTGCGGCAACTCCGCGTGGAAAGGGCGCATCGTGTTAGAAAATCAAGGCCTGTTAAGCATCGCTTTTTTTGAAGCCGCGTCCTCTATTGTTTTGCTGGTCCTGGTTCTTCTTTTTCGCAGGGATCATCATTCCAATTATTTCCGCTCCTGGTTAATTGGTTGGTCTGTCTTTACCTTAACTTCCATGAGCGAGGCGGCCCTGGCAATCACCCCAGTGCGAGGTATTGGGGTCATGCTCGTCGTAGGGCATGTGGCCAGCGCACTGTTATTCCTGATAGCTGTCATCCAGTACACCGTGGCGTCTGACCGATTGCATTGGCCGATTTTTCCGCCGATGGCGTTGATCCTTGTAACTGTTTTCTATCTAGAGGCCAATGGACTGCATGTCGGTCTGGCTCGCTGGGCCGCCGCCATTGTTCAAAGCGTCGTTCTGCTGGCGGCTGGCTGGATGCTCTGGCGCGGCCGAGCCGCCCACGAGCGATACGGTTCCGGACATGGTGCAGAGTTGCTTGCAGGCTTGCTTTTTGCCTGTGGTCTCCACGGGCTAGACCGGCCGTTGTGGGCGGAATCGCCAGTATTTCTCCTGCGTATGGCCTTTGACGATCTGCTAGGTGTGGCAATGGGCATCGCCATGATCGTGGTGGTGCTGGAGAGTGGCCGTGCGCGCACCGACGAATTAAATGACAAGATGCGCCGGCTCACGTTACTGACAACAGCCAGCACCCAGAGCCTCTCCGTTCGCGAACTTCTCGACAGCGTCCTGATTCAAGTTGTAGAGAGCTTGAGTGCTACGCACGGCTTGATTCGCCTCATTGAAGGAGAGGGTCCCGGTGCGCAACTAACAGTGCGTGCTTCGGTCGGATTCGGTGAATCGTTCCTGAGCGGATGCGCGCAGTTGCAGTTGACCGAGCCGTGGTTGGCAAAATTACTTCGCGAAGGATCCTCAGACTTCCTGTGTTTATATCCCGAGACCGATCGAGACATATGGCCTAGCGTCGCTGAACCGGCTGTACGAGAGATGGTTACGATTGTGCTTCGCGGCAAGAGCGGACCATTGGGAATTCTCGGAGTGGGTAGTTCGAGAGAAAAGCGTTTCCAACCGGACGAAATCGCGTATCTCGTTAATATCGGCAATCTCCTCGGCTTAACGTTGCAGAACGTACGTTTCTTCGAACAACTCACCACCGTTCAAAAGCAGTGGGCCTACACTTTTGACTCCATTGGCGATCCGATCTTGGTCCACGACGGCCAAGGTCGCGTGTTGCGCGTGAATCAACGGCTGAGCCATTTGTTGGGCAGGGACGTCAACGCGCTGGTCGGTCGCATGGTCACAAATTTATTGCCACGGAATGGATTGACCTACGAGGTCTGCCCTTTTTGCGAAGGCCTTGCCGGCGAAGGAGACGATCCGGACCCGTGGCTTCGAGGTTATTTCCTCGCTTCAAATTCAAATTTCTCTGACGCCGCGGGAAATCCACTGGGCACCGTGCATGTGCTCAAGGACATTACCGACCGCAAACGCGCGGAAGAAAAATATCGCACCCTGGTTGCCAACGTACAGGAAGGGGTATTCATTTCCACGCCGCAGGGGCGTTTCCTGGATTTCAACGACGCGCTGCTTCGAATGACGGGCTACGATTCGCGAGAAGAACTGCTCAATGTCGACATTGCCGGTTCACTTTACGTAAACGCTTCGGAACGCGAGCGGTTGAAAAGATTGCTGCACGAACATGGCAGTGTGGCGGACTTCGAATTCGATATGCGGCGCAAGGATGGGGAAGTGCGAAGCGTGCTCGAATCCTCGGTGGCCATCCGCGACAATTCCGGGAACGTCACCGCTTACCAGGGATTCGTGCTGGACATTAGTGAACGAAAAAGAGCTGAGCACGAAATCCGTCGCAGAAATCGCGAGCTGATGGTATTGAATTCCATCGCTCAGACCCTGACCGAATCCATGGATCTGACCGATTC
>JBEEIB010000663.1:0-3012 GCA_041167675.1 Verrucomicrobiota bacterium
TAGGCGCGGAGGGCATTGGCCGAGTCACTAAAACGGGCTCGAAGGTTGATGGTGCTCTACAGGGCAAGCGAGTCCTGATTCTTCCTACCTACGAGCAGGGCACGTGGGCAGATGAAGTTGTTGTCCCGGTGCGAAACATCGTGCCCATGAGCGACGAAGCGGATCCCCTGCAACTCTCGATGATAGGGATAAACCCTGCTACGGCCTACCTCTTGCTGAACCGATACGTTTCCCTGATGCCCGGCGACTGGATCGGTCAAACCGCAGCCAACGCGGCCATGGGGCAGTACATCATTGCGCTCTCGAAGCTTGCAGGAGTCAAGACGCTGAATGTCGTCCGGCGGAACGAAGCTGCCGAACAGGTGCGGCAGTGGGGAGGTGACCGCGTAGTCCTCCAAGGCGACAAGCTACATAAGGATATTGAGGAGACTCTCGACGGGAGGAAACTTAACCTCGTCCTCGATACGGTGGGCGGAACTCCCGTGGGCGAGTTGGCCAAGTCGCTTAAACCTGGCGGCTCGATTGTTGTCTACGCCATGCAAAGCGGGCAGTTCCCAGCCATCTCGCCGAAAGACTTCATCTATCGTGGTCTTAGCCTCCATGGATTCTGGCTCATCAATTGGATACGCAACGCGCCCCGCACAGAGATCGAGGAGATTTACCAGAAGCTGGGAGACCTCGTAGCTGATGGATCGCTCTCCGCCGCAGTGGAGCGCGTGTACCCGCTCGACCAGTTCAAGGAAGCCTTCAAGCAATCCTTGAAATCAAATCACAGCGGCAAGATCCTGTTCCGGTTGGGGGCTATTGATGCAGCCGTGATTTCGAAGTAACCAGAGACAACAAGGGGTGACGGGTATTGGGGAGCAATGGAGCAGAAAAGCAGCATAAGGAAAATTTCAAGCGATTTCCCCGAAGAGATCGGATGCGTTCCGCAACGGTCGTAGTTCACCTCGGCTGACGGCTTCTGGGAGTGAAAAGGCATAGCGGCCTAGAAGGTTGATATGTTCAAAAACCAGCGGTGAAAGGCGGGTGATGTCTTCGGATTGAATTTCGAAACCTTCCTGTTCGAGCTGCTGCAGTGCTGCGTTGATGTAGATTGTGTTCCAAAGGACAATGACATTTACAACCAGTCCAAGCGCTCCAAGCTGATCTTCCTGTCCTTCACGATATCGCTGGCGCAGCTCGCCCCGCTTTCCGTGGAATACGGCTCGAGCCAGTTTATGACGCTCTTCGCCTTTATTGAGTTGCTGGAGTATGCGACGACGCTTGGTCTCATCGTCGATGTAGTTGAGCGCATGAAGCCTCTTGTCGATGCGGCCCAGCTCGGCGACTGCTTGTGCCAGTCTTGTGGGACGATCGCTGATCTGCAAGGTTCGCATGATCGAGACCGCCTGAACCACACCGAGCTTGAGTGATCCAGCAAGTCGCAGCAGGTCATCCCAGTGCTCCGCGATTAGTTTAGCATTAATTCGGTGAGCGGCGATGTTGTTAAGCGCTCCATAGTCGGCCGAGGGATCGATTCGCCAGTAGCGCGCCCCTCCAATGTCGGCGATTCGAGGGCTGAAGCGGTAACCCAATAACCAAAACAGGCCGAAAACCACGTCAGTGTACGCCCCGGTATCCGTCATGATCTCGATTGGCTGAAGTTCCGTGGGCTGTTCAAGCACAACGGCTAGCAGGCTGAGACTGTCGCGGAGAGTGCCGGGCACAACGATGGCGCTCAGGCCCGTATATTGATCGGAGACTAGGTTATAGTACGTGACACCAAGCTCATAGCCGAAATACTTTGGGTTGGGTCCAGCATGAATGGTGCGCACGGGAACGAGGAACCGCAGGCCATCTGCAGAAGCCACCTCGCCGCCACCCCAGCGGTGTACCAAAGGGATGCTGTTCTGCGCCCCGACTAGACAGGCATTGGCTTCAGTCAGTGTTTCATTGCGGATAAAGTTTTGGTTGACCCAGGACAACCGGGACCTACGAAGGGCGGGAAGGTCGTTTCGAATGAGCGGTTCAAATCCAATGTTGCAGGCCTCGGCTATTAAAACCGCGCTGACGCTGGTCCTTAGATCGTCAACGCGGGATTCGCGCTCGCTAACATGAGTGAACTTTGCCGCGAAATCTGTGCGGGCTGCGACCTCCAGCAATATCTCGGGTAGGTCTACGCGTGGCAACCGGCGCGCGATTTCCTCGCGCAAGCGCACAAGACTCGGCGGTTCATCCAGTTTGTCCGGAGCGGTGAGGACAAGATCGTCCTTCCCATTAACCGATTCGATCCGTGCGAGCTGGTTGGTGTGGAGGTTTGCAGCAACCTGGTGGTAGACGTGGTCGAGCTGGCGACCGAGTCCAACGAGGGTCTCTTCAGCCGACAGAGAATGTCCGAGGGACCTGCAAATCGTTGGTCGCGCCGCTTCCCAAGCTTGACCGCTCAGCAATCCGATTCGCGCATCTGCATACCGAAAACTAGGTTGAACAAAAAGATCACGCCTGCGAAGCGCCGAGCGAAGCTGATTCAAACAGCAGAAAACGTACGCTTTCCAATCGAGTTTATCGTTGGTTTCCGGAAGATATCGGTGCCACACCCCCATAATGACTTGCCGGGGCGGATTCCCTGCCTGCACACGGCCCTTCTCTTCTACTTCGCGAAGATACTCCAGCGCCTCCAAGACAGGATGACCTGCAGGCGTCGCGCCGAAACGCAGCGTTCGCAGGAGGCTTGGCAAAAAGGTGCGGACGCGACGGAAGCTATCGCAGAGCTCTTGGTAATAGATGTCTTCCGGAGGTCGAACCAAGCGTTCCACCTGCCCCACAGCTGCCTCCAAATTTTCTTGTGCTACCGCTGCGAACACTGCTTCACGCAGCGCGGCATCCGGAACGTTCTGATCCAAGATTAGCCGACAGACTTGGCTCAACTGAATCGCGGCTGCATCAAGATCCTTGATCCTACGAAGCCTGGCTTTCTCGCCAGCGTTCTTGGCATCAGAAAAGATCTCGGTGATCACGATATCGAGCAGA
>JBEEIB010000664.1:0-13543 GCA_041167675.1 Verrucomicrobiota bacterium
CGGGACGACTGAAAGCGCCGCAAGATTGCGGGAAGGCGAGATGCCATTCGTCAGCAGAGCCGGGGCAAAAGACCCGAAATGAGCATGTAATCTTCATAGAAGCTCATCAATGGCCCCTTCATAGCCTTTTTCCCAGAAGACTCGCAGTGCTCGCTGGTACTCGACTGTCGATCGCTCATCTGAGCGATTGGGACATTACCGATTGGGAGCAGAAAAGGCTGTCCGTTTGGGCAATAGACTCTGGACAGATGATGCAGATGGTCACAGGCTTTGGGTTGGCAAGGCTTTTGACGGTGATACGACAAGATGGAAAATAGTCTCAAAGAACTCGAAGCACGGCAGAAGCTCATCCCGTTTGTCCCGAGTGCGACGAGCTACAGAATGGGATGGAAGGCGCTCCAAGCGGTTCGTTACCGTGGCATGTCCGACAGTGTTGAATACCGTTTGCCTCCCGCGCCCGGGCATGGGCTTGTCCTCACAATCCGGCCGGCGGAAAAGTTTTACCTTCGGAGTGAGGGAGTGAAGCGGGACAATCCGCTTTACTCTCGTTCGATCCTGGTGCTGCCAGCCGAGAGTTCTGTGTCGCAGCATTGGCAGGGGAGCCTGGACGTGCTCGTCATTTATCTTGAGCCGAGCGTGGTCGCGCGGGTCGTGGCCGAGACGTTTGAATTGGATCCAACACGGACGGTGGTGCCACCGCTGGATGGTTTTAACTCGCCTGAACTCTTCTCCACGATGTCGGCTGTGGATGCTGAATTGAGGACCGGCGGTGTCGGCGGCTCTCTCTTGGCCGAGTCACTCGCCAATGTTTTGGCCGTCCACCTGATCCGTCATATCACGGGTCCACGCCGGGAGCTGGCGTCGGCGGACGGTGTACTTCCACGCCACAAGCTCCGCAGGGTCATTGAGTACATTATGGAAAATCTCGGAGGCAGTCCGACGCTAGAGCAAATGGCGGTCGTCGTCCATCTCAGCCCCTATCACTTCGCGCGGCAATTCAAGGCGGCGACCGGGTTGGCGCCGCATCAGTATGTAATCACACGCCGCGTTGAACGAGCGCAGGACCTCCTGCGGACAGACGGTGGGCTCGGCTTGGCCGAGGTCGCGTTCCGCTCCGGCTTCGCGAATCAAAGCCATTTTTGCCTTCAGTTTAAGCGGATCGTCGGCGCCACGCCGCGACAGTTTCGGCAAGAATTCCCGAAGAGAACACAACTCCGCAAAGACCTCGGATCGCCGGGTCCTGCAAGTTTGCTCCTTGAGCGAGACGCGTATCAAGGCAATCGCGTCACCAGTGATTTTAAGCGGAGGTAGCTTTGCTTAAGAGACAAGGTACGAGAGACTGCGATGGAGGGAGAAAGTGCTTTCTCTCAAAGCCGTTTGCAGGTACAGCAAGACTCATTGTTGAGGGAAAAAGGCAACGCGGAACAGCAACAAATGCAGCAACAAAAAATCTCGACTTTATAAATAGCTGAAAGACAATATGTTATGAATGTAAACATGCGACCTTTGGAGGCGTTATTCATGGTTCGAATCCATGCGCGGTAGCCAAATTGGTGTTTGGCCTAGACGTTTAAATTTGCACCTCTTTGACAACCTACTTCGGATTTTGACAATGGCCGATGTCGTTTTGATATTTCGCCAGTGAGTAACCTGGACTTAAATAGCTTATTGGATGGGTTTCCGCATGAACCCGGGCAAGTGAAGGCCCGCAAAATCATTGGGATCGATGGGCGCGAGAAGGTCCAGTTACGCATCGACCTTGGCCTTATCCAAATGGAAATGAACGGTCGGCCCGATGGCCAACGTCCGTTTGGCTTCGAGTCTTTGCTGCAGTACCATCAAGCGAGAGTCCAGAGCGCCGAGTCACGCGGCAGCCCCTACGAATTAAGTGAAGCCGAGTTGGTCGGGCTGCAACAGGAGAGCGTCCAATATTATCACCGTTATCTGAGTCTGTTTCAGCTTCGGGATTATCCCAACGTCATTCGAGATACGCAAAGAAACCTGGAACTGCTGAACTTCGTCTCGAAATATACCCAGGAGGACGAGTCGAAATGGACCTTCGAACAGTTCCGGCCTTACGTAATGATGATGAATATCCGAGCGCGAGCTTCGCTCGAAATTCAGGAAGGGAACGCCGGGAAAGCCATCCGTTTAATCGAAGAGGGTAAGCAGCAGATTGAAAAATTCTATCGCTCCGTCAATCAACCGGAATGGATTGAGAGTAGTTCGGAGTTGGCTTTTCTAAATGAGTGGCTGCACGAGGTGCGGGAGAATATCCCTTTATCGCCGGTAGAATTGATGGAGCGGGATCTCGAGAAGGCTATCGCCGAAGAGGCATATGAGAGGGCGGCAGAGTTGCGGGATGCAATCCTGAAAATGTCTCGCCGCATTCCGGATGAATCCGTCGATCCTTGAGCGCAAAGAGCGGTGGGCTAAGAAAATGGCCGGCCAACGTTCTCGCGTTCTTAAGCGATCAAGCGAACGACTTCCGCCCGGACAACATTTGACGAGCGGCTTCCCGGTTCTCGACCTGGGTATCCAGCCCGATGTTTCGGTTGAGGAATGGTCTCTCGAGCTGAGCGGTGAAGTGGAAGAACCGATCAAGCTGTCTTGGGAGGAATTCTCTCGATTACCGCGCTTTGAGGATGTCAGCGATTTTCATTGTGTCACCACCTGGTCAAAATTTGATTGCCGATGGGGCGGGGTCGCATTCTTTACGCTGGTCGTTCTCGCGAAGCCGAAATCGGATGTGAATACCCTTTTTATCCAGAGTTACGATAGCTACACCACCAATGTTCCATTTGAGCCGTGCTTGGACGAAGACGTTTTGATTGCTACTCACCTGGATGGCCAACCTTTACCCCGCGAGCATGGTGGTCCGGCCCGGATGATCATCCCGAAGCTTTACGCCTGGAAGGGCGCTAAATTCGTGCGCTCGATTCAGTTTCGGAACTCGCTAGTCCGCGGCTATTGGGAGGAGCGAGGCTACAGCGACTATGGCGATCCTTGGACGGATGATCGATTCCAGCGGGCCTGATCGACCCATCAGTGGGGAGGAGGGGGGAGCCCGTCCGACATAGCCTTCTAAATGCATTGTGCGCTATCCCTGGTTTGCGGCGAAGCCGGATCCTCGTACGCCGTAAATGCGAATCGCGGGGACACGATCCGTCCGGCCGCGAAAAACCGTAAATATATCGGTTGCTTCCTGCGAGAACGATTGTAGGTGGCCATTACAATTCAAAAACTTTGTGATCATACCTTTGTCTGCCAAACCGTTTTGGCCTTTTCTTGAGCGGACCGAGAATTACATCCGTCTTATAGTTTCTCTGGCCGTTACAGCCCTCTTCGCTTTCTTCTTCAATTGTGCCGCGGTTCGGGCGGACCAACCAGCCAAGGCTGACGCGCCTGCGCTTTCATCAGCCCCAAAACTTCAGCTTCGCGATCTCCAGGATCAGGCGGCGCGCTTCAATTCGGTTTTATCCCTGCCGGACTGGGAAACCACACCGGCTCAAGTGGACGCGAATGTCGATGCCGCGATTGCCGAAGCCAACCGTCAACTGGAGACAATTGCCCAAGTAGATCCTAAGAGCGCAACGTTCGAAAGCACCGTCCGGGCGCTCAATGATGTTTATGCCAAAATACTTCAAACCGGGCATCGGGTAGGAGTTCTGGAGCAGGCGCATCCCGACCCAAAAATGCGTAGCGCGGGCCTCGATGCGACGCAGAAGATAGACGAATTTCTAGTCGGAATCGATTACCGAAAGGACGTCTATCGTTCGATCAAGGCTTATCTCGACACCAATCCTCACCTCGAGGGCCAGGACGCCCGATTGGTAGAATTTGCGGTCCGTAGTTATCGGCGGGCGGGACTCACACTTCCAGATGAGAAACAGCAAAAAATCGAGGCGTTGCGCAAACAACTCGCGAGCATTCAAGCACACTATCTCGTCAATGCGAATAATGCCGCTGCCCCTTTGAAGTTTACCAAGGACGAGTTGGAAGGCGTTTCCGATGACTTTCTCAAGCAAGCAAAGACCGGTGAGAACGAATATACCGTCGATGCCAACGTGCCTCCTCAATACATTTACGCGATGACGAATTGTGTTAAAGAGGAAACGCGCAAGAGCCTCTGTATTGCCCGCGACACGCGCGCCAGAGAGAAGAATCTGCCATTGGCAACTCAGGCGATTGAGATTCGTGCGCAGCTTGCGGAACTTCTCGGTTACGAGTCTTGGGCCGACTACCAAGAAGAGGTGAAAATGGCTAAGACCGGCAAGAATGCGCTCGACTTTGAAGAGCAACTGAAGACCGCCTTAGAGCCCAAGTATCGAGCAGAAATCTCGGAATTGAAGAAGGCGAAGGCAAGCGTTCCCGGAGCGGTAAGTAACGACGTGAAACTCTGGGACTGGTACTTCACTTCCGCTCTCCTCCAGAAGCAAAGGTATAACATCGATACGGAAGCGCTTCGTGTGTACTTCCCGTTCGATCGTGTACTCGATGGCATGTTCAAGATCTACGAACATATTTTCCAGGTCGAGATTCGCCCGCTCGATGCGCCGGCAGCCTACGAAAGCGATGTAAAGCTGTACGCCGTGCTCGACCAACAAACGCATCAGCCGTTGGGATTGTTCTATCTCGATCTATTCCCTCGGCCGGGTAAATATAATCATTTCGCCAATTTCGCACTGATTAACGGAGGACTGTTGCCTGATGGGAAATATCAGAGGCCGGTCGTGGATTTAATTTGTAACTTTCCGCCCCCTTCAAGTGATAAGCCTTCACTGGCATCGCAACAGGATGTAGTCACGATCTTTCACGAGTTTGGTCACGCGATGCATGCCATACTGACAACCGTCAATTACGTTCAGTTCTCCGGATTTAACGTTCCTGGTGATTTTGTCGAGGCCCCGTCGCAAATGCTCGAGTACTTCGCCTGGGACAAAAAGGTGTTGGACAGCTTCGCCGGTGATTACCGGGATCCTTCGAAGAAGATTCCGGCTGAGATGTTGGCCAAGCTCAAAGAGGCAGATCTGGCGACCAAAGCATGCGCTTACCGTCGCCAGCTCTCGTTCGGTCTATTAGATTTATTGATCCACCAGCCGCTCACGCTCCCTCAGAAAGCCGATCTCAATGGCTACGCCAATTCCATCTTGAATGACGTTTTTTTTCCGTCCGATCCTTCGACTGCTATGCTGGCCTCGTTCGGGCATTTGTTCGATGGCTACGACGCCGGCTATTATGGCTATGCCTGGGCAGACGCAATCGCTGCAGATATGGCGTCAGTTTTTCAGAGCGCCCCGGACGGCTTTCTCGATGCTCCGGTTGGTCGGCGACTACGAGACGAAATCTATGCAGTGGGAGATTCGCGTGATATCACCATCTCGGTGGAGAAATTTCTCGGTCGCAAGCAGTCGACTGGTCCATTCCTGAAGAAGTTGGGCATTAATCCGCAGTAATCTCATGAATGTTCGGTTGATCTCCTATCTTATTCTGGCCGCGACTCCTCCTTTCTTCTCGCTGACGAAGCTCACCGCCGCAACTCCTCCGGCATTGGAGGAAGCGAACCGTCGCAAAATCCTTCTAATTTGCGAAGGAACTGAGCCGCGGACCCTCGATCCCCATACTTCGCAGGGAGTCCCAGAGCATCACATCATCATGGGGCTGATGGAGGGGTTGATGGAGAATGATCCGAACGATCAATCGAAACAGTTGCCTGGTCTCGCGGATCGTTGGGAGCACAATGAGAATTATTCGGTCTGGAAGTTT
This sequence comes from Verrucomicrobiota bacterium, assembly GCA_041167675.1. GTDB lineage: Bacteria > Verrucomicrobiota > Verrucomicrobiia > Chthoniobacterales > JAFAMB01 > DASTDH01. Next base: position 5,767 of record JBEEIB010000664.1, read on the forward strand.
CACCTCCGCGATAACGCCAAGTGGTCGAACGGAGATCTGGTCACCGCTCAAGATTTCGTCTTTTCCTACAAACGTATCCTTACCGCAACGCTGGGCGCGCCGTACATCGATGCACTTTATATCCTGAAGGGAGCCCGAGATTACGCCGAGGGTAAGGTTACCGATTTTAATCAAGTCGGCGTCAAGGCGATCGACGATCGGAACTTGCAATTCGAATTAATCGGGCCGACCCCCTATTTCCTTTCCGCCCTTTTGCACACCGCCTGGTTCCCGGTCAATCCGAATACAATTTTGAAGTTTGGTCGGATGGACGAGCGCGATACCAAGTGGACGCGCCCAGGTAACTACGTCGGTACCGGTCCGTTCATTCTCAAGACTTGGAAGGAGAATGACGTCATCGAATTGGTTCGAAATCCGCTCTACTGGGACGCAGCTAATGTAAAGCTTAACGGGATCAATTTTTACTCGATCGAAAACTATGATACGCAAGAGCGGGCATTCCAGGCGGGCCAGCTGCACAAGACTGAGCAAATGCCGCTCGACAAGATTCCTTACTACCGCCGGGAACATCCTGAGCTGATTCGGATCGATCCATATGAAGGAGTTTACTTCTATCGGATCAATGTGAATCGAAAGCCGCTCCATAATCCCAAAATACGTTTAGCGCTGAATCTCGCACTTGACCGGGAGTCGATCGTCAAGAACATCACGCGCGGCAAGCAAAGGCCGGCCACTGGCTTCACGCCGCCCGGAATGGGGGATTATCAGCCGTTGGATGTCATCCACTATGATCCGGCTCGGGCTCGACAATTGCTGGCTGAGGCGGGATACCCGAACGGCAAAGGTTTTCCGAAATTTAACATCCTGATCAATACGAACCAGTGGCACCGGACTGTCGCCGAGGCGATCCAGCAGATGTGGAAGGAAGAGCTGAACATCGACGTCGGAATTGAAAACCAGGAATGGAAGGTATACCTGGCCTCGCAGAATAGTTTAAACTACGACGTTTCGCGTTCCGGTTGGATCGGTGATTTTATGGACCCAGTTACCTTTTTAAGCGTCTGGCGAACTGGCGATGGCAATAATGACACCGGCTGGAGCAATCCGGAATACGACAAGTTATTGGATCGGGCCGCTCAGACTGGTGATCCGCAGGAGCGTTTTTCGATTCTGCATCAGGCCGAACAGCTCTGGTTGAGTGAGCCCCCCGGTGTCCTTATCTACTGGTACACGCTGGTCTATAACCTGGATCCCAGTGTCAAAAATTGGAACCCATTGGCGCTAGACGATCATAATTACAAGTTTATCGATCTCGAGGAGAATGGAACTCCCAAGCTTTCGCTCGCCCATTAGATCCAATGCTCAAACCGATCGTGTCTTGGCTGGTTATCATCGGGTATGCTTGGGCAGCCAGGAATCAGGCCGCAGTGAGCTTATGAACGTTCGGCCGATCTTGTACGTCGTTTGTGCGGCAGCTCTTTTGCTCGTCTTAACGGCGAAAATGAATGCTGCCGGCTCTGCGGGTCTAGAGGAAGCGAATCGGCGTAAGATCCTCCTGCTCACTGAAGGGCCGGAGCCGCGGACCCTGGACCCGCAGATCGCCCAGGGAGTCCCTGAACATCACATCATTATGGCGCTGATGGAGGGTCTGCTGGAAAACGATCCGGACGATCAGGCGAAACAGTTACCCGGTCTGGCAGATCGTTGGGAGCACAATGACGATTACTCGGTTTGGAATTTTCATCTGCGCGACAACGCCAAATGGTCGAACGGAGATCTGGTTACGGCTGAGGACTTTATCTTTTCCTGCAAGCGCATGCTTACGGAGACGCTCGCTGCTCCATACATCGATGCGCTTTATATACTCAAAGGGGCCAGAGACTACGCGGAAGGGAAGATAGCCGATTTTAATCAAGTCGGTGTAAAAGCTCTGGATGACCGTAACTTGCGATTCGAGCTGATCGGATCGACTCCCTACTTCCTCTCTGCGCTTCTGCATACCGCCTGGTATCCGGTTCATCGCGAAACGATTTTGAAATTTGGCAAAATAGACGAGCGCGATACCAAGTGGACGCGTCCAGGTAACTATGTTGGAACTGGTCCGTTCATCCTCAAGACCTGGAAGGAAAATGACGTGATCGAACTGATCCGCAATCCGCTCTACTGGGACGCAACGAATGTGAAACTTAACGGGATCAATTTTTACACGATCGAAAACTATGATACCGAAGAGCGCGCTTTCCGGGCCGGTCAGTTGCATAAGACCGAGGAAGTCCCGCTGGACAAGATTCCTTATTATCGCCGGGAGCACCCCGAGTTGATTCGAATTGACCCCTCCGAAGGAGTTTACTTCTACCGGATCAACGTTAGGCGAAAACCCCTCGATAACCCAAAAGTAAGGCTGGCTTTGAATCTTGCGGTCGATCGGGAATCGATCGTTAAAAACGTGATGCGCGCCAAGCAGAGGTCGGCAACGGGTTACACGCCGCCCGGTATGGGGGACTATGGGCCACTGGATGTTATCCATTACGATCCCGAGCAAGCCCGCCGGTTATTGGCGGAAGCGGGATATCCGAACGGGAAAGGGTTCCCGAAGTTCAACATCCTCATGAACTCGAACCAGGCGCATCGGACGATCGCGGAGGCAATCCAACAAATGTGGAAGCAAGATCTGAATATTGATGTGGGGATAGAGAATCAGGAATGGAGAGTGTTCCAAGACTCCATGAACCGCTTGAACTATGACGTGGCGCGGTATGGTTGGATCGCCGATTTTATGGATCCGATTACCTTTCTGAGCATGTGGCGGACCGGGGACGGCAATAATAACACCGGGTGGAGTAATCCTAAATATGATCAATTGTTGGATCAATCCGCTCAGACTGCCGATCCGCAGAGGCGTCTCGCAATTTTGCGGCAAGCGGAGCAGCTCTGGTTGAGCGAGCCGGGGGGAATTCCAATCTACTGGTATACGCGCTGCTATCTCCTGGATCCAAGTGTGAAGAATTGGAATGCGTTGGCCTTAGACAATCATAATTACAAGTTCATCGATCTCGAGGAGAATGGAACTCCCAAGCTTTCGCTGGCTCATTAAATCCAATGATCAAACTGATCGTCAGCCGGCTTTTGCAATTGATCCCGGTCGTTTGGGTTGTGCTGACGGTCACCTTTTTTCTCTCCAAATCGATTCCCGGTGGCCCATTCAGCGCGGAACGACAGGCGACTCCCGAAGTCATTCAGAAGCTCAACGAATATTACGGGCTGGATAAGCCTCTGTGGGAACAGTACGTCCACTACATTACCAGAGTTGCGCGCTTTGATCTGGGTCCTTCGTATACCTACCAAACCAGTTCGGTTAATGAAGTCATCGCACGCGCATTTCCTGTTTCCTTCCAGATCGGCACGCTGGCATTCATAATCGCGCTGGCTGTCGGGGTCACTGCCGGAGTAATAGCCGCGATCTATAAAAACCAGATTTGGGATTACCTGCCGATGTCGCTTGCCATGGCCGGCATTTGTGTCCCCACTTTCGTCATGGGGCCGATCCTCGCCGTCTATTTTGGATTAACTCTAAAAATTGCCCCAGTCAGTGGGTGGTATGGCCTGGACTACGCCCCGTTGCACCCGATGATTTTACCGGCCATTACCTTGGGATTGTTCTACGCGGCCTACATAGCGCGTCTTACCCGAGGCGGCATGCTTGACGTGCTGAACCAGGACTTTATCCGGACGGCTCGTGCCAAAGGCGTTCTCAATCGCGACATCATTTTCAAACACGCGATGCGCGGCGGGTTGCTTCCGGTCGTGTCATTTTTGGGTCCCGAGTTTGCCGGCCTGATCAGCGGCTCGTTTGTGGTCGAGAAGGTTTTCAACGTACCGGGTCTGGGTCAAGAATTTATCAAGTCAGTCTTTAATCGTGACTATCCTCTGATTCTCGGCACCGTGGCATTCTTCGCTGTACTGATTGTGGTATTTAACCTGCTATCTGACTTGCTCCAGAGTGCGATGGATCCACGCACCCGCAAATGATTCCGCATGGCCTCCGTCCTTGATTCTCCGGTGATCGTCCAGGACGAAACTCAGTTCGTTCACGGCAGTTCGCTTTGGCAGGACGCCTGGTATCGGCTTCGAAAAAATAAGCTAGCGCTCTTTGGACTCGGGTGCTTTCTCACCATCACGCTGCTTTGTCTGATCGGACCGCTAGTAACCGGCTATACCTACGAGCAAACCGACCTTACCCTTAAGGCTAGTCCACCGTTAGATAAAATCATTCAACGAACCGAAACGCTCAAGAATGGCGAAAAGAAGGTTAACTTTTATTCCTTAACTAACATCGAAGATGAGTTTGTAGAAAAGCCGCGCGATGAACGCAAGCGGATCGCCGCGACATTGGCCGGTGGAGAAGATTACAGCGAAGGCGCGTTCGCGTACCAAAGCTCCAGCCAAAAGCATCTGTTTGGAACCGATGCTCTTGGTCGGGATCTGTTAACCAGAGTATTAATCGGCGGTCGCATTTCTTTGTCAGTCGGATTTGTCGCTACCCTCATCTCGGTCGCTATTGGTGTCGTTTGGGGCACAACCGCCGGTTTTGTTGGAGGCGTGGTAGACAATGTGATGATGCGCTTCGTGGACGTGCTCTATGCGCTTCCGTTTACCGTGATCGTGATTTTACTGATGGTGTTCTTCGGTCGGAATTTTATCCTGCTCTTCGTCGCGATTGGCGCGGTGGAATGGCTAACCATGGCGCGGATTGTCCGCGGTCAAATCATCTCACTTAAGCACCAGGAGTTTGTTGAGGCCGCTATTTCGCTCGGCCTAAGCGATGCTCGCATCATGTTTCGGCATCTGATCCCAAACGTGATGACCGTGATCGTGATATACGCTACACTGACCGTCCCCAACGTCATGTTGCTCGAGGCCGTGCTCAGTTTTCTCGGATTGGGCGTACCTCCGCCAATGAGCTCTTGGGGCGTTCTTATCTCGGAGGGAGCCTCAACGATGGAGACATCTCCTTGGCTGCTTTGGATTCCGGCCGCCTTCTTTTCATTGACTCTGTTCTCGCTGAATTTTCTCGGGGACGGCCTAAGTGATGCCTGCAATCCAAAGTCGGCCAAAGATTGAGACCGATTGAGAGTAAGCGAATAAGAAAAAATACGAGTCCGGGATTCCCCTATGCCATTGCTTGAGATTGAAAATCTGCGGACCTATTTTCATACCCGCGCCGGAATTATTCGAGCGGTGGATGACGTTTCCTTCTCGCTGGAAGAAGGCGAGACCGTTGGTATCGTTGGCGAGTCGGGCTCAGGAAAGTCGGTGACGTGCTATTCCATTCTTGGATTGATTCCTCAACCCCCCGGGCGAATCGAATCTGGAACAGCGCGATTCGATGGGATCGATCTCCTTCACTGCTCGAGCGAACAACTCCGACGGATACGGGGGAAACGAATATCGATGATCTTTCAAGATCCGATGACCTCCCTCAATCCGTATCTGCGGGTCTCCGAACAGATCATGGAACCGCTGTTGGTTCATGAAAAAATCAGTCAGCGTAAGGCTTTGCTGAAGGCGATCGCGGCTTTGGAAGAAGTTGGGATTCAGGATGCGGCCCGAAGAATCCAACTCTATCCGCATCAATTTTCTGGAGGTATGCGACAGCGAGTCATGATAGCGATGGCTCTGATCAGTCGTCCGGAAATCCTGATTGCGGATGAACCGACGACCGCACTTGATGTTACGGTCCAGGCGCAGATTTTAGAGTTAATTCGTCAAAGTCAGCAGAATCTCGGCATGGCGGTTATCTTCATCACGCACGACTTGGGTGTCGTCGCTTCCTTCTGTGAAAGCGTCAACGTCATGTACGCTGGTCGGATCGTCGAGTCAGCTCCGACCGAGGAGCTATTCGCCATGCCGCTCCATCCCTACAATGCTTCGTTGCAGCAGTCGATTCCGGCGCTGCATCGAAAGGGAGATCCTCTTTATACGATTCCGGGTGCGCCGCCAGATCTTTCGCATGAGATCAAAGGATGTCCCTTTATTCCGCGTTGTGCTTTTGCCAAAGAGCTTTGTCAAACCAGCGAGATCGAACTAGACGAGCCGATACCGGGTCATACCACTTCTTGCCAGAGGGTTCTACGCGGTGAGCTGGGAGATTTGCGATTGAAGGCGCAAGCGGTATGAGTGCGTTTCTTGAATTGAGAAATCTGAGGACTCACTTCCCGATTTATCGCGGCCTCGTTATCCGACGCAAGATCGCTTCGGTCAAAGCGGTGGATGGAATTTCGTTGAGCCTGAAAAAGGGCGAGATTCTTGGTTTGGTGGGAGAATCTGGATGCGGGAAATCTTCGCTGGCCCGTACGGTGATGCAGCTGGTTCGTTGCACCGATGGAGAGGTCCGACTGGAAGGAAGGAGCATGGCCGATCTGACTTCCAGAGAGATTCGCAAGTCGAGGGTTAATTTCCAAATGATTTTCCAGGATCCGTACGCTTCGTTGAATCCACGCATGACGGTATTCGATACCTTGGCGGAAGCGCTGCAAACTCGAGCAAAACTACGGGGGAAACCGCTGGTTCAGAAAATCGGTGAACTAATGCGTCAGGTTGGGCTGCCGCCTAAGCAAATGATGCGTTACCCGCACGAGTTCTCCGGCGGTCAGCGACAGCGCATCGCGATCGCGCGAGCATTGGCTCCTCAGCCGAAACTGATCATTGCCGATGAACCGGTCTCTGCGCTTGATGTATCGATTCAGTCGCAAATTCTGAACCTGATACTCAAGCTGTGCCGAGAGATGGAACTGACGCTGATTTTCATCTCTCATGATATTTCGGTGGTAAAATATATTTCCGATCGGATTGCTGTGATGTATCTGGGTAAACTGGTGGAGGTCGGTTCCGCGGTGGATGTAGTCGAGCGACCGTTGCATCCTTATACTCGGGCTCTGGTCAGCGCCGTACCGATTCCCGATCCGGTGCGAGAGCGCCAAAGGCAGCGCATCATCCTGCAAGGTGATCCGCCTTCACCGATCGACCCGCCCGCTGGTTGCAGTTTTCATCCCCGTTGTCCTTTCGCCGTTGAAAAGTGCGCAATCGAGGTTCCGAATCTTGAGGAAAAGGAACTGGCCCGGTTCGCCGCATGTATCCGGATAGGAGAAATCTAATCGGTAATCTGTAATCGGTGATCAGTAATTGCTGATCGATGATTGGTGATCGGTGATCGGTAAAGGGGAATAGCGAGTTCTCATGGGTGAAGATAAATCCGCACGTTTGGCACTTCACTTTTTCCGTTTCTTCGACCACGGCAATGTCGGCGTTCTGCGACTTCGCTCCGTCGTTTGAAACTCCGCCGTGCTTCGTCGGACGAGTCGGCGTTTCCTGGATAATGATTGGCGATCGGCCCGAAGGGCCCTGGAAACTCAGCCTGGGTGGCCTTCACACATGCGACTAGCCCGGAAGGGCGGGAGAATCGTTTATTTTATATTCTTCTCCGGGTACAGGCGCGTCTCCCGTTCTACGGTCAAACGCCTTACCGTTCTGGATTAAATGGTACTGCGCATTCCGCCGCCCTTACAGGGCTATGTTTTCATGGCCCTTTGGGCCGGCGCCGTTAATAGCTGACTGCGGTACCGCTAACCGCCAGCCCCAACCGCTACTGCTAACCGCTTACTACTTACTTCTACCCTTTCACTGCCCCTGCGGTCAGCCCGGCAATAATATGCTTTTGCGCCGCCAGGTAGAATGCAATTGCTGGTATCATGGTCAAGGTAACAAATGCCAAAACGCG
>JBEEIB010000665.1:0-2598 GCA_041167675.1 Verrucomicrobiota bacterium
ATTACTCTGTGCAAGTACCGCCGCAACAACCTCCAGGACTGTATTGGTACCCCACCCACCCCCATGGCGAGAGCTACGTTCAGGACCTTGACGGAATGTCAGGAGCTATCGTCGTCGAGGGCATTGACCGTTACGTGCCTGAAGTGCGGCACATGCGCGAGCGGATTCTGGTGCTGCGCGATCTTGTTCTACCTAAAGATGGCGTCGAACGAAAACGTGTGATGGAGTCGGTCGCGATGCAAACAACGCAATGCGGCACCGCGCCCGAGGACCCGGAACGAGCCTTCACCGTCAACGGAAGTCTCCGCCCCCAAATCGACATCTCGCCCGGGGAGCACCAGTTTTGGCGGATCGTGAACGCCAGTCCAGATCGTTATGCCGATCTGGAATTGGACTCAGAGTCTTTTGAGGTAGTGGCTCTTGATGGCATGCCGTTGGCCTACCACGATCCTTCGATCCGCAAGCGATCAATGAGCCACGTTTTAGTTCCACCGGCCGGGAGAGTCGAAGCAATTGTCACCGGGCCACCAGCGGATTCGCATGCTGCGCTGCGCTCACGTTGCTTCGATACCGGGCCGGATGGAGATTCTAATCCGGCGATGATCCTGGCCGATATCATTTCGGGCGCGCCATCAAGTCCCCAAGCTCGCCCTGGGCAGGACGGAGCCCCGGTCTACGCAACCTTCGCGCCGACAGTTCTTAAACGCATCCAAACCAGCAAACCGCAATTCGTTGTCATTTTCACCGAAGACAAACAGGGCTTCTACATAAACGGCCAGAAATTCGAAATGAATGCCGGCCCGATGTTGACGGTGGATGTCGGTTCGCTGCAGCACTGGCGAGTAATGAACCCAACCAGGGAGGTGCATCCCTTTCACATCCATCAAGTCCACTTCCTGGTATATGCCGTCGACAATAAACCACTGAAAGATCCAGTATGGGTCGATACCGTGAATGTCTCCTATGGCAGCTCGGTCGACCTGGTCATGGATTTTACCGATCCCATCATTCGCGGAATGTCGCTCTTCCACTGTCACCTGCTAAGCCACGAAGATAAGGGGATGATGGCGAAGATCCTGTTCCGGTGAGTCCGAATAAGCCGTCGATTCTTAGATCAACCTGCTTCCTCGGCTTATCGAGGAAATACTGCGGAAGCTAGTTGATGAAGATCAGAGCATCTGACTGGCTGCTGCCAACCGTCCTTAGCACCACCGCGGGTGCGGTCGATGTCATCGGATTTCTTGCGCTCGGAGGACTCTTCACTGCGCACATCACCGGGAATCTGGTGATTCTCGCCGCCCATTATGCGACCGGAGGCTTCAGTCAGATTGGACCGCTTTTCTCAGTACCTGTGTTCGTCGTTGTGCTCGGCATCGTTATCGTCTTGTTCGAGAACAAAGCGACCGATGAAGCTCGGCGAGCATTGTTGATTCTCCACGCGGGTCTCCTGGTGGGATTCCTGGCGCTTGGCGCCGGGCTCGGGCCCTTCGCCAACCCCGATAGCGCAATGGCAGTATTTGTGGGCATGATCGGGGTTGCCGCCATGGCAACTCAGAATGCGCTGGTCAGACTCGAGCCGCCCGGATTTCCATCGACCGCCGTAATGACGACAAACATAACTCAACTGACGATCGATCTTGCCTTGCTTGTCCGGGGCAAAGACGACCTATCAAATATCGCTCGAGCCCGACGCGGTGCTCGCTTGACTTTTTCATCTGTGATCGGATTCGTTGCCGGCTGCGCCGCCGGTGGTTTTCTGGAACTTCATTTTGGAATGTGGGCCTTATTGCTGCCAGTTATGCTCGCATAGCGATATGCGGTCTTTTCCAAACGAAACGCGATCGACAGCAATCCCACGAGAAAGATCGCTAGCGCGAACGCGGCCAGATTTGCCCCAAAAAAATTTGCCTCGAGCGCTCCAACCGACGCACCTACGGCAGTGGCGATGATCCGCTCAATCGAAAGGGTCAGCGTCGCGCCCAGTGTCGATTGCATCACGACTAAAGTTGCGATCGCGGCCCAGTAGGTCTCGGGCGTGTGCGCGAGCCGCGCGATTATGACTGACACGGTCGCAGCGACTGCTGTGCGAATCGAGTGTGTGATCGAAGGAAGATTCTCTTTCTCCCAAGGCCGGAATTTCATAAACGAATCATCTTCGCCGCCGGTTCGCATTGGCAAAATCACAATCGCTATCGATACGATCAAGACGCCTTCGCGTAGAGTTAGTCATCTTTGTACCTCGAAAGGGGGAGCCGGCACCACCTCGTAGGTGGCACCACAAAATCCGACGGACGCGCAGTGGCCGCAATCGGGTGATAGCCGCTATCGTCGGAAATGAAAATGAACACGTCTGCGAGCAGTTCTGGCGAAACGCACGCTTACATTCAACTTCAGCGCCAGATTCACCACGCCCTGCGCGAGCAGCATCCCGAATGGATTGAGCAAAACGGGGATTGCCCTACCTGCGAGTCGTACGAGTCTCGCTTCGCAGAACTGCTTGGCCTTTTTCAATCAAACAAGCGTACGTCGGCTGCGTGATCGAACGCACCACGTTCCCAGTCTGCTTGGACAACACATATATATATATGAGTACCGCCA
>JBEEIB010000666.1:0-7657 GCA_041167675.1 Verrucomicrobiota bacterium
TCAGTGGCTTCTTTCTGCCATTTACGAATATTTCACTTGACGCGGAACCACCTAGGAAGCAGACTCCCCCCAAGTTTCCATCTCCAAAGGTCGTCAAGCGCAGAGGAACTGCAGGCTCCTGTCCGCCAGAAGTGCGCATCCGTCCCAGAGGATCGCCATGCTCATTCCCAAGGAATTGCCGCGCCGCTCAGTTGTACGCTCCACAAATCTTCGACTATTTCGGCAGGCGGCGTACATCACTCTGTTCTCGGTGGGGCTCTGCCTGGCGGCCACGATAGCCACCCGCGCGCAGGTCCCCGGCCCGAACGTCAATATGGTTTCTGGCACGAATTGGACGAATGGTGACCCGTTTCTGCAAAGACAGAATGAGCCTTCGATCGCGGTATCGTCTCGCAATTCGTCGCACTTGCTCGCGGGCGCCAACGACTATCGCACCGTCGACCTTCCTGGTGCACTGGGCATCGATGAACGCGGTGATGCATGGCTGGGCCTTTTCAAGTCTTTCGACGGGGGGCGGACATGGCAGAGCACACTGCTCCCGGGCTTTCCGCTCGATGGTTCGCCGCAAGGACAAGCTTCACCTATACATGGTTTTCAGGCAGCGTCTGATCCGACGGTCCGAGCTGGTACGAACGGGCTCTTTTACTACACTGGGCTCGCCTTTAACCGCGCGGGTAATCTACCCAAGAGCGCTGTATTTGTGTCTCGCTTCGTCGACTTGAACAACAAAGAGAACGGCGACGCCGCGTTCGAAAGCGGGTCAATGACGAATCTCCAGCCCCGCGACACCCTTAAATATATTGACACAACCGTCGTGGACCGCGGCGGCATTCCTGGGACTCCTGGGGCTTCGACTTTCCTGGACAAGCCATGGGTGGCCGTCGATATTCCGCGTGGCGGTGCGACTTGCACAATCTCAGTCGAGGAAGATGGGAAAATTATTACGCAAACAATTCCCGCCGCACCGGTGTATATGACTTACACCTCATTCGTCGGCAATGGACCAGTTCAAGTCTCCAACATCAACTTCCGCAGATCGTTGGATTGCGGCGCGACGTGGAGTTCTGCCGCCATATTGAGCCGAAATGATGAGCCTTCCGGTGTGGCGGATGGGGAACATCAGGGCACCGTCATCGCGATCGATCCGAGCGTTCCACCCAGCCAGCCGGCAACGGTTTATGTTGCCTGGCGACGCTTCGCATCTGCGAGCGACCCTGATGAACCGCCGGCCATCTTCCTTGCGAAGTCGGCCGACGGTGGCGCGCATTGGAGTACGGCATTCGCGGTCGTCGTGTTTCCAAGTGCTTGTATCAAAAAACCCACCGACGTGGGATGCCCCTTTGATCAAATTTTTACAAACACCTCGTTCCGCAGCAATGGATATCCGGCGCTGACTGTGGACTCAAACGGTCGAGTCTATATCGCATGGTCGCAACGGGACGCCAATGGCGACGGCAAAATTATGATGGGCATCGCACCTGGTGGTCGTTCTATCCAGTCCGCGAGTATCGCTCCTGTGGACATCGGATCGGTGGCCGACGACGACGGCAACGCGTTTTCGAATCTTTCGGGGCACGGAAGCCAGTTGATGCCCAGCTTGAGTTTTGCTGCTGGAAAACTAATGCTCACTTATTACGACCTTCGACAGGATCACACAACAGGGACTTTCGTCCAGAAGCTAGATCCAAACTGCGATTCTCTGATCACATTGCCGTGCATCCTTGGTGGTCAATATCTTGAGTCACGAACGCTCGAAGGTGAGCTTGGCGTTCCAAATCCACCCAATAACCCCGCGGTCTTCAGCTCCTACGTTTCTGATTCCGCTCCGCCGCTAGCGGTCCGTCGCCACACAATTGACGTGATGGGCGCAGAAGCCGTGCCTCCGCCGAGCTTACAGGCGCCTTCTTTCAAAACATTTCGCATCACACACTATCTTTTCGGTTCCATTCCGCAGCTCTTCCAGGACGTCGAGCAAATTCAATTTAACGCACCAAATCTCCCTTTGTTCATAGACGGTACCGCACCGTTCATGGGAGATTACATCGACATTTCAGGTGCTCCCCAGATCGTCGCAGATGGGAATGGCGGGTGGACGTTCAACACGAACCCGAGCGCCAACCCAGTTTTTCACGCAGCGTGGACGGACAATCGCGATGTCGTGCCTCCGGCTGACGGCAACTGGCAGAATTACACGCCCCCGATTTCAGCGTCTAATCCCGGAAGCCAACCGAGCAAATTCGACCCCACCAAACAACCGCTCACGTGCCTTGTCGGACAAACCGGCATGCGCAATCAGAATGTCTACACCGCAGAAATCAGCCAGGGCGTTGTTCTGACTTCGCCGCAGACCTCCAAGCCTGTCTTGACGCCAGCCGGCCAACCCATCCAGCGCGCATTCGTCGTCGAGCTGCGCAACGCCTCAAATGCCGCCCGGAGCTTCCAAGTCAACATCCCCACGCAGCCTGCGACCGCAACGGCTTCCTTCTCACAGTTCTCTTCTATGACCGCGCAAATGGTGAAGGTCAATGCCTTTTCCTCACAGTCCTTCCCTGTTTTTGTTGTTGCCAATGCAGGCAGCACTGTGCCATTCCCCAGCGTTCTCGTGACGGCAACCGAGAACGACGGCTCAAATCCGCCTCTAACAGGTTCTGTCCTGCTCAACCCGGACCCAACGAATCCGGCCCTGACGAATCCGGACAATGCGGCGATTGGTGCGAACCAGATTTCCGTCAACGAATTCTACAATCCGGGGGTTGCGAACCCTGGTGTGGCCAATTCTGGCGTTCCAAATCCGGGTGTTGCCAATCCGGGTGTTGCCAATCCGGGTGTTGCGAATCCAGGCGTGGCCAACCCCACCGTCGTAGTTGCGCTGAACCCGGGTGTGGCGAACCCCGGAGTGGCAAACCCAGGCGTGGCCAATCCCGGTGTTGCAAATCCCGGCGTGGCCAACGAATCGGTGACCGATGCCAGTTATACATTCACGAATGAAGGCAACACCGGCGCTGCGTACACAATACAGTTCTTCCAGTCAGCCCCTTTTCCCGCGGGCGCGAAGTTCCAGATTATTTTGAGCAAGGTTTACTTCACAGAACAAGCGGTTGGCTGCCAGCTCCAACAGGTGGGCACTAACGTTATCGTCGCCAACGTCACAAACCCAGTTTTCGTCACCGATCCCACACAACTCGGAAATCCTGGAGTTGCCAACCTCGGGGTTCAAACGCCCACGATCAATCTGGCGCCAGGCGAGTCCGGTCAGATCACCATCCGGACGAATCTGAGCGTTGCGCAGGTCGAGAGCCAGGTGCTGCCAAACGTCTCTCCCGTGGCCGTCTCGCGGGCTGTGAACACCGTAGATGTGCAAAATGGATTCTTCACGCCACCGATCAATCTGCTCGTTACATCCACGTCGGGCTCGGTGCCGCCAGGGGAGGTCAGTCAACCTTACAACACAGTTTTGATGTCGATTGGTGGCAATACTGGGGCTCGTAATTGGACGATTGCGGCGGGTTCGCTCCCTGCTGGTCTCCAATTGAATGCGGCGTCCGGCGCGATTACCGGGACTCCTACACAAGCGGGGAGCTTTGCTTTTACAGCGCAAGTCATGGACACGGGCGCGCCTCAACATAGCGCCACGCGTGATTTGACGATTACCATTGTGCCTCCAGTCGCCATCACCACACCGTCGCCCGCACTCCCGGAGGGCGTAAGCGGCTCGGCGTACGCGCAGACGTTTGCCGCTGCGGGCGGCGTTTCGCCCTACACGTGGTCCAGCGCAGGGGCGTTACCGCCCGGGCTGACGCTCGGACGAGGCGGGCTTCTGACCGGTACTCCTACGGCAGGGGGAACATACAATTTCACTGTAAGGGCCACCGACGCCATTGGCGCCTTTGCTTCCGCGCCGTACACGATCCTCATCACAAATCCGGTGCCAGCGGGAACTCAAATCCAATTCGTCACACAGCCTGCTGGCACAATCGGAGGGCAAACGATCTCGCCTGTGATCCGTGTACGTACTGTGGATGCAAGCGGGGCGGTGATCCCGAATGTTCTCGTCGCGATGAGCTTCGGAACCCAGGCATGTCCCGAGGCTGTTCTTTCCGGAGCGCTTACAGCGATCACAGGTAACGATGGCATCGCGACTTTCTCGAATTTGATCATCGATCGCGGACAACTCGGCTATACGTTATTGGCCAGTGCCGGCAGCGCCTTCGCCGTCTCCCAGCCCTTCACCGTGAACGGGTTCTGCAGCGTCACGACGCCGGTTTATGTCGGCCCCTTCGCCGCGACCACGCTTCTCGCGAACGGCAAGGCCTTGATAACGGGTGGCGTCGACGCATCAGGTAACGACACAGCCGTGGCGCAGTTGTACGACCCGAGCACTCAGATCTTTACGCCCACGGGATCCATGCAGCTTGCCCGGAGAGAGCACACCTCAACTTTGCTGGCGGACGGACGAGTATTAATCGCCGGCGGACGTGGAGGTACAGCTATTTTTTCCGCCACAACGGCTACGGCGGAGATCTATGACCCTGTCGCGGGGACTTTCACATCCACAGGAACTCCAATGAACGCACCTCGACGTTTACATACAGCCACGGCGCTGGCTGATGGAACTGTATTACTCGCCGGAGGGCTGGGTGCAGGTGCCGATCAAAATACTGCAGAAATATTTGATCCTAAGACAGGGTCTTTCACGCTTTTGACAGCGACGCTTGCGACAGCGCGCGAGACGCATACTGCTACACTTTTGCCAGATGGAACAGTGCTTGTTGCTGGTGGATCTTCTGGAGGGGTAACACTAAGCAGCGCCGAGATTTACAATCCGTCCACGCGAAGTTTCGCGGCTCTTCCGGCACCGATGAATTCTCCGCGAAGCATATTCAATACCTTGTTGTTGCCCACCGGTAAGGCGCTGCTTGTAGGCGGGATTAGCGACTCAACTGGCACGATTGCAACAGCCACGGCCGAACTATACGACCCCACGGGTGGGACCTTCACGTCCACCGGTTCGATGTCCTCAGCCCGAGCGTATTTCACCGCCAATTCGCTTCCGAATGGACAGGTCCTGGCAGCGGGCGGACTACCGACGTACACTTTCGCCCTCGCAACGGCAGAAGTCTACGATTCCGCTTCTGGGACGTTTTCACAGACCGGCTCCCTGAGCTCACCGCGTGCACAACAGACTTCCGTGACGCTCAACGACGGAACCGTTCTTGTGACTGGCGGCAGTAGCGATGAGATTTACTACAGCACGGCGACCGGCGTTATAGACTTTCCCCCCGCGAACAACTTCTTCAACAACGTCGCGGCCAACGTTCCTGCGCAAGGAAGCGTATGGACTGGACTGGCGCAATCCTTCACGGCTCAGGCTCCGCATGTCCTATTTGGCTTTTACGTGGGCAACTTCACGGGCGCATCGGTCAGCGACACCCTTCTTTTCAGCTTGTACTCAGGCGATGGCCAGTTCTCAAATCTCCTGGGGCAGGCCTCCGCGCCGGTTACCTTAGCTAATTTTGCTACCAAACTTGTCCAAGTTGATTTTTCTTCGATATCGCTAACGCTCGGAAATCAGTACACAGTGGTTGCGTCTCTGCCATCCCAGCAGTTGCCGCCGCTGGGCACGTATAGCGACCTCAGCCTGTTGTACAACAGCCTAAACAATTCATATCCAGGAGGGCGGTTCTATTTTGTGGGCGCGTCATATGACGAGTCACTTCCAACGCTTGCTCTCCGGGATTTGGCGTTCAATGTGACGCCACACTAATCGAATGGTACTGACAGAAATAAGTGCAGCAGTCAGTTCAGACCAAGGCGCCGGCGGGCATCGGCGATCATCGGATCTCCGGCGCCTTTGGCTTTGATAGCGAGAAACTGCTTGAAATATTGGGCGGCGTCCGGGCTCTTGAGCCCCTCATGCGCCAATCCCTGGTAATAAAGAACGGGCGCATAGAGATGATAGCTGGGCACGTCATCCAGGAAAATCGCGGCCGCTTCCCCGCGACGTTTCATGCAAACATCAAACTCAGAGGACGCCTCAGAAAAAGCTCCCATAGCCAAATACGCGCGGCCCAGATCGAAATGCGCCAGCCACGAGTCTGCCAGGCGTTTTGCTTCCTGAAATTTGTTCAGCGCATTCGCTGTATCGCCGTTTTTCAAATCGGCTTCGCCTAGCAGCAAATTTGCATAAGACCGAAAGTCCGAGGAGGGCTTTGAGGTCAACTCCGAAGATAGGGTCGCCGCTTTGCCGGGTTGACCCGCCTCCGCTGCGATGTGCCCTGCACCATAAAGAATCACTGGATCGCGGCTTAACGTCAGCGCTTTGTCCATCGCTGCCTGGGCGCGTTTGCTGTCGCCTTCCATCAAATAAAGATACGCCAGATAATTCAGCTTGATCGCTGCGGCATCGCCGTTTTTGGCGGCTTCATCGCCCGCGATGCCTTTGTCTAAAATGTCTCGTGCGTCCTTCAAGCGCCCTTCCCACAGCGCGACGTCCGCCAACCCGGTTGCCGAGGAAGAAGCGCCCCTCGCGCTGAGGGGCCGCATCTTCACGTATACCGCAGTGGCCTCCGCTGCCCTGCCGTCCCCCAAGTGACCCAGGGCCAGTGCGCCCAGCGCGCTCACGGATTTCGGATTTCGCTTCAACACTTCCTGCGCTTCTTTCACGGCGTTCTGGAAATTGCCGGCGTATGCTTCGTAGAGCGCCAGATTCGTGCGCTGCATCGTGCCGCGCGGATTGTTCTCCACATCGCGACGTCCCTCTTCGACTGCCTTTTGCATGTCCCGCGAAAAGAAATAAGAAATCGCCAGATCGGAATGGCCGGCATCATCGTATGGATACGCCATGAGCAATGCGGAGTATTCCTCGATGGCTTTCGCAGATTCGCCGCGCAAGAGAAAGTAGCCGCCGCGCGTGCGGTACTTCTCGCGGTCGGTCATTCGATCGATGTGTGTCAAAGCCTGGCGGAAGTATTTGTCTGCGTCGCCCCGGCGGCCGAGATTCATGCTTGCTACCGCATAGCCCGCATAGGCGCGCCCCATGTCCGGATCCAGTTTGGTAGCTTGCTCGTAATGCGGAAGCGATTCTTCCCATTTGCCGTCCCACAGCAGGTTTTGCGCTTCGGCATATTCGTGGGCGGCTTCGAGTGAATTGGCCGTGAAAGTTTCCTGAGCAGACAACTTGATCGATTCGGGAGTGGTGTCGCCCAACGAGCCGCGCAAGTCGGCAGCCAGCCTGCCAATTGCGGGAAGAACTTCGCTCTTCTCGGCCGAACGCGACTTCGCGCTGATCGGGTTCCCGGTAATTCCATCCACCGCCTTTACCTGAATGGCGTACTGATTGTTCTTCTTATCGATCGATCCAAGAACGATTACATCGATGCCCTCTCGCGTGGCGATCATCCGTGTCACAGGCTCATCGAGCGCGGTTGCGCCAGGCTTCAGGTGGGCCGCCTCCTGGCGTGCCGCGCTGCGGCTGAAGCTTTGGATGAAGGAAGCTCCCTCCAACCCAATAATGAAGGCAGGCTCCAAAGTCTCGTCGAAAACCGAATCACCTGTACGATTGGCGAAATCGGCAACGAGAAGCGAAACTTCTTTGTGTGGTACTGGCGTGCGGGCCCACCTTTGCCGAACAATGAAAGCTCCGGCAGCCAGGATAACC
>JBEEIB010000667.1:0-9348 GCA_041167675.1 Verrucomicrobiota bacterium
TCGTCAGCAACCCGCTTTTCGATAACCAAAACCCTTTCTCAAAGAGCTATTTTGGACAGGATCGGATAGAGGATCCAGGGGTCAGTCAAACGTTCTCGACCAGATTCTCAACAATCTTTGCTCCCATTTCCACAGTGCCGACTAGTTCGTGACCATCGGAAAAGATGTCGCGAGTACGGAACCCTTGGCTAATGGTTTTGCGGACCGCGCGATCGATTCGCTGGGCCAATTCATTGAGGCCAAACGAGTATTGCAGCATCATTGCGGCGGACAGGATCTGGGCGATCGGATTGGCAATTCCCTTACCGGCAATGTCGGGAGCAGAGCCGCCGCTTGGCTCATACAAACCGAAACGAAAATCTCCCCTCTGACGGGCGCCTAGGCTAGCGCTGGGGAGCATCCCGATCGAGCCGGTGAGCATAGCTAATTCATCGCTCAGAATATCGCCAAAGGTGTTCTCGGTTACGACCAGATCAAACCAGCGCGGATTTCGAATAAACTGCATTGCCGCATTGTCGACCAGCAGATGGCTGAGTTCCACGTCCGGATAGTCCTCGGCGAGTTCTTTTATCACAGATCGCCAGAGCAAACCGTTTTCCAGAACGTTCATTTTATCAACCGATGTCAGTTTTCGTTTCCGGGTCCGGGCGATTTCGAAAGCCAGGCGGCCAATGCGTTGCACCTCGGAAGCGCGATAGACCATCGTGTCGATCGCAACGCGCTCGCCGTTTTCTTCCCGGCTTCCTTTCGGCTGACCGAAGTACAATCCTCCGGTCAATTCGCGAATACATAAGATATCAAATCCGCCTTCCACCAAATCCGGTCGAAGCGGTGAGGCGGCGGTGAGTTCGGGGAGACAAATGGCCGGGCGTAAATTGGCAAAAAGTTCGAAGTGTTTACGCAGGGGAAGAAGCGCGGCACGTTCCGGTTGCTCGTTAGCCGGTAATGTTTCCCACTTTGGACCGCCGACTGAACCAAAGAGAATTGCGTCGCTTGATTCGCAAGTCTTCAGCGTTTCTTTGGGCAGCGCCTGGCCGGTAGCGTCAATGGCAGCGCCTCCGACCAACGCTTCTTGGAGTTCCAGGGTCAGGCCCTTACCCACAGCATGCAAAACCTTGACTGCCTCGGCCATTACTTCAGGCCCGATTCCGTCCCCGGCCAGCACCGCGATAGAAATTTTTTGAGTCATGAAATGAAGGAGTATGAGAAGTAGAGGGAGTTCAAGGATTCACCGGGAGCCGGCGCGCCGATGGAGTATTGGAGTAACGCAGTAGAGATTATCAGCGCGGTAAGGGTCTGGTCGCTTTCGCCGCAGCGATAAAGTCGCGAAGTTTATTTCGATCCTTTTTTCCGGGTTTGGATTCGACTCCCGAAGCCACATCAACAGCATATGGGTCGACGGCTCGGATTGCGCTTGCGATATTCTCGGGAGTAAGTCCTCCGGCAAGAATAACCGGCTTAGCGATTGGGCGTCGACGAAGGATTTCCCAGGAGAAGCTTTCGCCGGTTCCACCAAAATCGCCGGCTCGATGGCCGTCAAAAAGAAAAGCAAAACCACTGAACCAATCGAGATCAGAAACGCTCTGTTCATTTTTGACCGAAATCGCAGCGATTAACGAGCGGGTTTCCACCAATCGCGAAACAAAAGGATGCCACGTTTCACCATGCAGTTGGACAGCGTGAAACGTCGGATCCGCGATCCATTCGCGGGCTTGCGTGAATGACGGATTGACCCCGATCAGAACTCGGGCGACATCGGCCGGCAATGCGTTGATCCAAGATCGCGCCCTGCTCAGATCGACGAACCTCTGGCTGTAGGGAAAAAGATTGAATCCCAACGCATCGGCTCCGCTCTCGATCGCTAATTCAGCGTCCACCGGATTGGTGATTCCGCAGATTTTAACAAACGGCGCCGCATTGCGCGTTCCGCTTAGAAAGCGGGGAGCAACCCGGTAACCCTTCTCTATCGGTGAGATTTTAGGCTGCGAATTTTCCAAGATTTCCTCTTTTCTCAGGTTTTCCAGTTTACTGAATTCACAACAGGATTACAATCACTGCAAACGACAACTTAGATCCGCATATTGGTTGTAACAATGGATGAAAAAACAAAAAAGAAACATGTAGAGAAACGCGGCACTCGGAAAAAGAGAGATTTAGTCAGCGTTTCGGCGAGCCCGGAGGCGACGAAAAAGAAGGCCAAGAAAAGAACGAAGCTCACCGGGCTGAAAGGAACTAAACAGAGCCAACCCACTTTTGAGCAAGTCCGGCTTCGTGCGTACTTCATTTCAGAACAGCGACGGAACGCAGGGATCGGAGGCGATCAACACGAGGATTGGCTTCGAGCCGAAAGAGAGCTCCGAAACGAGCTTTTAACGGAAAGAATTTCGATCGAGAGATGAGGTAGCTAATCGATTGGGCGCAGGGATCGGCCTAGCTGTTTGTCCTCGGTGATTTCATACAATTTGCTGATTGGCGCCTCATCGAGCCATGAAATGCTGGTCGTAGTAACAACCCGCTGGCATTCGGCAGGCAAGCTGACTAGTAGCCGGTGGCGACGATCTCGATCCAATTCACCAAAAACGTCGTCTACCAACAAGAGAGGCGGTTGCCGCCACTCGGCTTGGAGGACACGGGCTTGACCCAGCTTCAGCGCGATTGCCATTGTTCGTTGCTGCCCCTCGGAGGCGAAAAGATCAGCCGGTTGAGCTTGCACGAAAAAGTGGAGATCGTCGCGATGAGGCCCGACCAGCGTTGCGCGCAAACGCCGCTCCTCCGCTGCACTTTCGGAAAGCGCTCGCTCGAAATCGTCCGTAGCGCCCGGATGATAGTTGATCCTGAAACCCTCTCCGCGGTCGCTGATCGAAGAGAACGCAGAAACTACGTAGGGCTCGAGCCTTTCGACGAGAAACGCACGCAAAGCGGTCAATTGATGACCAAACTTCAACAGGGGTTTGGTGTACGCGGCAACCTCTTTGGGCCGAGCCGGCACCATCTTCAAGTAGGCATTGCGGGAGCGCAGCGCTTTTTCGTAAGAACGAAGAATCTCGCGATAATTGCGGAACAGTTGGTTACCAAAAAAATCGAGAAAACGACGACGGCCTTCGCTGGAACCTCGGATCAGGTCGATATCGGAATTGGCAAAGAACACAACTCGCCCAACATTGAGATATTCGGTCGGATCTTTCTGTTCAACTGCATCGAGAGCCAACTTGCGGCGGCTAGCGCTGTAGTAGCATTGCAGATGACAATCGTGGACAATTCCATCAACGACTAGTCCGCGAGCGCCGCTGCGGATTACCGGCTGCAGCGAATTGGAACGGGGTGATTGCAATCGAATGAGCACCGCCAAGGCCTCCAGCAGAGAAGTTTTCCCCAAAGCATTCTTGCCAACCACACATGTCAGGTCGGGATGGAGGTCCAGTTCGAACTTAGTAAAGCAACGAAAGTCTCTGACGAGAAATCGGCTAACCATCGTATATCTCTTCGAAAACTCCGCCACCGAGAAGCGTTTCTCCGTCGTACAAGGCGCACACCTGACCAGGGGTTAATGCCCGCTGAGGCTGACTGAATTCCAGTATCGCCCTACCCTCTCCGAACGGTTCAAACCGGACTTGCGCGGCCCGCGCCCGATAACGAGGCTTGGCCGAAAGCATCGCCGTTTGATTGAGAGAACGATTGCTGAATGAAATCGAGCTGATCTGGCAACGAGTGGAGTAGAGTCTGGCGGTATCTGGCCGATCGAACGCCACAATCAATTCATTGGTTGCGGCGCGTTTCTCGACCACCACATACGCTTGATGAGGGGTGTTGGATGGAACGCCGACCCCTCTTCTTTGGCCTAACGTATACAAGTGAAGACCGCGATGTTCCCCAACCACATTGCCAAAATGATTTCGAATCAGGCCCGGATTGTCCGGAACGAACGCTCGCAGAAAATCGCTCATTTTGACTTCACCAATGAAACAGATGCCTTGCGAATCTTTCTTATCTGCAGTGGCGAACTGGTACTCGGCCGCCAGCGAGCGCACGGCCGGCTTTTGCAGCTCGCCAATGGGAAAGCGAGCGGCAGCGATTTGCGACTGCCGAAGCAAAGCAAGGAAATAGGATTGATCTTTGTTCTTATCGACTCCTTCCAGGATATTCCAGGTGCCGTCGGACCTCTGAACCCGACGCGCGTAATGGCCGGTCGCTACTGCGGTAAAGCCGTTCTGGCGGGCGTACTCCAAAAACACACCAAATTTCATTTCACGATTGCACATGACGTCGGGGTTTGGCGTTACGCCGGATTGATATCCAGCCAGCAAGTAATCAACGACTCGGGCACGATATTCGCGCATGAGATTGACGACCCGGAAGGGTACCCCAAGCGTGCCGGCCACCGCGCGGGCATCTTCAATGTCGGTCTGCCAAGGACAGTCGCCCACGATATTTTCCTCATTGATCCAGTTCTTCATGTAGGCGCCTTCGATCGGAACACCCGCGCGATTCAACAGTAAAGCCGCAACGCTGCTGTCGACTCCTCCGGACATTGCAACCAGCACCTTCTCTGTACCTTGAACTGACATTTTTCGAATCGGCAATTTCGCGGAAATCCGCCGGTTAGCAAATTCGGCGATTATGGCGCCCATGGTTGGCAGGGCGAAACCCCGGCGCTCGATAGAACGTGCCGATGTCTGTATCGTGCTTCGCGCCGGGTTTGAGCCGAGTGCAATCCTTGCTTTCAACTAGCCCCGCGACACTTGAAGTCACGGCGCCACCGGAACGGACTAGGGGGAAGGATCCAGGGATTCGCGGCCGTCGTGGGCAACAGCGGCTGCGAGTTTGGCGACATCGAGCACGCCGAGTCCAGCTCCGGGTTCGTAGCCGGGAATACCTTGATAGAACCAGTTGTTGCCAGCGGTGATATCGACGAAGGGTGAAGCGTTGCCGTAACCATAGACCTGTTTGAAACGATAGAGCATCGGATTCCAAAGTCCGAGGCGTCCGCCGCCGATCGCCTGCGAGATCAAGGCACTGATGCCGTTGAGTTGCGGCGCGACGAAGCTCGTGCCGCCAAAGCCAGCGAGCAGACCGCCGTCTTCGGTCGAAAGGAGTAAGTAACCGGTCTCCGGATCGGCATTGAGAGAGACGTCGGGCAGGTTACGACCGGCGAAATGTGTTCGCAGATCGAGCAGTTCCTGGCCATTAAAGATGACGCTCTGACCAGCTTCACTACGCCGGATGCCAGGGGTATGACGTTGGTAAGCCGGTACCGGCCAGAAAACACTCACACCGCCGCCGCCGCCCACAGGAAAGAGAGCGTTCTGGTATTGATTCCCAAGAAATTCGACCAAATAGTTTTGCAAGTAATCCCAGCCCCAAACTTGTTCCGTGGGCACAACCAGCGGCGGCCTGTTGGGTGGAGGGTCGGTTAATGTCAAGACGACTGGGGTAGTCGTGCCACCGGCAGCAGTGATCGCCGGGTCGTCTCCGGGAGAATCGACGGTGAGTGCATTACTATACGGGTTCTCGAAGGCGACGTTAGAGTCGTAAATCTCGTAAGCACCATTATCGCCAGAGGCAGCAAAGGCGGAGATGCCCTGCGCCGCCAGCTCGAGGAACGCCTGATGAAAGGCAAGGAGCTGCCCAGTATGGTCTGCGCCTATAACGGCTTCAAAGTAAAGGACCTCGGCTTGACCCCAACTCACTGAGAGGCTGTCCACCAGATTGTCGGAAGCTGCTTTGTAAAACAGATCGATAAAGCCGGGGTCAGTGTTCGGAGCATCGTAAACGATGATCTTGGCTTGCGGGGCCAGACCGCCCGATTGCTCCACATCGAGCGAAGTTTCACCCGATCCTGCATTGGCGCTCAGATCGCCGCCGCCGTCGACGTGCACCTGGGTAATACGGTTCGGGAGGACATCGAGGTCGATCAAGCTCCAGTAGGCATAGGCATCATCGGGAATAAAATTGGCCAAGGTGGCGATGCCGACCGTTTGTCCCTTGCCGTCGATGTGCGCTTGGTACAGAGGGTTGATGTCGTAGCGATTTGCGACGTCACCTACCGTGTATTGTTACGGGACACCGGTCGCGATTGTGTGGGGAGGCAGCGCCGCCTGCTGACGGAATGGCGACTTGATCCGATCGCTCAGCCTCACATTCCTCGGACGGAATCGAGCCTCATTGCTCGGGCCGATGACGGTCACGAGAATGTCGCGCAGTATGAATGGAATGTTCGGCTTGCCAAGCGGCCGGTGGAAGCGTCTTCCGTCGCGGGAGAAATCGTGCACATCAAAAGAGAACGCTTTGTTGAAGGCATCGATCGTTCCAGTTGCCTTGATTAGAAGATGGTCGGAATAAACATCCGTGACCTGAATGCCAAACAACTTGAGATATTCCGTGACGATAAGAATTTCGGTGGAACTGGGCGCGAAGAAAAAGACGAAGCTGGGCAACGACAGGAACCGGTGATAGGACGGCGACTTTGGATCCTGGGTGGAGGTCACATAGTCCTCGAGTAATTCCGGATGGTGAACCTTAAGCACCAGGGATGCAGTGACCGTCTGACTCGCGTTAGTCGGGCCGAGATCCTGCGATTGCGTCCCTTGCGCCAAAAGCGGCAAAGGTGCTGCGACGCTGACGACAACGACAAATACTAACGATGTTAGGAATAAACCACGTGACGCGATGCGCCGAAGAATGAGTGTGGCCATAATGGAATGTGGGTCTAAGTCTATTGTTTCAAAGCGGAAGGCTCCCTGCATATATACAAAACGAAGCATTGACGAGCTTTTTAGGCGAAAGAACCAACCGGCTCGCGACGACAAACTCCTGAGCGGTGGTTGACCAAGCGAATTGCTTGATGCCAGCGCGCGCTGGCGATCTGGGAAAAAGCCCTTGGACTTGGACACCCAAACGTGGCGACTTGCTTGGAAAACCAAGCATCCTCGTTGCGAACCATGGATCGTTCTCAGGAAACCGAGACTAAGAATGCCTGATTAAGGGAGAACCCAAGAAAGGGAAATTTACGCAAGTTAGACACCGGCTTGTTATACCCGAAGGCTATTGTAACTCTTCGATCAATGTATGGGGGAAACTCATCGATCCGAATGAGACTTACCACGTTAGTTAGCCGATCTCTCATGACAGCAAATCGGGAGGATGATCGAATGTTAGTTAAATCGATTCTCTTATGACGATAAAATGGCGCGGCCATGGTTCGCTCCCAATGAATCCACCCAATGATCGCCGCACCAATAGCTCCGGAGACTATTGAATTTGTCCTGAACCACCGTTCCGGCCCGCGCCATTCATCGCCCAGCAATTTCGAATTATTACTCGAAAATCACCGCACTCTGGTGAAATCGATCGTCGATCGGATGAAACGCCATCTTCCGGCAAGAATCGAAATCGAAGATCTCTACAGCGCCGGCGTTACCGGTCTAGTCGCTGCCGCTCAGAATTTTCGAGAGGCCAAGAATAAGAGTTTTATTCCTTACGCGTCAATAAGGATCCGGGGAGCCGTCCTCGATGAACTGCGTCGAATGGACTGGATGTCGCGATCGGGACGCTCAAAGGCAAAACAACTTGGTACTCTGATTTCTCGAATCGAGCAGGAGCAAGGGTGCGCAGTGGGTCCGGAGCAGCTTTGTGAGGAATTGGATATCAGTGGGAAAGAGTTGAACGCTCTGATGGACCAAGTACGTCCGATCGAAGTTATCTCCCTCGATGTTCCCGAAGAATGGGAAGAGAGCGGACATTCGTTACATGAAATTATCCCGGACGAAACCGAGATATCCGCTTTCGAGAGGCTTGAACGGAAAGAGCTGACCGAGCTGATTGGCGAACGCATCAAGCAACTCCCCGACGTGCCTAAGAGAGTCCTGGCCATGTATTACTACGATGGCATGAAACTCGCAGATATCGCTTTGGCTTTTGGGCTGACTGAGTCGCGTATTTGTCAGATTCACACCCAGGCGGTCAGCCAGTTGCGTACATACGTCCTCGGCCTGCTCGCCTAAGCAACTCACTTTTTTGATCGTTAATTCGATGGGGCGTGGAAGAAAGGAGGTGGTTAGTCTGGACGCTCGAAGAATTGATAGGAGCCGTCGCCGTTATCGAGTAGCCCGCGACGAGCTCTGGTTGTGAATAGGGCGACCCGAATATCGACCGCGCAACCGCATTATTTGCAAGCTGGCTGGGCCTGGGCAGTTTTTGTCACGTAGGTTGTGGTACGCATTCTCGACAATCACACGCTTGGTCATGAAACTGGATCGTTACGAGGACGCCCTTCCAGATCAGTAATGCCCGGCAATGGAAGCTTACTCCCGCTTCCGCAAAACGCTGAAACCGATAACTGAACACCGCTAGATAATCGCCATGTGGCTCGTTGTCCGGCAAGCCGCTCGGACAATGATCGAATTCCGTCATGATCCTGCCCATAAGTTTCTGATTTCGCCGGCACGAAGTTTTTTTCGAATGTGCTGGGTCATTGCGTAGCCGACATAGCCGCCAAGAGCAAATTGGGTAAAGGAAGTAGATGAAATATTGTTCGTCAGAATGATAGGACTTAATCACCCAACAGATACTTGGCCACGGAGGCAACCACCTTGAACCGAAAGACCCAGTGTCCGTCGAGTGGATTTTGCCGTCAGCAAGGAAATTGGATCACGGCTGCCTCCCGCGCCGCCATGGGAATCTGGGGCTCGCAAGAATCTATTTTTCATTCTGCAATCGCCGAATTCGCAATCCTGCGGGGTCCAATTCTTCCGTACCAACCGCTTCGTTCCCGAACCAGTTTGAGAATAGTTATAATGTTTATGACATTTCGGTCGATAACCGCCTACGAAGTATCTTTTTCGCAATAATCTCTCTAAATACCGTCTTAAAGGTGAAGAATCTTAATTTCTCATAACTGCGAGCTGGTGTTTATATAGCCTAAATATAACTAGTGTAGCTCGAATAAACTGCTAAATAGGTCACCTCCCCATATCCATGGTTACAAAAAAGCTACTCCGATCCTTCCTTCTAGGAACGTTTTGTTGCTTTCCTGTAACCGCGCTGCTTGCGCAAAATGCTCCGAGCTACGGCACCTGGGGGTTTGATTCGATCAAGCCTTCAGCAGGTCAGGCTGCGCCTCAATCCGATCCGTCCGATTACCAACAGATTTTTGGCGTACTGGCCAAGATGGCAGACAGCTGGAACGCACATGATATCGATGGATACCTAGCGGCATATTGGCAATCACCAGAGTTGCTAGTGATCATCCGGTCGTGACATCGGCTGCGCTGCTACTTCTGTCGGTGCTCCTGGCGCCCGATCCACTCGATGAGACCCTCGACGCTGCCCGAGCCCTCCTCGGCGATGTAG
>JBEEIB010000668.1:0-4920 GCA_041167675.1 Verrucomicrobiota bacterium
ACGTCTACCGAGACTACATTGCCTGCCTGAATAAGCAGGACTGGCCGAAGCTGGGACAGTTCGTTCATGATGAAGTGATCCACAACGGTCGGCGGGTCGGGTTATCAGGTTATCTCGAAATGCTGGAGAGAGACTTTGATGAAATTCCGGACCTTTATTTCAATGTCCAGATGCTGATTTCCGATCCACCTTATATAGCGAGCCGGCTAGAATTCGACTGTACGCCAAAGGGAAAGTTCCTTGGACTCCATGTAAACGGGAAGAGAGTTTCCTTTACCGAGAATGTATTCTATGAATTTCGGAGAGAGAAGATTTGGCAAGTATGGTCGGTTATAGATAAGGCAGCTATCGAAGCTCAGCTTTAGCGCGAAAAATTATCCCGTATCTCGTCTCCAAGCGCGATTGCTCACCGGTAAATTGTTACGGACGGGACGTTGGATTCACATTAAGTGTTAGCGGCGAACCGAAGAGGTCTCCTCAGGGCTCAAAGCGGTCTATCACCCTGCTGGATTAAATGGGTCCTGAGCCTAGACAGGCTGCGATCCCTCCCAAAAGGCTATTCGCAAAGCGCTTCCTATCGGCTATTGACCATCGCGAAGCCGGCCTCTGGAGCTGGCCGACAAGCGCGTCGGACTGCTACGCTGGTACGCAACAAAGCCGCAGCCTGCCGGACAGCTCCCAAAAAACCAGTCAGATGAACCGGGCATGGTCCTTTTCGCCACACCATCAATTTACTGAGACTTGCTTGCGGAAAACTAAGAGGCCGATAGACAACACCAGCTTGCTGTAGACCCGCCGCTGACCATGGTACCAAAGAAATCCCGACTCCCGCGGCGACAAGGCCGATCTGAGTCTGGATATGGGTTGCCTCTTGAACGATTCGCGGCCGAAAGCTCGCATCCTGAATCAAGCCCAGGTAAAAATTGCGTAGACCACAGTTTGGTGAACAGATCAAAAATGGTTCGTCGGCGAGGTCAGCCAAAGCGATCTCAGTTCGGTCGCGGAATCGATGTTTTTCAGGCAGCGCCACCATCAATTTCTCCCGCACCACCTCTTCGGTTTCCAAAAAATCGTCCTGAACCGGCGGCCGAGTAAAACCGACATCAATCTTGCAGCGCCTCAACGCCTGGATCTGATGGCCGCTGTGAATGTCTTCCAGGTTGAGTTGGATCTTGGGAAATGCAGAACGAAAGATCCTCAGTGCACCCGGTAAAATGTCGTACATGGCTGTCCCGATAAAGCCGATGGAGAGGGACCCGGTTTTCCCAGAGGCCGCCTCACGGACTTGATCCGCGATTTGTTCCGTTTCTCGGAGAAGTCTTCTGGCCTGACTGAATAAGACTTCGCCGGCCGGCGAAAGCGTGATCCGCCGCTTAACCCTATAGAATAACTGGACTCTCAACTCTTCCTCGAGGTGACGAATCTGCACACTCAACGGAGGCTGAGCGATTCTCAATCTTTCGGCCGCACGACAAAAGTTCAACTCTTCTGCGACGACAACAAAGTAGCGTAGATGGCGCAGTTCCATCGGGCTACAAGTTGAGGAGGTTGGTGAACCCTTTTATCCCAATCGCGATCATGCGGGTGAGCATCAGCACACGACATGCCAACAGAGCCGGAATACGGAATACGGGAGACGGGAGCGATCCCGCGGAAGCGCAGCTGTGTCAACGTGAGAACTAATGATGGGCCGTCGAGAGACTGGCCCCACAGGGACCCAATGAAAGTAGTGGCCCAGTACGAAGTGCTGGGTCGCGTTTTTAACAGCGATACGTTCCGGACGGGACGATCGATAGTTGCTCGCCGTCATGAATTTGCATGAGCAGCAAAAGAACCAAGTGCTCTATCATCCACTGCGCGCGACTGCTATCTAGCTCCGAAAATAGATTTCTCCAGCGCTGCGCAAACCGTCACCATCGGCACGTTCACTACCTGCGCGAGACGCAGATCCATTGCGACACTGCAAAGCAGGTAGGCGTGTTCCGGAGAGAGATTCCATTGTTCTCCCAAAAACTCAATCATGCGAAGAGTGGCCCGGCGAGCCGCGGCCAACGGTTCGGTGTCCGATTCGACCATGATCCACTTTCCGGCCGTTTCTGAGCGCGCTGGCGCACTCTCCACGAGCGGCGCGGTCAGTTTTTTATTCTTCAAGAGTTTTAGCCGTACGGTCACGTCGGCCGGACACTCGATACCGTTGATACAAACCTCACCATCTCCTTGAGCGGCGTGCGCGTCCCCAAGAGACAGAAGGGCTCCTGGGGTTTGTACGGGCAAATGAATGGTCGCCCCGGAACTGAGATCGCGCACGTCGATGTTTCCACCGAATACGCCTGGAGGACGGGTGCGGAATTCGCCTTCCTCGCCTGGCGCTACCCCGACCACACCACAGAACGGGCGCAACGGAACCATAGCGGGTGCGAGCGATCTAGAAACCTTCTCATCTAACTTCCAGATAAAAAAGAACGGCGCAGGAAAACGGTCCGGCAAGAATCCGAGGCCGGGGATGATGCTCGACCATCCCCAGCCTCGATGAGTTATCTCCAGAAATTCGACCTGCAAAACGTCTCCGGGTTGTGCGTCTTCGACCAAGACCGGACCAGTCAACGTATGAATCTTATTTCGCTCGATTTGGAGAAAATCAGCTAATGTCGAATTAGGCCCAAGCTGGCCGCCGCTCGAATCCAAACATTCAATATGGATCACTGCTCCGGACGTAACGCATAGTTGAGGCGAGAGATCGCGATTCCAGCGGTCATGCGTCGACGCGGCGGTTAGAGTAAATTCAGGCATGAGCTGCTACGCAGCCATGACAAATGACGGATGACAAATGACAAATTGGCAAGCAACCCCGATCCGCATCTCCAGTCGCGATCGCGCATTTTATTGGAGAAGGATCGCGTCCCGTAAGGGACGACAGAAAAGCTCGGCTTTTGGTCTCACACCCGCTCAGCGATTCCAGCATTGGTCGATCGTCCCGTCCGGGATGGATAGCTCTTTAGAAACGCTAACCCAGCACTTCGTACTACTTTCGTCAGGTCCCTGCGGGACCGATTTTCTTCAACCACCAACAGCGATCCTGATCATGACCTCTTAAGTTGACGCGCATGGGCAGCCGCCGGATCTGGGCCAAGCTCATTGCTGCGCAGCAGCCACCATCTGAATCTCGACCAGCGCATTCTTCGGCAGCGCTGATACCCCGATCGCCGTACGGGCGTGTAGCCCGCGAGATCCAAAAAGCTCAACCAGAAGATCGGAAGCACCGTTTATTACCTGGGGAGACTCCGCGAATCCAGGAACTGCATTCACATAGCCATTCAAGGATATGATACGGTCCACCCGATCCAAATCGCCGAGAGCTATTTTCAGGTTGGTCAACTGAACGAGAGCACAAGCGCGGGCCGCTTCGTAACCATCTTGGATACTTTTGTCGGCCCCGACGGTGCCAGTAATCACCGCGCCATTCCAGGTTGAGATAACCCCGGCGAAAAAAACGAAGGAGTCCTGGACCACGAACGGGACGTAGTTGCCGCCTGGAGCTGGCGGCTCTGGAAGCTGAAATCCGAGTGACTTGAGGCGGGCTTCGATCGCGCTCAACCGGACCTCCTGATGGCGCAGAGATTCGCTCCAATACTAATGTACGATATATTTAACATAGTTCGAAAAAATGCCACGATGGCTAAACGGCAACAGCGTTACCGGTAGCAGATCAACTTCTTCGGCATATATCATGCTCCGTCACCCGAACCCATGACCCTTCGCCTCTGCAAATTAGCTCTGGTGGCCGCTGTCGCCTTCTTCCTCACGTTGGTCGTTTTCAACAACTTAACCGATTACGATTCCAACTACCATTTCGTGGAGCACGTCTTGAGTATGGACACGACTTTTCCTGAAAATCACGGAAAGTGGCGCGCGCTCACTTCCGGATTGGAAGACACTCTCTTCTACGCAACGATCATCGTGTGGGAAACTGCTACCGCCTTTTTTTGCTGGTGGGGAGCTTACAACGGTTTTCGCAATCTAAAATCCGCTTCGACCAATTTTCAACAGGCCAAGAACCCGGCAATCATTGGCCTAACCCTCAGTCTCTTGCAGTGGTTTGTCGCTTTTTTGTCCGTGGGCGGAGAATGGTTTTTGATGTGGCAATCGAAGATTTGGAATGGCCAGGACGCAGCGTTCCGGATGTTCGCCTGTATTGGAATTATTCTGATATTGCTGGTGCTGCCAGACGCTGAGTTGCCGGCCTCTGAGAAATCATAGACCCTTGGTGAATTCCAGCGTGTAACCCCGCGACGGGTCGATATCTTTTGTGATAACTCCAAGGCTTCGCAGAATTTGGTAGTTTTCGTTCCAACGCTAGGGGTCGAATTTACCAACCAACGCGCCGCTCGAATCAGAACCATAAACGAAGCCTCCCTCTTTCAATGCATTCCAGCTAAACTTCATCCGTTCCACGTTCATCTCCGGGTTTCGTTTGGCAATTTCCGCATTCGCTGCGCTCGGGTCTTGAATATAGTCCCGCCAGCCTCTGACCGAAGCGGCAACAAACTTTCGTACAATCTCCGGATTCTTTTCCAGGTAGCTTCGGGTCGTGAAGAAAACGCGATAGATCTGGTAGCCGGTATCCTTGATGAGTAAGATTTTTGGTTTCGCGCCGCCGGATTGCTCGACAAGGAATCGCTCCGACGTCACAAAGATCTGTTGGATTTAAATCCTGCGGCAGTATACAACCGTATAGAGCCTGATTCATAGGGAACCCAGAGGAGAGCTGAAAGCCGTTTCATGCGGTACGCAATGCAGTTTTGAGATCGGGACCGGCAGACACCACCGTGAGAACCTTTCGAGAACCCCAAACGCCGTTCGCTCCATGGCTCACGCCTAGCTTTGACGGACTAGCCCATCAATCAAAGGGCTCTCTGATCG
>JBEEIB010000669.1:0-5374 GCA_041167675.1 Verrucomicrobiota bacterium
AGAACATCCACATCCAGGTGCAGCCAGAAACCAAGTGCCGGCGACGACTCAAGATATATAATAGCCTGTTCGGCAGACTCGGCGACTCCCTGCGCCCGTATCGCGTCCAACCGGAATGATTTCATCGGTTGACTTGGCGCATTTGATTCGGGTTCCGATGAACGGTATCCAAACAAGACCGTATCCTCCGGTCTGATATATGGTTTTTGTCCGTCGATGTTGGTCAGGAGCTCTGGTCCCGTACCGGTGACCAGGGCCAGGTCCATTCCCGCGGCACCGCCGGAAAGCGAATCCGAAGGCGTCAGCAGATCGCTGTGGCCGTCAACGAAGAGTAAGCCGTATCTGCCAAGCTGTCGCAGAGCAAGGGTTGAGCCGAGCAGAATACTGCAATCGCCGCCCAGCACGAGCGGAAATTGATTCTGTTCCAACAGCTGGCGGATTCTAGCCGCGAGCGCCTTGGTAAATACGACTATGCCCTCCGGGTTGCGAACAGCCAAACGCGGATCCAAGAAATCGTGGTAGCCAGGAGCCTCAACCTTTCCGGCATCGATTGCACCAAGGCGCTGAACCAGACCTCGCGACCGGATGGCCTGGGCCATCCATTTCACACCCGGTTCTTTCCCTTCTGCCGGCGGTTTCAACCCGAGGTTGGATGGGGCGTCCAGAATGGAAATGCATCGCAGAGCGCTGTTCATTGTCCCTGGGAAAAAGACTCGATCGGTCCGCTGACTTTCTTTCCCCGGTGCCAAACCGCAGCAATCTTTTCGGTATTAGATATATCAGCCAACGGATCCGCACTTAGTAAAATGAAGTCAGCTAGCTTGCCCGCGGCCAGAACGCCTCGGTCGGTCAGCCCAATCAGTGCCGCAGCGCTGCTGGTGGCGCACTCTAATGCTTGGAGTGGGGAAAGACCGCTTTCCACGAAGAGTTGCAGTTCTCGGTGTTCAGCAAAACCAGGTATCCGTTGGGGCTGCGCTCCAGAGTCAGTTCCAAATCCAACCTTTACTCCCGCTTCGTACAGGGTCTTCAGGTTTGCCTTGTTGTTGGCGACCGCCTTTTTGAAAATTGGCACTCTTGGACTTGTTTTCGTCTTTTGTAAATAAGCAGGGTCACTGAACCGCTCTCTCAGCGCCGGCTGCAAGGCAGTTTGAAAAAACCTTTCCTTGGTCCACGCGGGTTCCTCGCCAAAAATATAGGACGTTTCGTCGAGGTTAATCGTCGCGACATACCACGCTGATCGGGTTTTCATTTCCTCGATGAACGCGGTGTCAACTGGCTGATCACGGACGCCGTGTGCAATAATATCAGCTCCGGCGCGGAGCACCGCCTTCGCGTCATCGAGATAATAAATGTGGCAAGCGACGCGCAGCCCAGATCGATGCGCCTCCTCGATCGCTGCCTGATAGATTTCGGGTTTCATCTTCTGATCCGTACCGAGCTGATCGTCGACCCAGATCTTGATCAAATCGGGATGGCGAGTTGCCATCTCTCGAATATCTGCTTTCGCTTCTTCGGGAGTCTCGGCACGATAAAGCTGATCTTTGCCGACAGGCAGCAAAGCCACCGGAGGCGAGGTCATGGGAGCACCTATGCCTCGATCGGCGCCAAAGATATCTGCTCCCGGAGATTTCCCGGTATGCTGTTCGTCGCGCAGCTCGTAGAACAAGTCACCATTCAAACCAAGCGCCATGACGGTGGTAACCCCATAAGCCTCATACTGCTGCAGCTGACGTAGAATATTTGCCCGATTATAATTCTCCGCCTTAACGCTTATGCCATCTACCAGGCCGATGTGCGACTGATCAGAGATCAAGCCGGGAATGATGGTTTGACCACGGCAGTCGATCACTTCTGCGTCATCTGGGTATTCAACTGAGCCGGAAGGACCAACAGCGGTCAGCTTATCTCCCTGAATGACCAGGACGGCATTCTCAATGGGACTATGCCCGGCACCATCGATCAGTTTGGCTCCCTTGAGGACCACCATTTTTCTGCCGTCCTCGGCAGCCGAAAGCCGGATCGCACTTGATAGAAAAACGAGCGAAAACCACAGAAAACAAACATTGATTCTAGGGGCCATGTTGTTTGACTTTCTAGGATTCGGATTCCTGGCTTCCGAGCTCCATAAGGCACTCCAAATGTGCCCAAACAGTACCTCCTAAACACCAATTATCTAGGAATCCTGTGGATCGGAACCGCAGACGGCGGAGTGGCAGCTCGAAACGGACGCGCTGGAGCGCGTCACTTCCAAAATGACCCACCGCGGCAAATTGGCCGGACGGGAATCCCTGCTACCGCTCCTTCAGAGCGGCGCGCTCTTAATACAGGTACCCAGGGTTCCGCAAAGCCTTCACCCCTGGGCTAAGTCCTCTTACGCCTTCGGCGTGTATGTCCGCTCACCATTGGCCGCGTTCAGTATTCGATCTCGAGTCTCACCAATTACTTCTCACGGCGATTCGCATTGGCGTTACCAGCGATGACGGCGTTCTCGGCGTTGTCTTTAGTCGCCGCTACCGTTGATGGACTCGGCGTGCTAAACTGAATTCGTTTAGAAACGCGATGATCCGACCGCACTCTCCTCAAGCGACTCCGCCGGCGGACCCGTTGCCGTCAGATATCATCGCATTTCCTGCTCAAGTGGATGCGGTACAGAGCCCTTTGTCCGGGGTCAGTCCGAAGCCGTTGCATCAGGGAGTCTTGGCCTCCCTACGGGATCTGATCATCCATAACGAACTCGCGCCCGGTAAGCGGCTGAACGAACGGATCCTATGTGAGCGGCTCAAAGTGTCCCGGACTCCTTTGCGCGAAGCGTTGAAGGTGCTCTCGCATGAGGGCCTGGTCGAGTTGCTGCCCAACCGTGGTGCCCGCGTTGTTAAGCTGACGCCGGAAGACGTCAGGCACCTGTTTGAAATACTCGGTGCCCTCGAGTCTTTCGCGGGCCGGCTTGCCTGCCTGCATATTACTGAAGCTGAGATCTGCGAGATCAAGGCAGTTCATTACCACATGCAGGCGCAGTTTATTCGGCGCGCCTTGCCGGATTATTTCCGGGACAACCAAGAGATTCATAAGCGCATTGTGGCGGCGGCGCGTAACCCGGTACTGATCGCGATATACGAGAATTTGAATAGTCGTTTGTTACGCGCCCGCTATTTGGCCAGTCAAACCGATCACGGTCGGTGGGCGGCGGCGATGCGAGAACACGAGTTGATCATTGATGCGCTGTCCCGGCGCTGCGCAGAGGAACTTGCCGAACTCCTCCAGCAGCATCTGAATCACAAGTACGAGTCCCTTTGCCGGCATCTGTAGGAAATCGTAAACAACCTTCGCAGCTGGAAGCTGCGACTACTTTGGGCGCGCTCGCGATTTATCGATTGCATGCAAATTGGGCGACATATTTATGACGTAACTGCCTTATAATGAATCGCAAATGCCTTATCCAAAAATTCACTTGCAAGTTTGTATGCAAATTGTTGTGTTCTTTTGGCTTTGCGCTGCGACTCGCTTAGGGCTGCGCTTAACCAGGATTCTGAACCGGATTTTTCTCAATGAGAGATTCTCCTTCCGCTTACCGAGCCGGTCGCCACTTCTTGCAAATTCCGGGGCCGACCAACACGCCCGATCGAATCCTTCGAGCGATGGATCGACC
This sequence comes from Verrucomicrobiota bacterium, assembly GCA_041167675.1. GTDB lineage: Bacteria > Verrucomicrobiota > Verrucomicrobiia > Chthoniobacterales > JAFAMB01 > DASTDH01. The sequence goes on from JBEEIB010000669.1 coordinate 3,647, forward strand.
CACCATCGACCATCGCGGTCCAGAGTTTTCGCACCTGGCTCGTGAATGCCTGGAAGGCATGAAGAGCATCTTTAAGATGAGCACCGGACAGGTCTTCATTTATCCGGCCAGTGGCACCGGAGCTTGGGAGGCGGCAATCGTCAACACGCTTTCTCCCAGTGACCATGTACTGATGTTCGAGACGGGACAATTCGCAGTGCTGTGGCGAAAAATCGCGGAACGGTTTGGGTTGGTCGTGGATTTCGTACGCGGTGATTGGCGTCACGGAGTAGATTCGATGGCGGTAGCGGCGAAGCTCGCGCACGATGCAGCTCACCAGATCAAAGCGGTGATATGCGTTCACAACGAGACCTCAACCGGCGTCACCAGCCGGATCGGAGAGATTCGGCGGGCAATGGATGAAGCAGAGCATCCAGCGCTTTTGATGGTCGACACCATCTCCTCTCTAGCCAGTATCGATTATCGACACGACGAATGGGCGGTCGATGTGACTGTTGGGGGTTCGCAAAAGGGTTTGATGTTACCACCGGGGTTGAGTTTCAACGCAGTGAGCGAGAAAGCCTTGGCGGCTTCGAAGACCGCTGCGCTCCCTCGATCCTTTTGGTCGTGGGAAGAAATGTTGGAACCGAACCAGAGCGGCTATTTTCCTTACACTCCTGCGACTAATCTGCTCTTCGGCTTGCGCGAAGCCATCTCGATGTTGGCGGAGGAGGGGTTGGACAATGTATTTCGCCGCCACGCACGTCACGCGGAGGCAACACGACGAGCGGTGCATGCCTGGGGTCTAGAGCTGCTCTGCCTGGACCCACGCGAATACAGCAATTCGTTGACGGCCGTGCTGATGCCGGAAGGGTTTGATGAAGCGGAATTTCGGCAAGTGGTTTTGGAGAACTTTGACCTGTCGCTTGGAGCCGGTCTAGGAAAGTTGAAAGGCAAGGTCTTTCGTATTGGGCACCTCGGCGACTTCAACGATCTCATGCTCTGCGCCACGCTGTGCGGGGTGGAGATGGGGTTGGAGAAATTCGACGCTCCATTTCGAAAAGGCGGTGTGATTGCGGCCATGGAGTACTTGAGCCGAGGCGATAGCTTTCGATCGGACAGCCAACGCGTTCGGAGTGGTTCAGAAGCCGTTACTGCAGCTTAGAGTTGGAACACAGAATACGAAATACGGGATGTACACTGAACCCCGAGCGCCACAAGGCATGCTCAGTGGTCGAATGCGCAATCCAAGATTCGAAGCCCACCCATTTGCTATCAGCTATTTGTCATTTGATTCGAGCCTTAGGCGAGAATGAGTCCCCCCGAACTTATGCCAGCCACATCCCCCCGTCCAACCAGGCCCTCCCTATTCTCGGCCAGCAACACCGTCCTTTTTCTGCTCTGTTTGATGTATCTCCTGACCTACATCGACCGCGTGAACGTCAGCACTGCTTCGAATATATTCGAAAAGGAGCTCCATCTCGATAAAACCCAAGTCGGCTTCGTCTTCTCGGCCTTTGCTTATCCTTATTTGCTGTTTCAAATCATTGGCGGGTACTTGGGAGATCGCTTTGGCCCGCGCAAGGTTTTGACGATTTGCTCGTTGATCTGGGCAGGTGCAACAATTCTCACTGGATTAGTGAATGGGTTCACGGCGATGGTGCTCGCGCGCATTCTACTCGGGTTTGGTGAAGGTGCGACGTTCCCGACGGCCACATCGGCAATGTCCTCTTGGACCCGGCCCGTCGA
>JBEEIB010000670.1:0-61656 GCA_041167675.1 Verrucomicrobiota bacterium
GAAACCTCCGTTCTATCCGTTGAACTACGAGGACTCTTTGTCGGGAAAGGCGTACCCCAGTTTTCGCGGATGGTCAATCGTTGTGCTGACAACATTTTGATGGCGGGTTTCGATCATTCAGAACTAAGCGTAAGGATGTTTTTTATGTAAATTATATTTGTGAAACTTAGGCGCGAATCATCTTCCAGAGCTGTTTCTCGGATAACGCAGGGTCGAAGGTCGATTTTAGTTCCCAGTTGGCCACGCTGTTTATGGGAATTGTGTGCAGTCCTAAGCGCTTCAATCCAGCGTAAATGAATCGGAAGCAAGCGAGAAATAAAGCTTTCATTCTTGTAGTTCAGAACCTGCTAGACATGTGTAACAGTAATCTCGCGAAGGGGCTGATAGTCGCCGCTATCAGCGTGAGCTTTGGGCAAGTCAACCGAGCTTTGGTTTTTAGGTTTGGCGCCGCCGTGACCACGGCTAGGTATTATCCCGGTTAAATGTTTGCGTCCCCCCCGAGGCGCCTTCGAAGTTTTTCGAAGGCGTCTTTTTTTGTATCACAAACGACCGACGGCGCGCCCGTCGCAGCTCTGCGTCAGAGCCGAGCGAGACGCCGCAAATATCCCCTAGCCAGCCTCTGGCGATTTTGAATTCGTGTGATTGCCAGTGACGGGGAAGAGCGGCGGTCCACCTGATTCCTTGATCGTGCAGAGCGAAATGGAAGTAACAGTGCGCTCGACTCCGGGGAAGTCCCGGATCCGGCCCAGCAAGGCACGGAGCGAGGCTGCGGAATCGGTCCGAATCTTGAGAAGATAGCTGTCTTCACCCGACGTATCGTGACATTCGAGAATATTTGGCTCCTGGCGCACGAACTCTTCGAACTCCTTTTCAGTCGCACCTGAAGCATTGTTGGTTACTCGAACAAAGGCCAAAAGTACCTGGTTAACCGCGGTTGGATTGATCGCGGTGAGATAACCCTGAATGATACCTTCTCGTTCAAGACGCTTGATCCGCGCGTGCACTGCCGGAGCGGTGAGACCAAGTTTTTCTCCGACCGAAGCGTGTGCTACTCTGGCGTCATTCTGGATGAGGGAAAGTATTTCGAGGTCGACTGCGTCCATTAAATGGATGGAAGGGCTTTGCTTAAGGCAACGATATTCAGCAAATCGCACGAATACTACCAGATTCTATCTTCGCTAAAATCGCCCCATTACTGTTCTATGGGTGATTATAATAAATATGGTGGAGCAAGGGCGCGTATTGGAAAAACCGCCGTTGGCAAGGGCGAAAATCCGACTGCGAAGGCACCCTCGGCGCGAAGAGGTTGTGATATGTGCTTGCGCTAGGCCGTGCCGCTTTTAGCCGCGGCTAGCCGGTGGCGTGTCCACGAAAGCGGTGAAAAGTTCCATGGCTTAAACCGAAATGGCATAAGCCAACGCGGCTGAGACAGCCTCAGCCTTTCGTGCACCGGCTGCGTGTGAATCAGAAGCCGGAAGCAACCATGAACCGGATTATTCGGTGTATCGCATTGCGCTCACGAGTGGTGTGCCAAATTGATAGGTGAAGTTCCAGGCTGACTGTAGGTTATTGTCTTTGCTGGGGCCTGGTTTTGGCTGGCAAACGTGAGTGTTACGACGACGACGACGGAAAAAGCGAGCTTTCACAGTAGACCGTTTGGTTTAGCGAACTACATATTCTGGCGCACGTCTCCGGATAAGGCAAGTGGAAAAGTGTACCTGTCGGTCAACTTTTATTGGAAAAGGAATGCCCGGTTAGACTTCCCCCCTTGGTGTTAATTACCAGAGTCCCCCCGACGCTTGGTAACCAATCCCCGTCTAACCGGGCCGCGCTCCTTTGATCCGTTCGTTAGCGAACGAGTGACATTCAAGCAGCGACCGTGCCAAGGCGGCCTACTCGGACCAAATCATTTCCATGCGAGGATCTTTCTTGAAATGTTCGGATTGTTTTATCTCTTGATGTTCAAAAAAACGCAGGCACGCCCAATTTCTCGCCATTGATGCCTCCCTACAATATGGAATCTGTACCTCTTTGATCATCCTGCTCGGGACCGTCCTTACGATACCGGTAGCGCTAACACCTCTGTTTTTACAAACCGGCTGGCAATTTGTTTTTATTTTGGCTCCAGTACTGGACCAAAACCCGCATATTATTCAAAAGCATGGAATCCGTCAGTGCAGCAAGAAAACGGGTGAACGAATTGAGGGCGGAAATAGAGGAGCACGACAGGCGCTATTATATAGAGGCTGCCCCGACCATCAGCGATCCGGGATACGATCGCCTTTATCGGGAGCTTAAGGATCTGGAAACTAAATTCCCGGAGCTGGTCGACGCCGATTCCCCCACCCAACGAGTGAGCGGCGCACCGCTGGAGGCGTTCCATCAGATCAAACATCGGACCCCGATGCTGAGCCTCGATAACACTTACTCCGAAGCTGAAATAATGGAATTTTATCGACGAGTTCAGCGGCTCCTTGGGCTCGAACGCGTTAAATCGATTGTGGAGCCAAAGGTAGATGGAGTGGCGATTTCCCTTTTCTACAAGAGCGGAGCCTTGGAGTACGCAGCAACTCGGGGAAACGGCGACTTCGGGGACGATGTTACCCAAAATGTCCGTACAATTCGCGGGGTTCCAGTCCGCCTTCGGCCGAAAGTGCCGGACGAGATTGAAGTTCGAGGTGAGGTGTACTTCCCGAAATCTGTTTTTCGTGATTTGAATGCCGCCCGGGAAGCGGCCGGTGAGATGCCGTTTGTTAATCCGCGTAACGCGGCCGCCGGGAGTCTGAAGCAGCTCGACGCGCGGATGGTCGCCGAACGCAAGTTAGGGATCATTTTTTACGGATTTGGTTTTCTCAGTGATGCGGAAATCAAGGCACATCACGAGGCTCTCGAGAACCTTGGTCGTTGGGGATTTCCCACCCATTCCAAGATTTGGAATGCAGAAAGCGCGGAAGAGATCATTACCGCCCTACGCGAACTCGATCAAATTCGCGATGATTTTCGATATGAGACCGATGGGGCGGTCGTCAAGGTCGATGATTACCAACAGCGAGAGCGTCTCGGGTTTACTTCTAAGGCGCCGCGTTGGGCCATTGCTTACAAGTATCAGGCCGAACGGGCAGAGACTCGTCTGCTCTCGATCGAAGTTCAGGTCGGCCGGTCTGGCAAATTAACGCCAGTGGCTAATTTAGAGCCGGTTTTCGTCAGCGGTACAACCGTAGCCCGGGCGACTTTGCACAACGGTGAGGAGATTAAACGGAAAGATATCCGGATCGGGGATATTGTTATAGTCGAGAAGTCGGGGGAAATCATCCCAGCCGTAGTCGAAGTAGTAACCGCGCGACGGACCGGTGCAGAGAAGATTTTTCAGATGCCGTGCACCTGTCCAAGTTGCGGAACACCAGTGTCGCGGGTGGAAGGACAGGTCGATCTTCGTTGCACCAACGTCGAGTGTCCGGACCAAGTGAAGCGTCGGCTCGAGCATTTTGCGCACAAGGGAGCGATGGACATTGAGGGTCTTGGCGAAGCGATGGTCGCACAACTGGTGGAGCACGGCTTGGTTCGTCGAGTCGATCACATATATCGCCTGCGGGAGCAGGACCTGGAAGGCTTGGAGCGGATGGGCAAAAAAAGTGTAGCCAATCTTCTGCGGGCAATAGAGTCAAGTAAGTCGCAACCTTTCTGGCGGCTCCTTTTTGGATTGGGAATTCTCCATGTCGGTGCGACGGCTGCGCGCGAGTTGGCGGAATACTTTGGGAATTTGGATGCCCTGCAAAAAGCGTCGCTCGAGTCACTGAAAAAAGCGCCGAACACGGGAGAGGTCGTTGGGCAAAGCATTTGGGAATGGTTTCATAATCCGGACAACATGGCTTTAATCCAAGCGCTCCGCGACCATGGCTTGAACTTTGGGACCACGGAGGCCGAGTTGCCAAAGAGTGATCGGTTGGCGGGAAGCACTTGGGTAATCACCGGAACATTGAGCGAACCGCGCGAGGTTCTGGCGGAACTCATTCGGAGCCATGGCGGAAAGGTTGTCGGGACCGTGAGCAAAAAGACCGATTACCTACTCGTGGGGGAAGAAGCGGGAAGTAAGTTGGAGCAAGCGAATTCGCTTGGAGTGAAAACGGTTGCTGAGGCCGAATTTCGAAAACTTATTGGATAGCCCGTCGGAGGTAAGGATGCGCTCCCGGCTTGGCAAAGTCTTTTTCGCGGCTAGGTCTACGGCGTTTCCGAACCTAAGCGGCCCAGGGCGCGCCAAAGCGACGACGGCCTGACGTCCGTTCTTAGGCGGTGCTATCCGTTTATTAGCAGGATCCTACGTCGAGAGCGTCTAAACGGATGCTCGGGAGCGCATCCCTAGTGCAAATCCGGCGGCCGCTCTTTCTTGACTTCGCGAGCGTCCTCTACTAAGCCCTAGAGACTTTTTCCATGTCCAATTCACCTACGGTCGCCGGCAAGCCGAAATATCGACGCATCGTTCTCAAACTCAGTGGCGAGGCTTTAAGAGAATCCGGCAGTCAGGAAACTATTTCTCCGGCTATCGTCACGAATATTGCCAAGCAGATTCAAGAAGTTCGCCAGCTTGGAGTTGAAACAGCCGTGGTTATTGGCGGCGGCAATATCTGGCGCGGGCTTACCGCCTCGCATCGGGGAATGGATCGAACGACGGCGGACTACATGGGAATGCTTGCCACCATGATCAATGGGATGGCATTGCAGAGCGCGTTGGAACAATTGGGGGTCGAAACCCGCTTGCAGTCAGCGATCGAAATGGCAAATGTCGCTGAGCCATTTATTTATCGGCGAGCGATTCGGCATCTGGAGCTCGGGCGAGTAGTGATCTTTGGAGCTGGGACCGGTAATCCTTTCTTTTCCACCGATACGACTGCGGCGTTACGTGCCAGTGAGATTCGGGCGGAGATCATTTTGAAAGCGACCAAAGTCGATGGTATTTACGACAGCGATCCCAAGCAGAACCCGAACGCTTCAAGGTACGAGACCGTAAGCTATACCGAAGCGCTTACTAAACGCTTGAAAGTGATGGACTCGACCGCTTTTAGCCTCTGCATGGATAATCGAGTGCCGATTGTCGTGTTCGACATGAGTAATCCGCAGAATATTACCAAAGTGGTTTGCGGCGAGAAGGTGGGTACATTGGTTACCGCGGATTAACGCATCGCTGTAGCACTCGATGCATTAGAACGCCAGAACAGATAGTCGTAATTCCTAGCAAGTTCCCTCAATTTTCTAAGCAACACCCTTCTTTTATGACAGCAGATGACATCTTACTAGAGACCGAAGAGGCCATGGAAAAAGGCGTTGAATACATGGTCCACGAGTTTGCGTCGGTTCGCACCGGCAAAGCTTCACCCGCCTTGGTGGAGAATATCGATGTCGAAGCGTACGGAACCTCGATGAAGTTGAAACAACTCGCTCTAATCTCCACGCCCGAACCGCGCCTACTGTTGATTCAACCGTTTGATGCCTCGGTTACCCGCGACATCGAAAAAGCGATCAAGGAATCGAAAATAGGAATTAACCCGGCAGTCGATGGTAAACTGATTCGTTTGCCGATCCCTGAGCTTTCCGAGGAGCGGCGCAAAGATTTGGTCAAGACCACTCGTCACATGGCTGAGGAGGCCCGGGTCCGGGTTCGGTCCAGCCGGCGAAATGGGATCGACCTGGTGAAAAAATTAGAAAAAGAAGGAGATATCACGGAAGATCAGCGCCGGAATTTGGAGGAGGAGATCCAAAAACTCACGGACAAGTACGTGAAGGATATAGACCATCATTTGGAAACTAAAGAAGTGGATATCATGAAAGTATGAGACGCGTTTGCTTTTTCGCGTTACTGGCGCTGTTCGTCCCGTTTGTGGCTCAGGCCCAATCAACTAAAGGAAAAAAAGCTCAAACGCCGGCGGCGGCCAACGTGCCGCGGCCGGCGCCGGAGTTTGTTTGGAGCAGTGTCAGTGGTAAAGTGCGTCGGCTTCGTGATCTGCGTGGCCAGCCGGTTGTTCTGATATTTGCGACCAATCCGGAGCAGAACGAATTCAAGAAACAGGTGAAACAAATAACACGCCGGTACAAGGTTCTGGCCAACCGCAACGTCTTGTTTTTTGTCGCCTTCACCAAAGAGACTGGAGTGATTGGTCGGTCCGACGTGCCATTCGTCGTTTTGCCCGATCCGCTCGCGGTGGCCGATGCTTATCGCGTAGGCGATTTCGGAATCGCCGTAATTGGTCCGGATGGAAATCTGGATTATGCGACCGATAAGGTGATCACCGGTCAAAAAATAGTAGATGTAGTTAACAACTCTTACACTACTCAAGCGCAAGAGCGCCGAGACTAAGCCCTTTCAGGGCCATGACAAATGACAGATGACAAATTAGGCCAGTGTCTACGCCTGTGGTATTCCGAAACGATCTAGGCGGGCCGCGGCTTAGCCGGTCGGAGCGGCAGAATACCTTTGTACGATCTAGCCGTCTGGTATTTGTCATCTGTCATTTGTTATTTGTCATCCGTTCCGCAGGAACGCCGATACGCCTGTTTTGTCCGTGAGCTGCGAACTAAGAAAGCGTAGCATGACTCGGTTCTCTCAGGTCGCCCTCATTCAAAATCCGGCCAGCGGAAACGGCGACGAACCGGCCCGTTTGGCGGTCCGGAACGAACTTGCCGCAGCGGGTAGCCTCTGGAAGGAGTTGGTCGTCGAGCCGGACCGTTCGATCGCGATTCAAACCTCAGAGCTGCTTCGCGAAGGAGTCGATTTGATCGTAGTGGCGGGCGGCGACGGCACGGTTCGGGAAGTGGCATCCACTTTGGTGGGCAAGACCGTTCCACTGCTCGTCATACCGTTGGGAACCTTTAACAATTTTGCCCGGAGCCTTAGCCTTCCAGCAGATCCGATCGGAGCATGTCACCTGGTGCACACTGGCGCGCTTCGGCAAGTAGACGTTGGAATTGCCAATGGTCGACATTTCTTCTTTGAAGCGGCGGGAGTCGGAGTGGATGCTCAGTTGTTTCCGTTAGGCGAAGCGGTGAAACAAGGTCGATTCGCCGCAATTTTTCGCGCTGCTCGGCTCGCGTTTATCCATCAGCAAGCAGCCGTCGAACTGAATTTTGATCGCCCACTCGATAGGGCGTACCAGCGCTCATTTCGTGGACAATCACCCGTACATCACCGGCGGCGACGTTTCCGCAACGATCGACGGCGCATCCGTCTCCGGAGCTCGTTTTTGGCGGTCGCGAATGGTCCTTATTATGGCAGCAACTTTACGGTCTGTCCCGGCGCGAGGCCCGACGACGGGTTATTGTCAGTCGGTGTTTTTCGCGATTTCAGCAAGCGCGAACTGCTATTTCATTTTGTGTCGATCAGTCGAGGGAGACGGCAATATCATCCTAAGCTCGAGATGTTTGAATGCGCTTGGTTAGAAGTCACTGCTCAGGAAAAACTGCAAGTTCATGTAGACGGTAATCCGATTGGAACGACCCCCGTTCGATTCAGCGTTCGAAGAAATGCGCTGACTGTTCTCACTCCTCCAGATTAGGGAGGCAGAAGGGTGTTCCCGCGCGTGCGTTTTTCTTCGGTAGCGACCGGCTGCGAAGTTGGGAGCGCATCCCTACCACCGACGCATTTTAACAAGTGTATTAAGGTTTTCCGCTTGATTTAGGCCCCTGTCGGGCCCAAATTCTACGCCCCTATGACGCTCACGGAGAAGATCCTTGCTCGCGGTGCCGGTAAGAGCCAAGTCGCAGTCGGAGAAAATGTTTGGGTAAATGCCGACATCCTTTTGACGCACGACGTTTGCGGTCCTGGAAGTATCGGTGTTTTTAAGCGTGAGTTCGGCGAGCAAGCGAAGGTCTGGGATCCAAAGAAGATAGTCATTATACCAGACCACTATATCTTTACCGCAGATCGTCTCTCGAATCGGAACGTCGACATTCTGCGAGACTTCGCGAAGGAACAGCAACTTCCTTATTTCTACGATGTCATCGACGATCCGCAGGGGAGTTGGAAATTTGACGCCAGCCGAGGCCAATTGCAACGCCAATACGGCTCACGTTACCAAGGGGTTTGTCATGCCGCGCTTCCCCGTTTGGGACACGCTCGACCTGGTGAAATCTTATTTGGGACCGATTCCCACACCTGCATGGCCGGCGCGTTTGGTGAGTTTGCTTCCGGCATCGGCAATACAGACGCCGGCTTCATTCTGGGTACCGGTAAACTGCTGGTAAAGGTTCCCGAAACAATGCGCTTTTATTTAGAAGGCAAAATTCCGCCCGGAGTTATGGCTAAGGATGTGATTCTTTGGGTGATCGGAGACATCGGTTTCGATGGTGCTACCTACCGCGCCATGCAGTGGGAGGGGCCGGGAGCATCTGCTCTAGACATCGATGACCGAATGACCATTACGAATATGGCGATCGAAGCTGGCGCCAAGAATGGCATTTTTCCTGCCGACGAAAGGACGTTTGCCTATGTCGATGAACGGATTGGGTTAAACGGTACCCGGAGCGACTATCAACCGGTTGAGCTGGATAAAGATCAGAAGTTTATCTTCGATAAGGTCTACGATCTATCAACACTAGAGCCGACAGTGGCGATGCATCCCAATCCGGGCAATCGTGCTTTGGCCAAAGAACTGGAAAAGGTCTCGCTTGACCGAGCATATATTGGCTCCTGCACCGGCGGTAAAACGAGCGATTTCGTTGCTTTTGCGGAAGTGGTCCGCGGCAAAAAGGTGCGGATTGAGACCTACGGTGTGCCGGCTACTTCCGATGTCGTGGCTGAACTGAAGAATACGAAATGGGAAGATCAATCAGTATGGGAAGTGTTGGTTGACGCCGGTGTCAGGATGACAGAGAACGCTTCTTGCGCCGCCTGTCTGGGAGGGCCGTCGGATACGTTCGGACGACTAAACGCGCCGCTGACTTGCATTAGTGCAACCAATCGCAATTTCCCTGGTAGAATGGGGAGTAAAGAGTCGAAGGTTTACCTGGCAAGTCCTTATACCGTGGCTGCCTCGGCATTGACTGGACACGTTACCGACCCTCGTGAATTTTTGAGTTAGATTCCGCGCCTGATTTTATGGCTAAGCGATTAACCTCTTCGATATTTGTGGTTGGCGATAACATCGACACCGACCAAATAATCCCAGCGCATTTTCTGACTCTAGTACCGACGATACCAGACGAGTACAAAAAGCTTGGTTCTTATGCGATGGTCGGCTTGCCGGACGAGCTTTACCCCACCCGATTCATACCGGAAAACGAAATGAAAACGCCCTATCGTATCATTATTGGGGGCAAAAACTTTGGCTGTGGCAGCTCTCGCGAGCATGCGCCTATCGCGTTAGGAGCGGCTGGCGTCGAGGCAGTAATTGCCGAATCGTATGCACGGATTTTCTTCCGGAATAGCGTGGCGACCGGGGAGCTATACCCTTACGAATCGGCTCAACGTTTGATCGATCGATGCAAAACCGGTGATACTGCTACGATCGATTTCGACAGCGATACGCTGGAGTTGAATGGCGAAGTGTTTCCGCTTAAGCCAATGGGAGATGTGCGTCCGGTCATCGAAGCGGGTGGCCTTTTCAATTACGCGCGCCAAACCGGTATGATATCGAGCTAGCGGAACTAGCTCGAGTCAAAGCAGCTCAGTCTTTGCGGCCGGCGCATGCGCATCAACATAAGCGGCTCAATTGCGGGAGGTCACGTGTGATGAAAGGACGCGAAGCGCAGCCGAGATTTTAGCCTGGGCCGCTAGGCCCAGGCATGTTAAATCAATGTGAGTAGCGCAGAAAGCGCGGCGGCCGAGCTTGAATTAGTTCCCGGGAGGCAACGCAATTGACACCGTCAGGAAGCCCACCTTCCATGCCCATCATTCCTCATGCCCGCGGCGGCGCTCCAATCGCCCGCACTTTCAGCGCTCGACAACTTTGGGGACCTCTTCCCTGGGCCTGGCAGCCCAGGCGAGAATCTCGCCTGGCTTCGCGCCTTTCCGATACTCGATCAATCGGTATCGAGAGGATGGATAAGGTTCCCCTCGCCTCCGAATGAAATTTTCGGTCATCACTCCCTGTCTTAACCGTGTGCAGCTAATTGGTGCCGCGATCGAGAGCGTCATTGCGCAAGACTATCCAAATTTTGAGCATTGGATAATTGATGGAGGATCGAAGGATGGCACCCTTGACCTGCTGAAGCGCTATCGACATCTGCGAGTCGTATCTGAAGTGGACCGCGGAGTTTACGATGCAATGAACAAAGGGATTCGTCTCGCTACCGGTGAGATCGTTGTTCTATTGAACTCGGACGATCTGCTGGCTCTGGGAGCGCTTTCATTTATTGCCGACATTTTTCAGAATGCGGTCGGAACAATGATCGTATCCGCTGGGTGCCAGATCTTCCGATGTACCACCGACGGAGCCGAGGTAGAGATGCATCGATACGACGAACCTCGTCGCAATGCTCTCTCGTTACGGAATGTGACGCTCGGAACGCCGAACATCAACGCGCGCTTTTTTCGCCGAAAGGTATTTGACCAGATCGGTGAATTTGATCTTGCTTATCCGATCGCCGCCGATCGTGATTTCCTTATTCGAGCGGCTTTGCATCAATTACCGGATGCTCCAATCGCGAAAGTACTTTACCGATATCGTTGGCATGCCGGCTCTTTGACGATGAACGCTGGCAGCGACAGTTTGCTTCTCGGAATGCAGGATGGTCGCCGGATTATTGCGCGCACGATCCAAAATTTCACTATAAGTGGTAAACAATTGGCGTGCCTTGATCAATGGGGTCGTGAGTGTCAAGCAACGGAAGTGATGATTGGTGCTGTGCAGGGCCGGCTTCGCAAGGCTCTCTCAGCCTGGATTGAAGGGATGCGGCAAGATCCGCGATTTTTCTTCACGTTCTTTCGTCTTGGCCTGTTGGCCATTGGGCGCCGGCTCCGCACTCGGTGGCGTCTAAGGAAGTAAACCAATGGGGCGGCGCGTTCGGATTCTTCATCTAATCGATAATCTCGACCTTGGTGGTGCGCAGACGGTCCTATTTAGCTGCCTCACTCAGGCCGACCCAAAGTATGAAATAATCTTAGCCAGTCTACACGCCAATCGAAATGCGCTCTTTTGGAAAAGAGCACAAGCATCTGGTTTTCCCGTTGTGGCGCTCTCTCCTTATCGCTGGGTACCGATCTACTTATTGACGTTACCGTGGTTGCTTTGGCGGAAGCGCTTCGATGTTGTTCACTGCCATCTGTTCGCGTCAAATTGGCTGGGGAAACCGTTAGCAAAGCTTTTTCGGGTCCCGCTGGTAATCTCTCATGATCATAGCTACGACGCTTTTCGATTCGAGTGGCCGGTTATTCTGGCGCTCGATCGGTGGGCCAATCGCTTTGCCGATCGCATCTTCGTGATTTCTGAATCTTTATTGGAGAGGTTGCGAACCGCTGAAGGTATTCCGGAATCGAAGCTCATCTTCATCAGAAATGGGGTGGCTGTTCCTCGGTCGCGAGTGCGGAGAATTGCCAATGAAGGAAAGATGGTCGGAGCAGCCGGGCGGTTAGTTGACTGGAAGAACTTTGATCGATTTCTGCGAACAGCTCAGCAGCTGGTCTCAATCGATGAGCGATATCGATTTACCGTCGCGGGCGTTGGCCCCGAGCTGGAGACGTTGCAAGGGTTAGCCGGCCAACTTGGCATCCGTGACCACATAATTTGGAGAGGTGCGCTTCCGTCCTTGGCCCAGTTTTTTGGGGAGATAGATTTGTTGGTACTAAGTTCTGACTGGGAGGACATACCGATCGTTGTGCTGGAAGCGTTCTCCTACCGAGTTCCCGTTGCTTTGGTTGGCATCAATGCAGAGCGAAGACGATTGAAGCAGGAGGCGCTGGTGTTGGATCCCACAGAAGATGAGCAAGTCTGGGCGAACCAGATTGATCGTCTCCTAAATTCTCCCGAGCGAATTGAGGTCTTGTGTTCGGAAGCGGCGAACCTGATCGAGAAAGAATTCTCGCCGCTTCGGCAGATCCGCAAGATGGAAGCAGTGTATGAGGAGATGCTGCGGCAGACGCGGAATTCAGGAGGCGGAGGCTAGAAGCTAGAATTTAGAATTTAGAAGCTAGAAGCCCGGTCGGCGCGTCTTTGGTAGCGGCGACTGTCTCCAATGCAGCTTCGGTTTTGCCCGAATTAAAAAGGACCGCGGAGCTGCGCGCTTGGCGTTACCATCCGCCTAGGCGGATGGTCGCCATTCTCTTCATCCCGCTTCGACGGGTCAAACCCGGCACGCGATCCCATCGGGCTGCTTGGCGATCGATTGATTCAAACCGGAGTATGCGCGGTTTTCGACGGCGTGGGGATTGGATCTTGAAGATGTGTTCAGGCTGGGTCTAGGTCGCGTCCCCGGTGCCTGGCAAACGATGGCGACTGCGGTTTTTAGCAGCGCGAACCGAGCAGCTTCGCGTCTATTTCAAGGTCGCACCAGGTTAGCGGCGTATTGGGGACAGTCGCCGCTACCAAAAAACGGCGCCGACAAAGTCGAGAGCGTCGGCGCTCGCGCCTTTCCGATCACGGCGGTTGGCGACTGCTGACTGCCGACCTAGCCGCTAGTGCTCACGCGGAATCTTATGGAGATTCGGTCGATTCTGAAGGATCGTGTTCGCAGCCAAGACGCCGCCAAAGTGAGTGAGCGGATAGACCAAGCAGTCACGGCCGATCAAAGAACCAGGATTGATTGCTGCATTGCAGCCGATCTCTACTCGATCACCGATGATTGCGCCGAACTTGCGTAGACCAGTCGCGATGATTGTTCCCTCGTGGTGTACCGAGATTTCCTTTCGATCCAGACGGAAATTGGAAAGAATTACTCCAGCCCCGAGATGAGCCCGGTGTCCCAGAATCGAATCGCCCACGTAACTGAAATGGGGAATCTGCACGTCGTTGAAGATCACGCAATTCTTGAACTCGCATGAGTTGCCGAGAACAACTCCGTCCCCGACGATGACGTTTTCTCGGATGTAACAACCCGGTCGGAGCTGGCATCTTTCCCCAATCCAGGCCGGACCTTTGATCGTCACGCCTGGCTCAATGACAGTGCCGGGACCCACGAATACGGCGTCGCCGATGAATGAAGTTCCCAGGTGCGATCCGAAAAAGCCTGGATTCAATTTGGCCTTGAGATACTCACTGATTTTCTTCAATGGATCCCAAGCGTAGACTGCCCCATCGAACAATGCGGGGTGAGCGCACTCATGCAGATCCAGATACTCACTTGGCGAGAGCATAGGTTTTTTCCGGCTATGACACCTTTTTGGCCAATTTTTGACCCTCTTTGGTGTCCTTCACAATCCAACCAAGGTCCTCGATTTGCTTGCGAATGGCATCACTCGAAGACCAATCTTTGGCGGCTCTGGCGGCCGCGCGTTGCTCGAGCAGCGCGAGAACTTCATCGCTTGCGTTCTGTTCTTCGCTCTGCAGTTGAAGAACCTGATTGATTCCTTCCCACCTGCGAAGCAGGGCCGCCGCTTCCCCCGCCGCCAGCTTTTCGTTGTCCATCGCGCGATTGGTGATGCGAATCTGCTCGAAGAGGTCGGCCAGTGCAGCCGAGATATTGAGATCGTCGTCGAGTGCGGCAAAGAATCGGTCGGATTGGGCAGGCCCGTAGTTCGGATCAGGTTCGCTTTTTCCAGCAAGCTCTCGCAGACGCCCAATCCATTCATCGATGCGGAGCAGCGATTGGCGCGCCTCATTCATCCCGTCGAAAGTGAAATTCAACTGCAGCCGATAATTCACCCGGATTAAAGCGTAACGTATTTCGCGGCCGGTGAATCCTTTATCGAGTAGATCGCGCAACGTGTAAAAGTTGCCTAACGATTTGGACATTTTTTGACCCTCTACCAACAGATGCGCACTGTGTAACCAGTAGCGAACAAACCGTTGTCGGGTGCAGGACTCCGATTGAGCAATCTCCGCTTCATGGTGAGGGAATATGTTATCAACCCCGCCACAATGAATATCGATCTCAGGACCCAGCAGCCGAGTGGCCATAGCACTGCACTCAATATGCCAGCCGGGCCGGCCGCGGCCCCAAGGACTGTCCCAGCCGACGTTACCATCTTCTTCATCCCACGCTTTCCAGAGTGCGAAATCGCCAATGCTCTCTTTCTCGTACTCATCGCTTCGAACTCGGCCGGAGGGTCTGAGTTCTTCCAGATTCAAATGCGCAAGGTGGCCGTAATCGGCAAACCGATTGATGCGAAAATAGATCGAACGATCCTCAGCCTGGTACGCGTAGTCGCGTTCGAGAAGTTCTCCGATCATCTCGATCATCTTGGCAATATTGGTCGGTTCGGTCGCAGCGGGATAGGCGTTAGCGGGTTTGATACGCAAGGTTGAGACATCGTCATGAAAGGCGCGAATAAAGCGCGCAGTAAATTTTGGCAGCGGCTCGCCTGCTGCACGGCTGTCGCGGATGGTTTTGTCATCGACGTCGGTCAGGTTCATCACTCGATTCACCTGAAAACCGCGCGCTTCCAGATGGCGTTGCAACAGGTCCTCAAACAGAAACGTTCGGAGATTACCGATGTGCGCGTATGAATATACGGTTGGCCCGCAGGTGTACATCTTTACCTCCTTTCCGGCCGGATCGATTGGCTGGAATGGTTCAATCGATCGCGAGTAGGTATTGTAGAACTGAATCATGCAGGTTTCGCGCTTAGCGTTCCACGGCTGATCACTCCGTTGGTATTCGTGCTTGGTGATTCACAGTCTACTAATCCGTGCTGGGCTTTATTGTCTTCGGATGATTACACGAGAGCACGGGGAGGATTATCCGGAAACCGAGGCTCGACTTTCTCCAGACTGACGACCGCGATTGCCACGATGCCTTCGCGGCGCCCGACAAAACCGAGACCTTCATTCGTTGTTGCCTTAATCCCGATGCGTTCCACCGGAATTCCCAGAGTCGCCGAAAGTCGCGCACGCATGGCTGAGGTATGTGGAGATAATTTTGGTTCTTCGGCGATAACCGAGCAATCGATATTCACGATGGCAAGCTGCTTGGCGATAAGGATCATTTGTACGCGCTTCAAAATTTCTTGGCTATCGATGCCTTTGATCGAGGGATCGGAATTGGGAAAGTGGTGGCCGATATCCCGGTCTCCGGCCGCACCGAGCAGAGCATCGGAAATCGCGTGCGTCACCACATCGGCATCGGAGTGACCTTCGAGGCCGTGCGAGTGTGGGATTTCGATTCCGCCTAATACGAGACGACGCCCATGTACTAGTCGATGCACATCGTAGCCAATTCCGCTGAGAGACATGATTAAGATTCCGGTATTTGTAGGTCCAGTTGACCATTCGAAGCGATCACCGACAATTTATTTTCTTCGATTGGGCTCGGTCCCACTCGCACTTTGCCGCCGGCCGCCTCTACTAATAGCCAGCCGGCCGCAATATCCCAAAGATTTACGCTGCTCTCGATGTAGGCGTCGAATCGGCCGGTAGCGATGTACGCCAGATCTAAGGCGGCGCTACCCATCATCCGGCATTTTCTCGCTCGGCGGATCAACGTGTTAAAAGTCTTCAACCCTGCCTCGATCGCGCGAGGACTTTTGGATAAACCGACGGAGACGACACTCTCGCTCAAAGATTTTCGGGAACTGACGCTGATTGGCCGATCGTTCAGGAGAGCAGGTTCGCCGCGCGATACCTGCCAGAGCTCATCTTTGATTGGATCGAAGATTACGCCGATGACTAGCGTATCCGTCTGGCGAAGTGCGATTGAGATGCAAAAGTGAGGAATGCCGTAGAAGAAGTTCACCGTGCCATCGATTGGATCGACGATCCATTGATGTTCGGCCTGCGCGCTGCCGATCGATCCTTCCTCGCCAATCACTGCGTGATCCGGGAATTGCTTCAGCAGCATTTTGGTTATGAGATCCTGAGCGCTGACGTCGAGCTCAAGCTTTAGGTCGTGCGCCTCTTCCACATTAACCGTGAGCGATGTCCCAAGATTGCGGCGGATCAATTCGCCAGCGGCGCGGGCGGACTCAATAGCAGCGTTGAGATAAGTCTTCATATGTCCTTGGATGTTCCGCGACCGGTAGTGAACGAAAACCAAGCATCAGTGGACTTGTCGGTCCCAGATTGTCTGCGGTTACAATCGGATGCAGTACCACAAAAAATGATAGCGACAAAATCAAGAGATGCGATTTTAGAAAATGACAATTGCGATTTGCTGACGACAAATGACTACTCAAAAGTATTTTCTACGGCGGTGAAATTTTGATGTTGTTACAATTTCTGATTGACGCTGCCGCGAATGTTCGTTAGTCAAGCCAATTGTGATTTGTGTTTTATCCTCCGCAACTGCGGAATGAAAGGGGGGATAACTAATGCCAGCCAAGAAAGCTCCGGCGAAGAAGGCTACTAAAAAGGCGATCGTCAAAAAGGCTCCTGCGAAAAAAGTCGCGAAGAAGGCTCCTGCAAAGAAGAAGCCTGCCGCCAAGAAGGTCGTTAAATAATCCTTCCTCATGTAGTGTGAATAGGAGGAGATCAATTATCTCCTCCTATTTTTTTATTTTTGCGGCCACATTCATCCGAAATGAAAATCGTGACTCGCGCATAGCGCGGAGGATCCCGTGCGGATCTTTTTTCCGGTAGCGGTCCGGCAGCCGTCGGATCCCGCAACCCTCCTGGTTCGATGCTTCCCGGCGCTGGGACGCCTTCGACGGTCTCGGAGGGACCGCCCTACCATTGAAATGGCACGCCAACGAAGCAACTGACTGAGCCCAACCGAAAAACGCAGCCGCCGGGCCAGCTGGCGAGTTCGATTTGGCTACGCGTCCTTACGGTACTCAAGGGCCTTCGCGACAATCTCATCTACCGGCCACAATCGACCGATGCCCTCATAACCGCAGGCCAGCATGCCCTCTTCTGGACCGATAAAATCGACTCCACGGCTGCGAAGGACCGTGACATTGTTTTGGGTGGCGGGATGAAGCCACATTTTACCATTCATGGCCGGCGCTATCAGAATCGGTGCTCGGGTCGCCAGCGCGATCGCGGTGAGCGCGTCGTCGGCCAGCCCGAGCGCAAGCTTAGCGATAATGTCCGCCGTTGCCGGTGCGACCAGCAGCAGGTCCGCTCGATCCGCCAAGTCGATATGACCGGGATGCCAGTCCGCCGTTTCAGCAAAGAGATCGGTGGTTACTGGATTGCGAGAAAGTGTCTGCAGTGTGAGCGGCGTAATGAATTGGGCGGCTCCCTTAGTCAAAACGACATGAATGCTGCACGCTTCCTTTCGCAGTTTGCTGGCGATATCAGCTGACCGATATGCTGCGATAGATGCAGTGACGCCGAGTACAATTGTCATAAGGGTGTCCCTGATTATTCTAGCGTTGATCGAGCTGCTCGAACCGAATCGGGCACATACTATTCAACGTTTTGAATCTGCTCCCGCACTTTTTCCAGTTCCGATTTGGTTTGCACGACGAGCTGCGATATCTCCGCATCGTTGGCTTTCGCGCTGAGAGTATTGAGTTCGCGTCCGATCTCTTGGCAAAGAAATTCCAGGGTGCGTCCAATTGGTTCGTCTTTCTCGAGTGTATCCATGAATTGCCCAAGATGTGAGTCCAGCCGGGTAACTTCTTCTGAGAAATCGGAACGTTCGGAGAAAAATGCCACTTCCTTGGCGAGACGATCGTCATCCAATGGAATTTCAATTCCCGAATTTCGAATCCGGGCATGCAGATTGGTCCGATAGCGTTCAGAGGCTCGCGGTTGCAACTTTTTGACCTTCTGCAAGCAGGTGCGCATCGCCTTGATTCTCTTTGTGAGATCGCGCTGGAGATTACCTCCCTCTTTTGCCCGCATGGCGAGAAGCTGATCAAGCGCGGCCTGGAGCGCCGCCAAAATCGGTGTTCGCGTCTTCGCGCTTAACTGTTTCGTTGCCGGTTGTTCAATGACTCCGGGCGACCGAAGCAGCGTATCGATGGTGATTTCCCCATTGAGATGCAACTCAGATTGCAGCGCTTTAAAGGCCGAGAGATACGATTTGGCGAGTTGGCGGTTCAGCACCGGATCCACCTCTGGTGAGCTGAATTCCAAATTGAAGTTAACGCTAATGCGTCCCCGGCTGATTGCTCGATCGACGATCGACCGAATTTCGGATTCCCAGGCCGACAGCGAGTCTGGCAGGTTAACGAGAACTTCGGCTTGCCGTTTATTGACGGCCTGAATTTCAACCACAACCGCGACACCCTCCGTGGAAGCTTGCGCGCGGCCGTAGCCCGTCATGCTGTGCATGGTGGGCTGCTCCGCAGCGATGACAGATGACAAATCAGAGATGACAAATAAGAAAAGCGATTCCTTTGCCTCATCACGAGTAAACTCTGTTTCAAGGGGTTGCTTTCTACAAACTACTTTCCCCTAACGCAGCCGTTTGTCATTTGTCATCTGTTATTTGCCATGGCCGCGTAGCGGCGTGGTACCTCTGGAGTGGAGTAACACTGATTCCTTTTGCTTGGATCGCTTTAATTGCGCGAATACTTGCCTCCACTCCGCTGGTAGTCGTCAAAATCGGAATCCGTTGAGCAACTGCCAAGCTGCGAATCTGGATCTCATCTTTTCTGGGTACCTTGCCGCTCGGCGTGTTGATAATGAGATCGATTTCTCCATTTTTCAACATGTCGAGCGCGTGCGGTCTTCCTTCAGCCAATTTAAATAGCCGTTTGACTGGTACTTGGGCGGAAATCAGTGCCTGAGCTGTTCCGCTGGTAGCGTATAACTTGAAGCCGAGCCTGATTAACTCTGCTGCCAGCCGAACCGTCTCCGGTTTGTCGCTATCCTTTACACTTACAAAAACATTCCCACCGCTGGGTAACGGAGGCTGAGCAGCCATCTGAGATTTCGCATAGGCCAGGCCGAGATCATCCGCGATCCCCATTACCTCGCCGGTCGACTTCATTTCCGGTCCCAGCATGATATCGATGCCGGGGAAACGGATAAATGGAAAAACCGCCTCCTTAACCGAGAAGTGTTGCGGTAAAATCTTCGTCGTGAATCCAAGTTCGCGCAGCGATTTTCCGGCCATGACTTTAGCGGCGAGCTTGGCCAGGGGGACACCGAGCGCCTTGCTGACGAACGGAACAGTCCGCGAGGCACGGGGATTCACTTCCAGGACGTAAACTTCATCATCCTTTACCGCGAATTGGACATTCATGAGTCCGCGAACCGCGAGTTCTTTGGCCATCGCTTGGGTCGCAGTTTCGATCGTGGAGATTACTTTGGCCGAAAGCGAAAAGGGCGGGATAACGCAGGCGCTATCGCCGCTGTGGATCCCGGCTTCTTCGATGTGCTGCATGACTGCGCCGATAACGGCGATTTCGCCATCGGCAATACAGTCGACATCCACTTCGATCGCATCATCCAGAAAGCGGTCGACCAGAACCGGGCGCTCCGGACTCGCCTCAACGGCGGTTCGAATGTAGCGCCGGAGGTCTTCTTCATCGTAGACAATCTCCATTGCCCGACCACCGAGGACAAACGAGGGGCGCACCAAAACAGGGTAACCGATCGAACGCGCTACTTTGACTGCCTCTCCTTCATCGGTAGCTGTTCCGTTGGGCGGCTGATTCAGGCCGAGGCGCTGCAGCATAGCGGCAAAATGCTTCCGGTCCTCTGCCATCTCGATACTTTGCGGTTGGGTACCGATGATATTGACACCGTTCGCTTGCAAGGCCGCTGCGAGGTTCAACGGGGTTTGACCTCCAAATTGTACTATCGCAGCCCA
Organism: Verrucomicrobiota bacterium; assembly: GCA_041167675.1. Lineage (GTDB taxonomy): Bacteria > Verrucomicrobiota > Verrucomicrobiia > Chthoniobacterales > JAFAMB01 > DASTDH01. The sequence continues at coordinate 19,786 of JBEEIB010000670.1, forward strand.
GCACTTCTCTTGCTGATAGATGTTCAATACATCTTCCAGGGTCAGCGGCTCAAAATAGAGCTTGTCGCTCGTATCGTAGTCGGTCGAGACCGTCTCCGGATTCGAATTTACCATCACGGTCTCGAATCCTTCCTCTTTGAGCGCGAAAGAGGCGTGGACGCAACAGTAATCAAACTCGATTCCTTGTCCGATGCGATTTGGTCCGCCACCAAGAATCATCACCCGCCGGCGGTCGCTTTCCCGAATCTCGTTCTCCTCTCCGTAGGTGGAGTAATAGTACGGGGTGTAAGCTTCAAACTCGGCCGCGCAGGTATCGACCAGCCGGTAGGTCGGCAATATCGATGTTGCGTGTCGCTCTTTCCGCACCTCTGCTTCGGTGCGGCCGCTCAAGTTTGCGATCTGTCGATCGGAAAAGCCGAGCCGTTTGGCTGCGCGTAACGATAGCGTCTTCGATCGAATATCGGATTCGGCAACCACCAAAGTACGAAGATTCTCCAGAAACCAGGGATCGATGCCGGTAAGCTCTTTGATCTGCGCAACGCTAAAACCCGCTAGCAGGGCATAACGAATAAAAAAGATTCTATCCCAGGAAGGATTCAAAAGCTTACGTTGGATCTCTTCGACATTCCAATCGCCATTCTCCTATCTCGGCTCGCGATCTTTGCCGTCAGCCCCAAATCCAAATCGGCCAATTTCCAGAGACCGAATTGCTTTCTGAAAAGCTTCTTTAAACGTTCGGCCGATTGCCATCGCCTCGCCCACGCTCTTCATCTGAGTTGTCAATGTGGCGTCGGCTTGCGGGAATTTTTCGAATGCGAAACGCGGGATCTTGACGACGCAATAATCGATCACTGGTTCAAAGCTGGCCGGTGTTTCGCGAGTGATATCGTTGCGGATTTCATCCAGGGTGTAACCGACGGCGAGCTTAGCCGCGATCTTAGCGATCGGGAACCCGGTGGCTTTGGACGCGAGAGCGGAAGAGCGCGAGACTCGCGGGTTCATCTCAATCACAACCATTCGTCCGTTTTCTGGATTCACGGCGAATTGTATATTCGACCCTCCGGTCTCAACGCCGATTTCGCGGATTACCGCGAACGAAGCATCTCGCATCAACTGGAATTCGCGGTCCGTCAGCGTCTGCGTTGGAGCTACCGTGATCGAATCGCCGGTGTGAATGCCCATCGGATCAAAGTTCTCGATTGAGCAGATAACAACGCAATTGTCCGCTCGATCGCGCATCACTTCCATTTCAAATTCCTTCCAGCCAAGGAGTGACTCTTCAATGAGCACCTCGGTAACGGGCGACTGTTCTAATCCGCGATGGACGATCTCATCAAATTCCTCTCGATTGTAAGCGATGCCGCCGCCCGCGCCACCCAGGGTAAAAGCAGGACGAATGATTAAGGGAAAAGAGCCAATCTGGCCGGCCACCGCCTGAGCTTCGGCCTCGCTGTGAGCGACTCCGGAGCGAGGCACATCAAGTCCGATGCGCTGCATGGCGCTTTTGAAGAGCTGGCGATCTTCTCCCTTGGCAATCGCTGCGGCATTGGCGCCGATCAGTTTTACTCCGTACCGGGTGAGCGTTCCCCGCCGGTGTAACTCCATTGCGGTGTTGAGCGCAGTTTGGCCGCCGACGGTCGGTAAAAGTGCGTCCGGTCTTTCCTGAGCGATAATCAGCTCAACAACTTCAGGAGTAATCGGCTCAATATAAGTACTGGCCGCAAACTCCGGATCAGTCATGATTGTGGCCGGATTGGAATTTACCAAGACGACCTCATACCCCTCTTCCTGCAAAGCCTTGCAGGCCTGTACTCCGGAATAATCAAATTCGCAGCCCTGCCCGATAACGATCGGTCCGGACCCAATCAGCAAGATTTTATGAAGATCGGTGTTTTTAGGCATGAAGCGGGCGGCCCGTCCGGTTTAGTAACTGAGCGGCATTGTAGATCGTGATTTTTGCGCGAACCAACGGGCCGTGTGGACGGGCCGCTGTATTCGGTTCGCGAACAAATGTAATGATCATCTCTTCTCCGCGAAGCGCTACCTGAGTCCGCCTCGGCGGATCGACGCGGTCAGCGGTTTGCCCAGCACCTGCCAAGCTATCCGTCGGTTTGCTTTCGGGTCCGATCCGGCAGCTGCCGGACTAGAGCCTTTCCTCGAGATCAACGATCCGGCTGAGGGCATCCACAAAATCTCGGAACCCGCTGGCCGGCAACATAATTGTATCGCGTCTCCCACTCACATCCTCGGTGATCTTAAGAAAACGCCCACGTTGATTCTCTTTCAGGTCGAGAAAGAAAACTTTTCGATCCACCTGAATCTTTTCGGAGGCGAGAGGATCATCGGATCTGTGGGATGTATTACTGTTAATCATAGCCTTCTATAACTTTTGGCGCTGCGCGGCAGAGCCACCTTCTTTTATCCGATCCCTTTTTAGGAGACCTTCCTGGACTTCTCAAAACTCGATTCATTCGACATCGGGAGATCGCGTGGGGAAAATTCTGAAAGTAGAGGCTAATTTGGAAAATTTGCAACGAATTCTAAGCTAGTCCTACCGCCGTTCGAACTTTTTCGAGCGTTTTCTTCGCGACCTCGGTAGCACGAAGCGCTCCTGCTTGAAGTACCTCCTCCAGGTAATCTGGGTCGGCTTCCAATTCGGCACGACGAGCCCGCATCGGAGCGAACGTATTCCAGATGGCTTCAAATAACTGCTTTTTGAATTCTCCATAGCCGGTTCCACCAGCCCGCAAAGCATCCTCCATTGAAGCAATCTGTTCCGGTGAAGCGAAAAGCCGGTAGAGTTGTAGAATGGTCGAATTGGTTGGATCTTTTGGCGCTTCTACGGGTGTCGAATCGGTCACGATGCTCATGACTTTCTTTCGAATGAGTTTTTCCGGACCAAAGATTTCGATGGTGTTGTCGTAGCTCTTGCTCATCTTTTGCCCGTCGAGACCGACTACGGTTGCCACTTCTTCGCGGATCAGCGGTTCCGGCACTTTCAAGGTGGCGCCATAAGCTTCATTAAATTTGATCGCGATATCACGAGTCATCTCGAGGTGTTGTTTTTGATCCTTTCCAACCGGCACGACATCGGCAGAGTATAGTAGAATATCGGCGGCCATCAGGACCGGATAGGCGAAGAGCCCATGAGAGGACGGGATACCGCGGGCAGTTTTGTCTTTGTAGGAATGGGATCTTTCCAAGAGACCCATTGGAGTCACCGTACTCAATATCCAGGTGAGCTCCGTCACCAATGGTACGTCTGATTGACGAAAGAAACAGGCTCGGTCAGGATCTAGTCCGCAAGCCAGGAAATCGAGCGCTACTCCCCGGACGTATTCGCGCAGTGCAGTTGGATCCTGGAGCGAAGTCAGAGCGTGATAATCGGCAATGAAATAGAAAGCTTCACCCCGATTCTGCAGCTCTACCGCTGGTTTGAGCGCTCCAAAATAGTTCCCGATGTGCAGAGCTCCAGAGGGCTGAATACCAGTTAAATAACGGACCATGCGAAATCGATAGCACTATGTTGGCGAGGGCGCACGCCCGCAACCAATGACAAATGACAAATAGACTGGGCGACCGCGATCTTAGGGCGAAAACCTGGAGCGCTGTGAACCGCGCCGACTGCTGCCTCCTGCGTTTTCAATTTCATCGTAAAACCAGGAGAAGGACCTCGCTCGAATGGATGCCCGCCACGTCACCAAAAACCGAGTGTCTTGGTCATCGGTCACTTGTCATTGGGCCTCCTTCTCCCAGCGCTCGAGCAACGCTTTTTCCTGGTCGAGAAAACCCTGCCAGAGCTCACGGTGCTTCGGTTCGTACCGCTGGTCTTGAAAATCTGCCATCTTTTGTCGTAGCGAAATGAGTTGCTCCAGGTGAGGAACGTCCTCCAAATAGACTTCTCGAAGAAAGCGAGCCGCCGCAGCATCTCGTTCCCAGAGTACCCCAAAAGAATTCACAAAATCCGCGGCGTATTGCAGGTCACCTCGTTCATTGTGTTGCCAGATTTCCGGAGATGGCTCCGGCAGGTCTAATAAGAGCGGAGCCAGATACAGATTCTGCACCATTCCGCGGCGATACCGGAACCCAGATCTTTTCTCTTCATCCGAATCGAAAAGAGCGAGCCCCCAGCCGAAATAAAAGCCCGGATCTTCCAGGTCATCCACGAATCTTTGTGCATACCAGTCAAAAAACTCTCGAGCTTGTTCGGTTTGGCCGGTCGACAACTGAAGAAGTGGCAAGAGGAAACGAATTCCGGAGTGATCGGTGGGATTCTCGCGGATTGTTTTCTCGCCGATGGCAATGGCCTGCGGCAGGTCGCCCTTTTGCCAGGCAGTAAGAATTCTTCCGTGCTGAGCGCGTATATAGTAGCTCAATTGCCCGGGTCGATGAAAGGGAGCAGCGACTTCTGCTGCGGTAGAGAATTTTTCGGCTGCCGGATCTATGTTTCCCTCTTGCAGCTCGAGGTCGGCGAGTTCGATGAGTGCCTCCGGAAGATCTTCGACCAATTCCAAGGCTTTGATGAGCAGGGCCCGTTTCTTCTCGGCCGATCGCACGTGTTTAACTGCTCGAACCAAGCCTTGGGCCAAAAATCCTGGACCTTGAGTCATCAGCAAATTCTGGGCGGAACTGGTAACGAGTCCGCTAATTTGTGTTTGGATCGGATCTTCTTCTTCGTCGAACGACTCCTCTTGTTCGATGTCGACCAGATTGATCTGGCAATGATATTCTCGGGACAGACTTTGCCAGATCGACTCATCCCATTCTTCGAAGTCCGGGATTTGAAGTTCATCGGGAACGCCTTTTTCTTGAAAAAGTCGATGGAGGAGCAGCTCGGCCCGACGCTGATCCGTTTCCCGCACAAATTCATGACCGATCAGCATCGCGCTGTAACGATGGACCACATAGAGACAGGTCGGAAGCATTACCAGCGAGCCAAATTGGATCGGTACATCGAGGTCGAACCAATTAAAGCTCCAAATTTCCTTGGTCGCGCGTAGCGGCTGGATCATAGCGGGAAACGAATGAAAGATAACAAATGACAGATGACAAATGACACAAGCGGGAATAACGCCGACAGCGCCAAACGGCGACACACCACCCTACCACCCGATCGGGATCCGTTGTCGGCGGCTGAACTTATCCAGGTAAAATATCTCCTTGTTGGCCGACCCAAATTCGTGCACGAGACGGGTGACCTTGACATCGAAACAGCAGTACTCGGCGATTTCGAGGACCCGTTTTTCGCGCCACCATTTAATCGCATCGATACCATCGCCGGTTTTCCCGATTCCCAGTGTAGCCTGCGCAATATTTTCCAATTTTGGCCGGCCCCCCAAGTTCTTCTCCACGTCGATCAATAGATCCAGTGTGCGCAGTTGATGAGGTAAATCGAGTATAGTGTATCCCATCAATACCTCGAAATCGAAATTCATGATGTTGAAGCCAACGACCAGATCTGCGCGAAGCAATTGGTTGACCAGATCGTTGACGCGCTGCTCGGAATATATTCGGTATTGGCGTAATTTGGTGCTGTAGGTTACGCCGACCGACATTCCCATATCGCGTTTCTTGTTCCAGCCTCCGGCATCGTTGGCGGTGCGTTGAGTTTCCAGATCGAAGTAGACAATATCCATGGCAAAACAGAATGCGGGGAGTCAGGAGCGCGACATATAACACCGACGGCAAACTTCTCAAACCAGAAGGTGCAACCCCTAATTTCCAGCCGGCAACTTGTAACCTGTAATTGTTAATCAAAACTACCGGCATCAAACCGATAGAGATTTTTCAGGCCGGTTACCCGGTATTCCTCAACGACCGAGGCGTCGGAGACGAACACCTGCAAACCGTCAGCACCGTCCGCTGTCCACTTTGTTTGAACGATGTTTTTGGTTTTGGTCACCTGCAGCAGCGGTAAGCCGTCGCTGGTTGAAATCCAGGCTCCGGTTTCATCTGCGATTACTCCCACAGAAATGCTTCCCGACGCTCCATTTTCCAAGGGATTCTCCGTCAGTTGGATTACAACAGTGGGGGATTCGACTTTTTCTTGCGCTGGCACGATCTGCCCATTCTTAACATCGAAATAACGGAAAGGGGTTACTGAACGATCTAACCATTTTTGCCAAACCGATTGTTGCGCCTTTGAATTTTGGAAATGTAAGCCGATGACTCGCTCTCCAGGATTAAGATCTATGGTCAGCAATAGGTCCTCATCGTCTCGGGATCCGCACAGTTTGCGAGCGGTCTGCAACTCCTGAGGTAAATCCAACTCTTGAATGTGTTGTCCGGAGAGATCGACTTGGCGAAGGAGTCGCCTGGAGTCCACTTCCAGCAAAAGCCAAATTGTGTCGCCCTTTCCTGCACTTATATCCAAAAGTTGTCCGCTCTTTCCGGTCTCAATTGGCGAGAATTGGTGATCCTGGAATCTCCATATATTTCCGTTGCGGCTGGCCACTACGGCGGATGAATCGAGCTGGGCACAGAACGCCAAATCCTCTCTGGGCGGGGGTATGCCTTGATCGGCGCCATTACTGGACGAATACAGCTGATTGCCCGCTAGGACGATCCACTTCCCATTCCATTGATCGGCAGCACGAAGATTAGGATACGACTTCTCTCCGACCGAACTGCGGGTTATTGGATCCACCTGCACGAGGCGATCGTTGCAAATAGCGAGAATGCGCGATCCATCGAATTTGACGCCGTTAGTGTCGGCCGGCAGATCTGTCGTCCGATATTTGCCGTTGCTGGCGTCGACGAGCAATTGCTTGTTAGTCCCGACTTCCGCGAGCGCACAGACCGATTTGCCGTTGAGGAAGGCGGCGCTTAAAATCCGCTTTGCCTGCGTGGTACCACTTGGATCGACCCAATCATTCAAATGGTAAGCCTGACCCGAGACATTCACGTCCCCTACCAGTACACCACGGGCCGAATACTTGCCCGCTGGTGCTGGATTGCCCTTGGAATCTTTTCCGTCCCAATCGATGAAAAGCCCATTTAATCCAGATTTGAAGCTATCAATTTCTGCCGCCCTCTTCAGTACGCGAACCAACTTCCCGTCGGCATCGTAAACACCCAGACTAATGACTCCTTCTTCCGGCGGCGGAATGAACATGAGTTGATGAGTCCCATCTGTTTCTTCTTCGGTGTGGTCGCTGCGCGCAGCGCCTGGCAGCCAGGCTAAAATCAAGGCGAGGATACCCAGAAAGAATGATCTCGGATGACGAGCGCTTGCCCGAGCCGTTCGATACAGCGCAGGATCGTCAAACATAGTATTTCCAATTCAGGTTCGGAAAGAGATTATCGCGCGACTCGCAAACGGTGAGAAATTCTTCATCGAGAATGTCGCCCCTTAGCAAATCATAAAGCCGCGTGAATCGGAGGATATGATCCCGGGTTCGTTTGGTGGCGTAATCTTTGGCGGTACCGGTTTTCATCAAAAAAGCCCAATCGCTGGCCTGAGCAAGCAAGAGCTCTCTCGCCATTTGTCGAAGCACCCTTTCTTTCCATTGCATTGGGGCTTTCGCGACCACTCTTGCCATTTCCGTCATTCGACGAGCGGCTGCGTGCAGATGGGGATAGATCCAGGCGTTCGATTGATCCAACCAGACCTCCCAGAAGCCTTTGTTTCCCCAACTGGAAGGGCTGGGAGAAATCACCTGTAGAGTGTCGTGTTTCTCCAAATAAGCACTCGGGGTAGTGAGCTGGAAGACTTTTTGATCGTAAACCGCTTTTCGTATGACGAAGTTCAAAAAAATTGGTCCCTCGTACCACCAGTGACCAAACAGTTCTGCATCGAACGGGCTTAGAATGATCGGATCAATGTTTGTCACATCCAACAGATGTGAAAACTGTTTAACCCGATTGGATACGAAGTCGCCCGCGTGGTGGTCGGCTGCTCCGTGTGCCCAGCCGGGAACATAGTACTCTTTGTGGGGAGTGCGTCCGGTTATTCGATGGTACTTGATGCCAGTAAATTTTCGGTGCCCATCCGCCGGCAAAAATGGCCGTAAGTATTCGATATCGAGATCATGACCGGCGTCGCGATAGAAGTCGCGATATGCCGGATCCCCCGGATACCCTTCCTGCGCGCTCCAGACTTGTTTGCTGGATTCCCGGTCCCGACCAAAAACGGCGGGACCTGCACCGGTAAAGCAAGGTGCATAGATGGCATATCGCGGACGGGGACTACCAAACATCAATCCATGCGCATCCAGGACAAACCAGCGAATCTCGGCTTCTCGAAGGTATTCTTCCACTCCGGAAAAATAGGCGCATTCCGGTAGCCAGATTCCTTGAGGGGCGCGGCCGAAGGATTCGCGATATTGATCACAAGCGATTCGGATTTGCGCGCGAACCGCTTCCGGTTGGGGAGCAAGCAGTGGGAGGAAACCATGGGTTGCCGCACAAGTGATTATCTCGAGAAACCCGCCCTCCTGGAACCGACGAAACGCTCCAACCAGGTCGCGCTTCAAACGATCGACATATATTTCCTGACATTCAAGAAATCGGGTGTGATAGAGGCGGGCGAGATGATTGAGTTCGGGGTTTCCTTGAGTGCGGTCGATCTCCTTTTTGGCGAGTCCGATGGCCCGGTCGAGGTATCTTAGATAGCGTTCACGCAGCAGCTCGTCATCGAGCATCGCACAAAGAGTCGGTGTCAATGACATAGTGATCTGGAAGGGGATACCGTCCCGCACCAGACCCTCAAATACTTGCCAAAGGGGAAGGTAGGTTTCAGTGATTGCTTCAAAGAGCCAATCTTCTTCGAGGAAATCCGGGTATTCGGGGTGGCGAACAAAAGGCAGATGCGCGTGAAGGAGCAGAGAAAAATATCCTTTGGGCATGAGACTGGTTTTCCGGGGCGATTGGGAGACAGCGAGCTCTTTGGTCGAACTCTCTCGATTTGGGAACGGAGTCAACGTGAAAGAATATGCCGGTCGTTCCTGCTGAGAAATCCGGAGTTATTCACAAACGCGTGGGGAGGCGCCGGTTCTTCGCGATTTATGGTGAAAGGCCGTAGATTATGGAAATTCGAAGAAATTGTCATGTTTACGCTTAAGCTCAGAGGGGGTGCCGTGCGCGATCCGAAAAACAATTCACTAGTTATTCACAGATTGATACCGCCAGAATGTCGGCGTTTTCAGAAGCAATTTCGGCGATCGTCCCTAACGGGATGGGCGCGTTTATCGTTCGTTTTCCCGGTCCGGCTGCCGCCTGGCTGCCGCCGGATACCGGGCTACGATCATTCTGTCCCTTCGGGACGGTGCTCGACACTCGACATCAGACCATCCTACACAAAAGCCAAAGGATTAAAATCGCGTCCAAGCACCTTGGAGACAGGGGCCTTGAGCCACCGATTTAGGATCGTCGCATAAACCGAACGAAAATCGACATTGTAGATCAAATCTCCAGCGTCCAACTGCTCAAGAGAAGGTGGGCGACCGTAAATGCCAGGTTTGATAGCGCCACCGGAGATGAACATCGGTGCCGCGGTCCCGTGGTCAGTGCCTTTGCTGGCGTTTTCAGCTACCCGTCGCCCAAACTCGCTAAAAGTAATGATCATTACCTGATCGAAGATCCCTTTGGATTTCAAATCTTGGCAAAATGCAGAAACGGCATTCGCAAGTTCGCCAAGCAAGCGGTTATGGCTATTTTCTTGGGCGTTGTGCGTGTCATACCCGCCCTGGCTGGCGTAATAGACTCGGGTCGGCAGCCCACCGGTGATCAACCGGGAAATCAGGGAGAGCGAGTTAGCGAGTTGTGTTTTTGGGTAGATCGCTTCCGGTTTCACCCGACGCAGAATTTCGGCGATCTTGTCAGTCCCAATTTGCGCGTCTAGTGCTGTTCGCTGCAGATATTCGATAGCGGTCATACCGGAACTATTTGGTCCGCTCAGTTCGCCAATTGAAGCTCCGCTTACGGTATCGTGGTCGATGCCATTAAGTTGATTAAAGACCGCCTGCTCCGAGGCATCAGTCTCCTTGGCGAAGCCTAGCCGCGAACCCGGGCTAAGGGTGATACCGGTTGGATTATCTGACGTGAACGCTTGGGGTAGCTGGCCTCCTAGTGCGACGCCGACCGTTGCGCCCTCGCCGGAACAGCAGTTGTCAAAGTATCGGCCTAGCCATCCGGTTCGGACGATCTTATTAGGGTCGGAAGCGGTTTGCCAGATTTCGGTAGAACGAAAATGAGATCGGTTTGGATTCGGGTAACCGACACCTTGGAGCAGCGCCAAATGCCCCTCATCGTAGAGAGTTTTAAATGGTGCCAGGGCTGAATTAAAGCCGATATGGCCGTTCAAATTGACTACCTTGTCTTTGGCAATGCCAATAGTCGGACGGGCGCGATAGTAAGCATCATCGACATACGGCACGACCGCATTGAGACCGTCATTGCCGCCAGCCAACTGTAGGACTACCAAAATGGGGTGATCTTTGCCCGTGGCCACCGGCAAAGAAGACTCCGCGGCTTCCGCGTCAAGCGCAGAAAACGTTCGTTCGATGAAAAGGGGAACGGTCCAACTCAACGCGGCGCCGAGTACGGAGGTGCGCAGGAAATCGCGCCTGGTTACTACATCAGGTTCTTGAGACATACAATTAACTCACTTGATAGTTGGGTGTGGTCATCATGAGCATGACAAGATCTCGGATCGATCCATCATCGAGGGGCAAAGGTTTGTTAGAAGCGACTTTGACGAAGTTCTTGAGGAGATCCGGCTGTGGCCGGGATTGAAAAATCTGGGTGTAGAGTTTTTCCAGCAATCGTTGGACGTCGCTCCGATCCTCAGAGTTGACATATTTTTCCACCGGCCATGGCGGGGTAAGCGATGGAAACGGCGTAGCCGCCGGCCCTGGAGTGCCATCGAGGTTCGATGGCATAGAAGCGACAGCGTTCTGCCCCTGTTGTTCCTGCCTCGTGGAGGCAGCAGTTTTCGCCGGAAATTTAGGAAGGCCGGCCTGTTCTGGTCTGATTCCATTGATGAGAGCGCGCGCGATTTGGTAGCGGTAGGTTAGCGTTCCGGTGTTGATCCAACTCTTGCCGCCATCCCATCCTTTCACGTTTGGGGGATAGAATGGAACTTGGCCAAGCTGGCGATAAATGTTTGCCAACACCCGCCCCTCTGGTGCGCGGACGCCAAGTGAGCGGCGCGCCTGTACTAAATATTGTACCGGACTCTTAATGATCGCGCCCTTGGCGCGATCGCTGTAGAATTCCTCCGAACTAAAGATGGTGCGCAGAAGCGGCTTTATCTCGTAATGAGCCTGGCGGAACTTGGTCGCTAGCTCGTCGACTAACGAGGCATCGGGATCTTCATACACAAAAAACCGCCAGATCTTTGTCACAACGAACCGGGCGCATTGAGGCTGCTCCAAGATGATGTTGATGATTTGATCGCCGTTCCATGGACCGGCCTTTTTCATAAAGACTTTGATCGAAGAATCGAACTGATTGGCGGCAAACCGGAATTGTTGATCAATCCGATTAATCCGATAACCAGTGAAAGCCTTCGCTGACTCCTTAATATCGGTCTCCGTGTAGTTTCCCTCTCCGAGGGTGAATAATTCCATCAGCTCGCGTGCGAAGTTCTCGTTTGGTCGTTCTTTTTGACTGCTGGCCAAGTCCAGCCAGACCAGCATCGCTGGATCCCGGGAAACGGCTTTGGTCAAAGTACCAAAGTTTCCCAACGCATGGGCGCGTAGCGTCTGGTTCTGCAACCACATCTTATAAGCCGGCTTCACTTTGGTAGCGCTGGTGGCGAAGTGCCCATGCCAAAAAAGAGTCATCTTTTCCAACAGGGGTGCGTTAGTATCGGTCATCAGCTGCGTCCACCACTGAATCAGGTCGGCCATCTGCCCCTGGTTTGCCTTGTTAAAAGCTTGGCGCGCCTTAACCTTTTCTTCCGGTGTGGTGGAGGAACGAATCTGGTCAAGCAAATCCCTTAAGCTATTTGCATACGCCCAGGTTGGCGGTATCGATGCCGCCGGAACCGAATTTAATAACTTTTCCAGGCTTTGTTGCATTCCTCGATTGGTCAAATCCTGGATCTCTGCAATCGATCCACCGAATCCGGCGCGAACCAATAAATGACCGGCTGCGTCGTAGTCCCACTTGCTTGATGGTAAGGGGGTCAACATGGTAAATCGAAGTGGCTAAAGTTTAGATGGAAGGATTTTGTTTTATCATGGGCGCGGATTTGCGCATAGGAGAGTGCTACCCGAACTTGATCGAACATCGTCGTTAAAGCTTCTATCTTGCTTAATGACGAGATAGCGGGAGCTACGGTTTCAGCGAAAAGGTACAGCGATCATGCGTTTTATTAACCTCACCAGGCGGACGGAGATTGGGGCGAACTCTTATTTAGTTGAGATCGCTGGAAGGAAGATTGTTTTGGACGCCGGATTGCACCCGCGCCAGCTCGCGGAGGAGGCGCTGCCGAATTACCGGCATATTCCCGACGAGTCAGTGTCCAGTATTTTTATTAGCCATGCTCATCAGGATCATATCGGATCTCTTCCTGTGCTCATGCGTCGACAGCCGCAGGCCCGCGTGTTCATGACCGAAGCAACCGCCAAGCTGAGCGAAGTTATGTTACATAATTCCGTCAATGTTATGACACGGCAGCGAGAGGATTTAGGACTGGCGACTTATCCGCTCTTCACCCATCGCGAAACCGAGCAAGCGGCAATGGTCTGGCACAAGGCACATGTCGGACAAAGGTGGAGCATGGAAGGCGGGCGAGTACCTGATGACGAGAACGAAAATAATTTCGAATTTTTCGAAGCCGGTCACATTCTTGGGGCGGTCGGTATTTTGTTTCGAGCCGAAGGTAAGCGAATCTTCTATACCGGAGACGTGAATTTTGCCGACCAGAGCCTGGTCGTGAGAGCCGCTTTTCCGGAAGAGCCGTTAGACGTTCTTATTATTGAAACGACGCGCGGTGACCGAGCTGCCGATCCAAAGTTCTCTCGACTGAAAGAAGAAGATAGATTTTTGGAGGCGATTCTTAGGGTTTTCGAAGGCGGAGGATCGGTCCTGGTTCCGGTCTTTGCTCTTGGCAAAACGCAGGAGGTGCTCACTATGTTGCATCGATTCAGGATGAACGGTGCGTTGCTCAACACGCCGATTTACATCGGTGGGTTGAGTACAAAGGTTACCATTGTCCACGACCAGCTGGCAGCCAGCACGCCGCGGCTGCATCCGGGTCTCCAGTTGTTACCGACGGTGGCCCCTCAGGTTCTCAACGGACGAGAGGGCCCGGCTGCCAAGATTCAAACGAATGGACTATATGTTCTTTCCAGCGGGATGATGACCGAGAAAACCTTATCGAATCGTCTGGCCGCTCGGTTTGTCGGAGATCGGAAACAATCGATATTCTTTGTCGGATATGCTGATCCCGATTCACCTGCCGGCCGCTTGAAAGCAGCTAGACGCGGAGAAGCGATTCAGCTGGATAATGATTTGCCGAAGCAATCGGTCGATTGTTCGATCGATGAATTTAACTTTAGCGGACATGCCGACCGAGACTCTCTTTTGCGCTATATCCAAAAGACAAAACCGAAGGTACTTATCCTGGTCCACGGAGATCCTCTTTCCCTGCAATGGTTTGCTGGCGAAGTGAAAGCAAGCCTTCCGGGAACACGCGTAATCGTGCCGGAGCCGAGCCATTGTTATGATATAGAGTGAGGGGGAATTGCGGAACGCGGAATGCGGATCGCGGAATGTGCAATCCGGGATTGAGTGGCCTGCTCAGGATGGAATTGAAACCTTTGCGTATTTTTCTACTGCTCGGCGAGCGAAGCGGGGCAAAAAAATAAGTGCGGCAATGGCAGCGAGCAGGCTGAGGACGAGCAAAGCAATCTCGCCAGCTCCTTTGTGAAAGTTGCCGGTGGCCAAAGCTTCCAGACTGGCCTTACCCGCGCTTCCCAGATGGCAGAAAATCACGATGCTGGGCAAACTGCCGAGGATAGTCGTCCAAAGATAGGGTTGGAACCGAATCCCAGTGAGCCCATAAAAGTAATTCGCAAGACCGAATGGGATTGGACACAAGCGCAGAAGAGCGACGATCTTCCAGCCCTCTTCTTCGATCGCGAGATCGATCGCCCGAAACGTCGGGTTTCGTCGGAGTCGCTCGGCGATATCCTTCCGCAAAAAAGACCGCGAAAGGAAAAAACCCAATGAGGCTCCTAGCCCGACACCTAAAACGGCTCCTACAATTCCCAGGGCAAAACCGAAGACAGCAGCGGTCGCAATGATGACGGGACTGGCTGGAAAAAAGAAAAGCGACGAAACGGCCAACACTACAACGAAGATGGCCAAGCCGATTAACCCGAGACTACCAATCCAGTCGGAAAGACGTTCCAGGATTGGGATAATCGGAAAATAGCAGGCCACTAGCGCCAAGCCGAGCACAACCAGCGCAACGACGATTAGCTTGGCGCGAAAAGACGAAAACACGCTTGATGTTACGCCAAAGATTCCTCTCTGCCAATATCAGCAGAGAGTATCTTTTTGCAACAGCTGGTTATTTAACGATGTGCGTATTCACCAGGCGGGTCAACTCGAACATGTCGACCTCCTTCTTGCCGTTGAATACTGCTTCTAGCGCGGTGTCCGCTTTAATCTGCTTCTTGTGCTGCAGATTATGTTTCTTGATGTACTCCCAAAGTTTCTTGGTCAGTTCAGTTCTTGGCAGCGGGTGGGAGCCTACGATTTTAGCCAACGCTTCATCCGGTTGAACCGGTTTCATGAACGCGCTGTTTGTTTTACCTTCTTTCGACATAATTGTGGGATTAATACGGCCTCGAGGGAAATCAACCACAAATTACCTGGGCGGGCGAGGGGAAACAAGGTTCTTTTACCGACCCGAGAAAACCTCATTTGCTTCGGCTAGACTCTCATGGCTGCCGATATCGTACCAAAGACCGTCTATTGGATAGGTGAAAATATCAATTCGCTTATGCAGCCACTGGACAAAAAGACCGGGCTGATCGGGGTTATTGCCCTCCAATAGATACGTTTTCAGCAATCGAAGGGCCTCCGGAGTGTAGTAGTAGAGCGCGATCCCACAGAGTGTACTTGAGGAGTGCGTTGGCTTCTCGATAAAGTCGGTAACGATCCCGGCAGGATTGGTGGTCAGCTGATTATACTTCTTTGCTTCCTCTAGGCTTCTTACGTCGTATACGCCGATCGTGCCCGGATGTTCCCGTGCGAAATCGGCAAAGTTGGCCAGAGATTCGCTAAAGAGGTTGTCGCCGGCCACGACCAATATGTCTTCGCTGTAGAGATTTCTTTCCTCCAAAGCAAAGAAAATATCACCGATTGCCCCAAGCTTGTCGGCATCGGATGTCGATCCATCGTTCAGAACTTCGAACTGCGCAGCCTTGTTCCGCTGTCGATAATCCTTCGTCCAATCGACGAATTGGTGCGCAAATTTATGGTTCGTGACGATATACAGCGTCTTCAGATCGCTGATCGACAGAAGGTGTTCGACCACTCTTTCAATCATCGGCTTGCCCGCCACCGGTAAGAGCGGTTTAGCCTGATTCAACGTCAGCGGGTAGAGACGAGTGGCATAGCCAGCTGCCAGAATCAGCGCATTCATATTTTATCTCAGAGGCTAATCCCGCCGCATTGTAAAGAATGAAAAAGGCGGAAACGCGGAATGCGGATCGCGGAGTGCGGAATGATGGCCGAGCCGGCGTACCGTTTTCATGGCTTGGGCGTGAAGGGCCGGCGTTCGCGGGCATTAGAAGTCATCTGAAGAGGCCCATCCTGAACTGGCGCGTCGTCTCTGAAACAATTTAGGATCTATTCCATTCCGCAATCCGCGTTCCGCATTCCGCGTTTCCTTGATGCGCTAGTCAATCTGCCTTTCGAATATTGCGATCAACTCTTGAATCGTGGCCGCCAAACTGAACTTCTCGCGTGCTGTGCTCAAACCTGAAGCGCCCAACTTCTCTCGTTTTTTCGGGTCCAGAAGCAAACTTCGTATGGCCGAAGCTAATGCTTCGGGAGCGCGTTGGGGAACCAGAATACCATTAATTTGATCAGTAATAATTTCCGGGATACCGGCTAACCTAGACGTAACGATAGGTAGGCCGCTGGCGATCGCCTCGATTAAGACAGTCGGTAGGTTATCCTGATCACCGGCTTCGTCGCGTCGGGCTGGAAAAACGAAAATTTGGCTCTGAGCCAGCAATTCGACGATCTCGGTCTGGCTCTTTGGCCCGACGAGTTCAATCATATTGTCTAAGCTCCGCGCTTCGATGAGCTGTCGGAGTGGAAGATGCTCCGGGCCGCCCCCTACGATCGTGCAACGAAAATCAAGCCCTTGTTTATATAGAAGACCGCAAGCTTCGATCAGATCCGCGTACCCTTTTTTTGGAATAAGGCGGCCGACCGAAATAATGCGAACTGGTTGGACTCCTGGCTCGGCGGGCGTGAACTGGGCAAGATTAATCCCATTGTAGACGCGGTATATCTTATTAGCTGCGAGTGGGAACCGGGATTTAAGGTAGTCGACCCCATAGTCGCTTACGCTCACGACAAAACGGGCCTCTGCCACCAAACTCTTGAGTGGCACCCTTTGATCGGGTTTTTCAATGAAAATGTCGTTGGCGTGACCGGTGAAGCTATAATTGATCCCAAAAAGCTTCTTAATCCACCAAGCTGTTCGGGCCGCCATCCCTGCGAAATGGACATGAAGATGTTTGATTCCAGCTTTCTTCAGTCGATTCCCGAGATAAATTGCTTCAAAAAAGCGGTGTTTATCTCGGCTATCTACTTCTTTTTGCCAATAGTCGGTGAATCGTCTTGCTGCCCAACGAGTTGGGATTTTGAAAAATGGGCTATTAGAATCTGGCAGATAATGGATTGCAACCTCGTCCAGCGAGATGTTTACGGGACGTTCGTCATTCGGCCGCCGAATGGAGAAAACCGGAACCCGATAGTTTTGACGATAGAGTTCTGCCACCTCGCGCGCGCAAAACGTTTTCGTAAAAGCGGGGAACCTCTCAAAAAGGTAAGCTAGTTGGCGCACTATTGATTTCTATTCCCGAGAGCAACGGAGCGCCAATGAGAATCCGAAAAGGGATCGGAGTCGAAAAGTAGGTGTCCGGGAAAAGCGATTTTCTCAGGAGAAAATGCCTTGTGAAAAATTTCACAAATAACTTGCCAGAGACGTTAGCCGTTGCTTTTATACCGAGTCCAACCCTCCGACCGCTGGCGCGATCGGTCCTGTGCTCCCCCCGGGGCCTGCCGACCTCTCTCCTCTTGTCTGAGGGGGTGACACCATTATGCAGGTCTGGACACTGATAGCCGCTGAACAGATTTCAGTAAACGCTACCCCGATTGCGCCGTTTGCAACCTGGCTAACGAATTCTTTCGTGTTCACGGTAATTGTGACCGGGTTGGTAGTTTGGGTGTCACGTTGGGCTACCCGAAACATGCAGTTGGTGCCGTCCGGTCCCCAAAACCTTTTCGAGCTAGTGGTCGAAACTCTCTACAACACCTTTGAAGGGATCGTGGGTCGCCACATGATTTCCAAGGTTTTCCCTCTGCTGGCCACCCTATTTATCTTTATTCTCGCGGCGAATTGGATCGGCTTGATTCCAGGCGTCGGGACCATCGGATTCGGTAAACCCGGCCCGGGATTCCTTTCATTGAGCGAGGTGGATGCACCGCTTCTCAGACCCGCTAATGCGGATCTGAACATGACCCTTGGAATGGCGCTCTTCTTTATGGTCTGGTGGGTAGTCTGGACGATTCAGGAGGTCGGTGTAATCGGCTTCCTCAAGCATACATTTGCTCCTAAGGGCGGAGTATCGGGTTTTCTTTGGTTTGCTCTGCTGCCGCTGTTTTTCTTCGTCGGAATCATCGAGATTATTTCGATCGCCATTCGACCGGTTTCCCTTTCTTTTCGGCTATTTGGCAACATCTACGCCGGGGAGACCTTGTTGCATACGATGTCCACCATCGGATCGGGGTTGCCGCTCGGGCTGGGATACCTCACTGCGGTGATTTTTCCCCTCCCATTTTACTTTCTCGAACTGCTGGTCGGCCTGCTGCAGGCTTTTGTCTTCGCGATGCTCTGCTCCGTTTACATTAAACTTTCCACCGATTCAGGAGAAGGGGAACACGGGCATTAACAGCTTTTCCGCTGAGATCATGCTACGCGTGGGCGGCGGGAACAAAAAGCAAAACACCATCGAGAACAAAGAAAGAAAGAAATTATGCTGGAAATTCTACCTTTATTAGCCGCCGATGCGGGTGGGGCAAGCTTCGGGCCAATGCTGCCGCTAGCCTTCGCGGGCCTGGGTGCAGGAATTGGCGTCGGTATTTGTGGAGGAAAGGCTGCCGAAGCGGTCGGTCGCAACCCCAGTGCCTTCGGTAATATCCTGGTGATGGCGATTATTGGAATGGCGCTCGCTGAGGCCATTGCAATTTACGGGTTGATCATTGCATTCACGAAGTAACCGCTGAATGGTAGAGGCTGCCAGTGGAGCCCCCGCTCGCAGCCCCCAAGGCTCTCAAGAAACCTTCCTCGATCTTAAAGACTATGGACGCAATGGGTAATGTTGCTCAGCAGTTTGGAGTCTACTGGCCCAATCTCATCGCTCAGGTCATTTTATTTGGAATCGTGTACTTCGTCCTGCGCAAGTACGCCTTCGGACCTGTCGTGGCAATGCTGGAGGAAAGGCGTCGCCGGATCGAGGAAGGGCAGTTAAACGCTGAACGGATCAAGAAACAGTTGGCCGAGGCGCAGGCCAAATACGAAGAGATTTTAGCTCGGGCAAACGCCGAAGCACAAAGATTGATCGAAGAGGTTCGACTCAGCGGAGAACGGCTCTCGGAGCAAAAGCGGCAGCAGGCGATGGCGGAAGCCGAGCAGATTATTACCAAAGCGCGAGAAGCGATCGAGCAGGAGCGCGAGCGGACGATGATCGAATTAAAGCACGATTTTGGCCGATTGGTCATTGAGGTGACCGAAAAGGTGACCAAAAAAGTTCTTACTCCGGAAGATCAACAAAGAATCAACGAGGAGGCGCTTCGCGACCTAGCGGCGTGAGCGAGCAAAAGCAATGAGAACGTCTCGAGAAGCAAGCCGGACGTCTCGGCAAATGCTTAAAATGAGTTTAACGAACGGAAAATTAGATCAGCAGAAAGTATCGCGAATGGTTCAAACAGTCTTATCGGAAAAACCTCGGCATTATGCTGAGGTCCTAAAGAGTTATCAACGCCTCGTGCGTTTGGAAGTGGAGCGCCGGCACGTGGTGGTCGAGAGCGCTGCTCCTTTGAATCGGCAAATCAGTGATCAAGTCTTGACCAAACTGAAAGCGCGCTACGGAGATGATTTGACTGCAGAGTTCCGCACAAATCCTGTCCTTCTCGGTGGTTTGCGCATCAAAGTGGGCGACGATGTTTGGGACGGATCGATTCGCCATCGGTTAAACGCGCTCCAAGAGCAGCTTTAGACACTAATCATGAACACTATTCTCGAAGAACTGGAAACCGCGATTACCGGGCTGAAAACGCAAACGACTCGGTCGAACATTGGCATCGTCCGTGAGGTGGGAGATGGTGTGTGTAAGATCGAGGGATTGAGCGATGTCATGCTCAACGAAATGATCGAGTTTCCCGGCGGCACCTATGGGTTGGCGTTGAATCTGGAGGAGACCGAAGTAGGAGCGATTCTACTTGGTGATTACAGCGAAATTACCGAAGGCACGGAAGTACGGACGACGGGTCGGCTATTATCGGTACCGGTGGGGAAGGGATTACTTGGGAGAGTAGTGAACGCGCTGGGGCAGCCAATCGACGGCAAAGGTCCGATTCATTCTGAGACCACTTATCCGGTCGAGAAGATCGCCCCGGGAATCATCAAAAGGCGTCCGGTCAGTGTTCCGGTACAGACCGGCATTCTTCCCATTGATGTGATGATTCCGATTGGCCGTGGGCAACGCGAATTAATCATTGGAGACCGTGCGACGGGAAAAACGACGGTCGCGCTGGACACGATCATTAGCCAGGCTCGGCTTAACCGTGCAGCGGAAGAAGGTAAAGCGAAGTATCACGCACCGCTCTATTGCATTTACGTGGCAATCGGGCAGAAGAACATGAACGTTGCTCGTGCCATCGACGTTCTCGACAAGACCGGAGCACTTCCTTACACGATTGTCGTCTCGGCGTCCGCATCGGATAGCGCTACAGACCAATATCTAGCGCCATATGCGGGAGCCGCGATGGGAGAGTGGTTCATGGATCACGGGATGGATGCATTAATCGTTTTCGATGATCTGTCCAAGCATGCCGCGGCATACCGTCAGGTTTCGCTGGTTTTAAAGCGCCCTTCCGGACGTGAGGCTTATCCGGGTGACGTGTTCTATCTGCACTCACGATTGCTCGAACGCAGCGCCAGATTGAACGAAAAGGCTGGGGGTGGCTCTCTCACCGCTCTGCCGATTATTGAGACGCAGGCCGGTGATGTTTCCGCGTATATTCCGACTAACGTCATTTCCATTACTGATGGGCAGATCTATCTGGAAACCGATCTTTTCTACCAAGGCGTCCGTCCGGCAATTTCGGTCGGCATCTCGGTCAGTCGAGTGGGTTCAGCCGCTCAGATTAAAGCAGTCAAACAGGTGGCCGGTTCGACCAAATTGGATCTAGCGCAATTTCGCGATCTTCAGGCGTTCGCCCAATTCGGATCAGACGTCGACCCCGGTACCAGAAAAAAACTGGATCGAGGTCAGCGTATTGTGGAGCTCTTTAAGCAGGGACAGCATGACCCCATGCCCGTCGAGATTGAAGTAGTGATTCTGTTTGCGATGCAGAAAGGCTACTTTGATGACGTTCCGGTGGACAAGATCAAGGATTGTGAAGCGAAACTTCGCGAATATTTCGAGACGCGGAAAGAAGATATCCTTCAACTCATCCTGGAAAAACTAGCGATTGACAAGGAACTCGACGAAAAGCTCCACGCAGCACTGAAGGATTTTAAGTCGTTTTATAAGCCGTAAGGGAAATGCCAAGCACGCTCGATATCCGGCGGCGAATCCGCTCAGTCAAAAACACGGCGCAGATCACTAAGGCCATGCAAATGGTTGCGGCTTCCAAGATGCGGAAGTCGCAGGCGGCAGCGTTATCCGGAAGGCCGTACCAGGAAGTGCTTTTCCGGGTCCTCGCGGCACTGCGGGGAAAGGTCGATCCGCAAGCGACTCCGCTGCTGGTGGAACGCCCGGTTCGGCGCGAGCTGATCTTGGTGATCAGCAGCGACAAAGGGCTTTGCGGCGCATTGAATACTAATCTCTTCCGCGAACTCACGGCAATCGACGCTGTCGATCCTTCGTTTTCGGCCGTCGGTCGAAAGGCGGTCCAATTTCTGGTTCGAACCCGGCGGAATTTGCTCGCCGATTTTCAAGTGAGCGAATTACCTCACACTCGGGAAGTGCGACCAATCGCCAATTTTTGCGCCGAAAAATTCCTGTCGGGCGAAGTCGATCGAGTACGCGTTGTTTACTCGAAATTCGTAAACACTTTGGTTCAGCAGGCGACTACGGTTAATCTGCTACCCGCTTCGTCCGAAGAACTACTTGGGGAAGAAAAGGGAGAAAAGGTTCCGAGTGGCGAGTTCCTTTTTGAGCCAAGTGAGCAGGGAGTGCTGTCGGCGATTCTACCCCATTATATTACTTTTCAGATTTTTCAGATGATCCTCGATGCACGCGCTTCCGAACACAGTGCGCGAATGGTGGCGATGAAAAACGCTACCGATAATGCGAAGCAACTGGTCAAGGATCTAACCCTAGAATATAACAAAGTGCGACAAGCCGGCATCACGACCGAGCTGCTCGAGATTGCCAGTGCGCAACTCTCCGTAGGATAATTTCAGTATGAGCGAAGGTACAATTGTGAGAATTGTCGGTCCCGTCGTGGACGTCGATTTCAGTGAGGCTAAGAAGGTTCCGAAGATTTACGACGCGCTGGAGATCACGTCCGAAGGTGGCGACGAGAATCATCGTCTGGTTCTCGAAGTTCAGCAGGATTTGGGCGACGGCTGGGTTCGCGCAATTGCCATGTCGACTACCGAAGGGTTGAAACGTGGCACGAAACTGACGCACACGGGAGAATCTATTTCGGTTCCGGTTGGGGAAGGCGTACTTGGACGAGTTTGCAATGTGATTGGCGAGCCGGTCGACGAGCGGGGCCCGATAAAGTTTGAAAAACGTTACCCGATCCATCGTCATGCGCCTACTCTGATCGAGCAAGACACGTCGGCAAGTACGCTCGAGACCGGAATCAAGGTGATCGACTTGATCTGCCCGTTTGCCAAAGGTGGTAAGGTGGGAGCGTTCGGAGGGGCCGGAGTAGGGAAGACTGTGGTCATCATGGAGTTGATCAACAACATCGCCAAAGGACACGGCGGTTTCTCCGTATTTGCGGGGGTAGGTGAACGGACGCGCGAAGGGAACGATCTCTACAACGAAATGTCCGAAGCTGGCGTGATCGACCAAAAAGATTTAAGCAAGTCCAAGGTCGCACTGGTTTACGGTCAAATGAGCGAACCGCCGGGGGCGCGTCTTCGAGTGGCGCTGACCGCGCTTTCGATGGCGGAGTACTTCCGAGATGAAAAGAATCAAGACGTGCTTCTTTTCATCGATAACATTTTCCGGTTTTCTCAGGCTGGATCTGAGGTTTCCGCGCTGTTGGGAAGAACACCCTCAGCGGTCGGCTATCAGCCAACGTTGGCTTCGGAAATGGGTGAGCTCCAGGAGCGAATTACTTCCACCAAAAAGGGATCGATCACTTCGTTCCAGGCGGTCTATGTTCCCGCCGATGACCTGACCGATCCGGCGCCGGCAAATACGTTCGCCCATCTGGATTCGACCATCGTTTTGGACCGCGCCATCTCCGAGCTTGGAATTTACCCGGCAGTGGATCCGTTGGCATCGACCTCGAAGGCCTTGGCGCCTGAATTTGTTGGTCAGGAGCATTACGATGTGGCGCGTGGCGTCCAACGGGTACTGCAGCGCTACAAAGATCTGCAGGATATCATCGCCATTCTTGGGATGGATGAATTGAGCCCGGACGATAAGTTGACTGTTTATCGGGCCAGAAAGATCCAGCGTTTCCTTAGCCAGCCTTTCCATGTCGCCGAAGTATTCACCGGAAAAGAGGGTAAATACGTCAGTACGAAGGACACGATTCGCGGATTCAAAGAGATTCTCGACGGCAAGCACGACGATGTACCGGAGCAGAACTTCTACATGAGGGGTGGCATCGACGAAATTCGCTCCGAAGATTGATTGGCAATGGCGAAACTCAAACTCGAGATCGTGACTCCCGGAGGGAGAGTGTATCAGGATGACGTGGATATGGTTGTCTTGCCCGGGAGCGAAGGAGAACTGGGTGTTTATCCCGCCCACGTTCCTCTGATGACCCAGCTTGCGCCAGGAGAGGTGCGGATTCTCAAAGACGGCAAGCAGACGGAATTGGTAGTGGGATCCGGTTTCGCAGAGATTACCCAGACTCAGGTGTCGGTGCTCACCGATTCGGCGCTGGAAGACGAATCGATTGACGAGAACGTCACCGAGGAAGCCATTCGACGAGCGGAAGCCGCTCTCAAGGACAAGAGTCTCGCATCCGAAGAGTTAGCCGAAGCCGAAGCAGCGTTGGCTCGATCATTGGCACAGCTGAGATTCAAACGGCGCAGAAGGCACTAATTAACAACGAACGTCCACGAACGACAGCGAACGTCAATGAACACCAGTTCGGCATTGTCGTTCGTTGGTGTTCACTCCCGTTCGTGGTCGTTCGTTGTTGTAAACCGGATTCGGGCAGAGCGTCCGTGCGCTTCCAGCTGCTCTGCTTCACTCAATTTATCGAGGACCGGCAGCGACTTTTGGAGAGCGTCGGCGGTGTAGCTGACGATGCTAGTTCTTCTTTGAAATTGATCCACCGTCAATCCGCCGAACGATTTTCCAGCACCGCCGGTAGGTAGTTCGTGGCTAGGTCCGGCCATAAAATCGCCCGCTACAACTGGCGAATAAGGACCCAAAAAAATAGCTCCGGCGTTTCTAATCCGCTTCGCAACACTCCAAGGATCCTGCGTCACGATCGATAAATGCTCGGGAGCAAAGCCGTTTACCAATCGGATCGCGTGGGCCAAGTCGTTCACGAGAACTGCGTAAGCACGATTGGAAACTACCTCTTCCAGAAATTTTCTTCGCGGTAGATCTGCCATCTGTTTAATCAATTGCGCTTGGGTCGCTTCCAAAATGGATCGACTCGGTGACACCACGCAAATTACGCTTCCCGGGCCGTGCTCAGCTTGCGCAAGCAAATCAGCGGCTAACCAAGCGGGCCGTGCACTATCATCAGCGAGGACCAGGATTTCACTAGGGCCAGGCAACAAATCAACTGCGACGTATCCGAATACTTGGCGCTTTGCTTCAGTAACATAGGCGTTTCCCGGACCAAATATCTTGTCAACCTTCGGTATCGTCTCGGTTCCAAATGCCAACGCAGCGATGGCGTGGGCACCTCCGATCTTAAAAATCTCTGTTGCTCCGGCTATTTGCAATGCGCCGAGTAACGCGTCGTTCATTTTCTTGTCGGCTCCCACTGGCGAGACTACTACAATCTCGGGGACACCGACTGCCGTTGCCAGGGAGACGGTCATGATGGCCGACGACACCAGCGGAGCCGTCCCTGCCGGGACATAGATACCGACTCGTTGAAAAGGATGAAAACATTCACCGACTTCGGCTCCCTGCTCGTTCTTCGCCAGCCAATCAGTTCGCTGACTCCTTCGGGCGAACTCCTGGACATTTCGTTTGGCGATCTGCAGTGCATCACGAATTTGTGAGTCAATGTTGTCGGCCGCGATACCTAATTCGCGCTGATCGACCTTTAACTCTTGCCGAGAAAAAATGGTGCGATCGAATTTTTCAACCAGCCGGAGGAGCGCTTCATCGCCTCCGAGACGAACCTGATCAAGAATCTCCCGGACCTGCTGGACGAGATGGTCGGACGGAAAATAGCTGCGATCCAGTTCTGCGCTCGGGATTGTGGTCTCCTGTGAGTTTAGGTCGATGAACTTCATACCGGGCCGGACACTGTACCGTGACTCGACATCTCGCAACCTTTGGAAATTCCTCCGTTCGTAGGGTTTGGCGAGGTGATGCATAGGTGGAAAAGGACCGTTGATTTCCTGAAAGATCCGAGCGTATCGTCCTGAATCAATAAGACAGAACGAGTGCCGGCCGCCCGTAAGGCAGATATTCGATCGGGCCGAGCAAGTAGCCCATCAGAATGGAAGCTGCAGTTTATGTACGGCAGTCCGGTCAATCTGAGTCGCCGAAGCTCATTCTTTTCCGAAACTGCCAATCAGTTCTCAGCGGGTCATGAAATCAAACGAGCCACGATCGTGTAGGATGCGCCGTGCCGGTGATTCTTGGCCGTGGTTTGGCGGCCGCGAAAAGACATGTAAAACGCTTTCTCGTTTATTGCGATGAAGAAAGCTCTTATCCGCACGCTGCAGGCGGTATTCACGATTGGAATCTTAATTTGGGTCTTTCACAGCCCAGAAAAACGCGCTCAGATGGCGGCGGCGTTCAGCCAGGCGGACGGCCATTGGCTGCTCATCGGATTACCCGTCGCGCTGGCGGGAGAGATTGCTAACATCACCCGTTGGAAAATTCTCCTACGGGTCCAAGGTATGCATTTGAGTTGGCCGCGAACTGCCCAACTTTTCTTTGTCGGGCTGTTTTTCAATTTGTTCATGCCCGGATATACCGGCGGAGATTTTGCGCGGCTTTATTTCTCGATGCGGGAATTTCCGGACCGAAAAAAGGAGGCCATCCTAACCATCGTGATGGACCGGCTGATTGGTATGCTGGCCCTAGTCGTAGCTGCTGTGGTCACGACCGGGCTCCGCTGGCAATGGTTACAGCAAACCCCTCAAGCCTCCTTCTTGCTCTGGATCCTTCTTTGCATGTTGGTTGGTTTTACCGTCATAACCGTCGGATCTTTTTTAGTGAGCGGCTTGAAGCTGGCCAACCGTTTACCGCGGCACACCCCATTCCGAGAGCGACTGATCGAGACCTCCGAAGCGTACCATGTGTTTGCTCGCGCCAAAGTGCCGCTCCTCTGCGCCTTTATTTTGTCGTTTCCAGTTCTTTTCTCATTCTACGGCGCATTTTATTGCGCTGCTCAGGCGGTGCATGCGCACGTCTCGTTCCTCGACATGATCACGATCATGCCGATCGTTACCTGCATTATTTCTCTACCGATCACGCCAGGAGGCGTCGGATTTCGTGAATCGTTGTTCGAGATTTTGCTTCGTGATCTCTGCAAGGTGCCCGGCGAAGTAGCGGTTTTGATTTCGCTGCTCGGTTTTTCCTACTTCGTTCTTTTCGGATTGGTCGGAGGTATTTGCTATCTCTTTTATTCTCCCAGAGGACGTGCTCGTTGGCGCGAAATGCAGGGCGAAGTGGAACGAGTTCACAGCAGTCGCCCCGAATCTGACTCGTCTGCCGCTCCATCCCACGAAAATTTCGTGGACAGAAGGTTGCAGCCTTAGATTGTTCCGGCTTTGTTCCGAAATGGATCTACTTCTTGGGCATTCCCCGGATCCCGATGACGCGTTCATGTTTTATGCGCTTGCCGAAAACAAGATCGATACCCGGGGCTATCGCTTTCAGCACATTCTACAGGACATCGAAACACTGAACCAACGCGCGTTGCGTGGCGAACTTCATATCTCGGCCGTGTCGATTCACGCATATGCGTTCCTGACTTCGCAGTATGCATTGTTGCCATGCGGAGCCAGCATGGGAGACGGATACGGCCCGATGTTGGTCTCGTTATCTGAGGCACCAAAAACTGCTCCCGAAATTTCGAACTGGCTTGCCGACAAGAAAGTTGTGGTGCCGGGGCTAAAAACGAGCGCATATCTCGCTTTCCGTCTTTTTACTGCCAACGGATCTGCGGTGGTTACGCCGTTTGACGAAATTTTCGATTTTGTCAAAGCGGGCAAAGCGGATGTGGGCCTACTAATTCACGAAGGTCAATTGACCTACGCCCAACAAGGGTTCCAATTGGTGCTGGATTTGGGCGCTTGGTGGAAAGAGCAAACCAGTCTTCCGTTGCCCTTGGGTGGAAATGTGATCCGAAAAGACATACCACCCCAGCACCGCAAGGAGATTTCTGATATCCTAAAAGAAAGCATCCGGTACGGATTGGAGCATCGCGCGGCCGGGGTGCAACATTCAATGCCTCTAGCGCGCGACCTTGATCTAGCTCAAGCCGACAAATTCATCGGTATGTACGTAAACGACTTTACGTTGGACTACGGTAAGATCGGCCGGCAAGCGATCCGCGAATTCTTAGGGCAGGCGAATAAGCGAGGTTTCATATCCAATCCGATTGAGATCGAATTTGTGGAATAGACGGGGAGGGGGAGGCCGATAGGAGGAGATGGCCGCGATGCGGCGCGTCCGCAAGCGCCCTACCGTAACGGGCGATGGTGGCGCAAAAAGGTTGCGCGTCGCCTTCGGGGCCGTGGACGCGCGGGAGCGCGTCCCTACCGACTACCGGTGAAACGAAACGTTTGCCGCTTCGTGTTGTTCCGGAGGACAAGGTGCGTTGATCGGAACTTCGGTAGGACTGAAGCTCGCCTGGATCAAATGGTTCTCCACCAGGTATTGCTCGACTTCTTCGCCACTGATGTCCGCGAGCATCACGCCATTAATCTCTATGCAAGGCGAAAGCGGTTGGCCACTTTTCTGCTCCATCTCCCAACGGAACGCCGGGTTCTGGATGATGTCCTTTTCTTGATACGGGAGGCTATACTTGCGTAAGACCGCGCGAACCCCGTTGCTCCATCCACACTGGGTTTTTAAGTACGCGACGATTTGTGGTGTTTCCATGCTGATATGTTTTGCTTGGTTAAATTCTAATCTGCGGTTTGCCGGAGGCTCTTGATCGACCACACTTTCGACTCACGGCAAACTCTAGCAGCGAAAGTTGCGGTAATATCTGCAGATTCTCAATGAAAAAGGCGTCCAGAATTATTTGGGCGCCTTCTCCAGAAACTACTTTTTCCGGTCACTGGGCCGATATTCTTCTTCGGCCGCTTGGAACGCTTGTTCCAGGCCGACCATATCCTCGCCCGGTCGGAGACTATCAAAGGCTTCGGTCTCACGCCGCAATTCGTCTTCGGAATAATGCGCCGCTTTGATCGAAAGGCCGATCCGTCGCTCCGCCTTATCCACTTTGATAACGCGAGCTTCAACATCTTGGCCCACTTTCAACACGTCTTTGACCTTGGCAACATGTTCCTCGCTGAGCTGAGAGATGTGGACTAAGCCATCGATGTCGTCTTGCAGCTGAACGAATGCACCAAAGCTGGCTAACTTGGTTACCTTTCCTTTGACCAGGTCACCGATCTTGTATTTCTGATCAATTTCCTTCCACGGGTCGGATTCGAGCTGTTTGATCCCCAGACTGATCCGTTGATTGACCTTATCGATGTCGAGGACAACCGCCTCTACGTCATCGCCCTTTTTCAGAATCTCGCTCGGATGATTAATCTTGCGAGTCCAGCTGAGATCCGACACGTGAATCATGCCGTCAATACCCTCTTCCAGTTCGACGAAGGCACCGTAAGCAGTCATGTTGCGGATCTTGCCTTTGACTTCGGAGCCGATCACGTAGCGCTGTTCGATCGCATCCCAAGGATTTGGCTCAAGCTGGCGAACACCCAAAGAAATCTTCTGCTCTTCTTTATTTACGCCTAGCACGGTGGCATCGATTTCCTGGCCCTGAGCTAGAACATCAGAAGGACGGGTGATGCGCTTCGTCCAAGAGAGCTCAGAAACGTGGATAAGACCTTCCACTCCTTCTTCGATCTCCACGAAGGCGCCGTAAGGTACCAGATTCGTAACTTTTCCGTGCACGGTCGCGCCAACCGGGAAACGTTCCTCGATCTTGTCCCAGGGGTTGCGCTGAGTTTGTTTTAGCCCCAACGAGACACGTTCTTTCTCCTTGTTAATGTCGAGGACAACCACATCCAAACTCTGGCCGATCTTCAGCAGCTCGCTTGGATGGGTGAGCCTTCCCCAAGTCATATCAGTGATATGAAGAAGTCCGTCCATGCCATCAAGGTCAATGAACGCGCCGAAATCGGTGAGATTTTTCACGCTGCCTTTGACCGTGTCACCGACCTTCACCGACTCCAGGAATTTCGTTCGTTTCTCCGCCCGTTCCTGTTCGATGATTTCGCGGCGGCTTAAAACAACATTTTTTCGCTCGTCGTTGATCTTAACAATTTTGAAATCGTAAGTGTTGCCTACGAATTGCTGGAGATCCTTTGGCGGTACGATGTCGATCTGCGAGCCGGGCAGGAAAGCCTCCACTCCGATATTGACCGTCAGTCCGCCCTTAACCACCGCTTTCACCTTCCCTTTGATCAATCCATCACCCTCAAAAACCTTAACGATTTTGTCCCAATTTTGCTTATGGGCGGCTTTTTCTTTTGAGAGAACGACCATCCCATCTTCATTTTCGAGCCGTTCCAGCAGTACCTCAACCTCGTCACCTACCTCGACCTCGTCAGAGTCTTCAAATTCTGACACTGGGATCACGCCCTCGGACTTATAGCCGATATCTACGAGCACTTCGCGGGGACGAATCTCCAAAATCCGCCCTTTAACGATACTGCCTTCTTTGAAATCGCGCAGGGACTTCGCGATTAGCTCCTGCATTTCAGTCATAACGAAAAAACAAACACAAAAGTAACCATGGTTGCCACTAAGTTTAATCCGCTCCCGGACGGCCTGTTCCAGGGCGTCTTTACGGGATCAGAGGAGGGGTGAACATAGCCACTCGCTAGTGAGCTGCAAGAGAATTCCGGGAAGGAGCGCCGATCTGCCTGAGGCTCCAAGAGAATGACAAAGCGCACCCTGCAGACAGCGAATGCACGTTTCATCGCGCTCTAGTTTTGATCCCATGACACCCCTCCGGCGCGGCTACGACCCAGGCTTGGCGTTAGTCGCAAGCGACATGCCGACCGACGCGATGGCTACTTCATTAGAAGTACGGAGCGGGCTCGCTTGATCTCTCGGGTAATCTTTCGATGCAAGTAAGCCGGCATGCCGGTGACACGCCGCGGCAAAATCTTTCCGCTTTCGGTGACGAATTTGCGAAGGAGATCCGGGTTCTTGTAATCCAGCGCTTCAATAGCGATATCGATACGACGCCGAGGCATAGCGCGATTGGCGCGACGGAAATTCGATCGGCGTTTAGCGGTCTTCGGTTCCATGATACTATTTTACTTCCCGATGCAAGGTGTGGCGTCGGAGGTGAGGATTATATTTTTTCTTTTCCAATCGGCCCGGGGTATTGAGGCTTTTTTTATTGCGAGTGGAGACATAACGGGAGACGGGTTTACCTTGGGCTCTGGCCTCGGTGCACTCGAGGATAATGATGTCTCTGGGCATAATTATTCCTTATTCCTTATTGTCAGACGCCGGTTCTTCTTCCTCGCCGTCGCCGCCCTCTTCGTCAGTCAGTCCAAACAAAGAGGTAACTGGCTGCCGGATACGAGTGGCTTTCTTCTGTTTTTCGATCAACGTCTGGCATTCCACCGTATAACGAGCAAACGGAATTGCTTCCAGCCGAGCGTGGGGAATAGGTTTCCCCGACATCTCGCAGATGCCGTAGGTTCCGCCGTCGATCCGCTTAAGGGCTTCTTCAATCTCGTAAAGCGCATCTTGCTCTTGGGAAAGCAGGCTGAGCGCAAAGTCGCGATCGTAGGCGTCGCTGCCGGCATCGGCTTGATGCATCCCGAACGCTGAGGCTTCGCTTCCTTCGGCCCGTGCTCGCAAAGTGTCCCGAGACACCCCTAACATTGCGTCCAGAAGGCTGTCCCGAAGTTGAAGAAGCTTGGCTTTTTGTTTCTTGAGGAAAGGGCTGAGCTTTTCGTCTCCCGCTTCGTTGTTTGTGCCAGTGGTCAAAACTTGAGCGGTTTGTTCCCCTGGCGAGTGCCCATTCGGAGACGCCTCTTGTTTTTTCTGTGTTTTCGATTTGGCCATAAATTAAATGCACCGAGCTACTCCGACGCTCTCCCCTTCCCGAGCGAGGAAGGGCGAACATATACTGGCAATCACCGTTCGGTTCAAGGGGAAAGATCGGCGGGAAAATCGACCCCCTTTTGGCCGCCGCTCCCGGGAATGCTTCTATCGGATTTGGCTCGACTTCTGTTCGACGCAAAATCCGGTTCGGATGTTTAAAAACAAATCAGAATTCGCGAAATTATTCTTTGGGTATATCCCAGCTTCTGGCCTTGACACCGGCCGTCAAGAGCTGGCGCTCGAATAATGGTTAAGGGCGGCACGCCAGAGCATTCGTGAAAGCAAGATCATCATAAACGAAACCAACACGAGGTGACCGACGAATCGCCAAGGGGTTTCGCTAGCATGAATCAGTACCCGGGCTGGGACATTGGTGACCACCATCACGGGAAGAACCCAACTGAAAAGGAACTTAGCTAGGCCCTTAAACACCACGTCAGGATATCGGGCCAAGTTCATGATGTTGTAATAGCCATAAATGACTCCCTGGGCCCGGACACTCCAGAAACTGACGGTCGAAAGCCCGAACATGACCGCATAATGTAGTGAGACACCGATCAATACGGTTGCCAAATAAAGTATAACCTGGCCGAGTGACGGGATCACCTGGATGCGGTGAAGCGCGTAGCCCACGATCAGAATTCCAACGAATGCATTTACCAGGCTGTCAATGCCGAAACGGCGGACCGAGATGGTAAACTGCGCGTCGATTGGCTGCAACAAGACAAAATCGAGTTTACCGGTCCGAACGAGCTCGGAAAGGTTCATCAAGTTGGTAAAGAAGAATGCGTTAAAGATCTGACTTATAATCTGGTGCGTTCCCACCAGCAATACCATATCCCATTTCGTCCAATCACCGATGGCGTCGACCTGACTATAAATGACCTCAATAAAGATAAGCTGCCCAGCGAACCAGAATGCCTCAACCAACATCCATAGCAGGAAGTTAAGCTTAAAGTTCATCTCCCTGATCAGGGAGTTGCGCAACATTACGGCGTAGACGCTTAGGTAACTCGCGAGTTGGTTCATGCACCTCGCGCCGATCGCCACAAACTCGTTTCTCCAGCTTTGATGTTTGCGGTTATGTGCAGCTCCAATCCCGAATTAAACGGTCCTGCAGAAATCCTCAAAGCGGTCCATGCCTCGATTGATGATATCGAGGCTGGTCGCATAACTGAACCGAATCGTGCGATCATTGCCGAAAGCAATTCCCGGAACGACAACGACATTTGCCTTGCTCAATAGCCGATCCGCAAAATTTTGTGAGGTAAGGCCCAGCCGACCGATATTGGCGAGCACGTAGAACGCGCCAAACGGACGGACAATGCTGAGATTGGAAATCTTTGATAATCGGTCCGCCATATACTGGCGGCGTAAATCGAACTCCTCGCGCATATCCGAGATGGTCTGTTGATCCCCTTTTAATGCAGCCAATGCACCTTTTTGGGCAAAGGAACATGGATTTGACGTGACATGGCTTTGAATGGAGTCGATCGCTCGGGCGATTGGTTCTGGGGCGCCCAGATAACCGAGGCGCCATCCGGTCATAGCATAAGCCTTGCTGAACCCGTTAACGGTGATCGTCAGATCATAGTACTCCGGTCCCAGCGATGCGATACTTACATGTTCGGCACCTTCGTAGACGAGTTTTTCGTAAATCTCGTCCGCTAGAATCAAAATCTCCTCCTCAGCGGCGACGGCTGCGATTGCTTCCAGCTCCTGGCGAGTGTAAACGGCTCCGGTCGGATTGTTCGGAGAATTGATGATGATCATCTTGGTCCGCGGCGTCATCGCGTTTTCGAACTCTTCGGCAGTGAGCTTCCATCCATTTTCTTCCTTGGTCTCAACGAAAACCGGATCGGCCCCGGCCAGCCGCACCATCTCCGGGTAGCTCAACCAATATGGTTTCGGGATAATGACTTCGTCGCCCGCCTGACAGGTAGCGAGAATGGCGTTGTAACAGGAATGTTTTGCCCCAGTGCTAACGATGACTTGGGACGGGCTGTAAGCGAGTTGATTGTCCTGATGAAATTTTTCTGAGATCGCCTGTCGAAGCTCCGGGATTCCCGAGCTAGGGGTATACTTGGTAAATCCGGACTCCAGTGCAGCGATGGCTGCGGCCTTGATGTGCTCGGGTGTGTCGAAATCGGGTTCACCCGCAGCAAAGCTGCACACATCGATCCCTTCGGATTTCATCGCCTTTGCTTTGCTATCGATCGAAAGGGATAACGATGGTATCAAACTGGTCGCTCTTGCGGAAAGTTGCATAAAAATCTTCTCCACGAGTATATGTTACCAGCGGCCATTTCAACCAATGAATTCCCATTCGGCTGCCGCCGAACGGGAACAGTAAATAGCAGATCGCAGATAGTAAATATGAACAATTTCTATCTACGATCTCCTATTTGTTATTGCCTTTTTTAGCAAGCAAGGTCACCCATTTTCCCCGTGTTCGGGCCACGAGAATCGGGGTACCCTTTCCTTCCAGCAATTTACTAATTAGTTGGACTTGATCTCGCATGAGGCCGGAAACAATGAGGTAACCGTCCGGGAGTAGAGCGCGGCAAAGTCGGTCGGCGGATTGCCAAAGTAACTCGCTGTAAAGATTAGCGGTCACAATTTCGTAGGAAAGCTTGGGAACAAATGAAAGGACATCTTGTTTCCAGAAATGGATCTTGGAGCCTAGCTCGTTCAATTTAGCGTTCTGCTTCGCGGTACGTACCGCTGTCGGATCGAGATCAAAAGCGTCCACATGGGAAGCGCCCAGCTTGGCTGCGGCAATGGCGAGAATTCCGGCGCCGGTTCCCGCATCCAGCATGTGCCATCGGCCGGATTTCGGAGCGATGTCGCACAAGAGTCGCAAGCAGCCGGCCGTCGTGGCGTGGTCTCCCGTACCAAAAGCTAATCCGGCCGGCAAATAGAGGCGATGGTGCGGAATCGGCCGATCATCCCCAGGCTCGCGATTCAAGATCTCCAGCCGTCCGCGAATCGAGATAGGGCGTTTTTGAACGACGGCTTTTACCCAATCGGCGGTCGACCGCTCAAGGTTTCGAATTTCACCTCCGAACTGCTTGAGTAGTAAATTCCCTTCCCGTTGTGTGATTTCGAAGATCTCCAGACGTATCCGGTTGCTGCCGCCCAGGTGAGTTATAACGAGCCGCTCCCAGCCCAGAAATAGGAGCCGTTCCTGCCAGCTGTCCGCCCATTTTTCGGTGCTTATCTTGCGCCAGACCAGCATTGTTGGATAATTCCTTGCCTATGGGTAATCTTGTTCTTAGAAAAAGGGTTGCGCATGATTCATCACATCGTTCTCTACAAACCCAAGGCGGACGTTACCGCGCAACAGCTCGAAATGATCATGATGCAAACGCGGATACAACTCCTGAAGATCTCGTTTGCTTCAAACGTTCGCTGTGGACGAAAAATCGACAAAGCCAACGAGTGGGCCTTTTTCGTGGCCATCGACTTTGATTCAAAGGAGCGGTTGGCGATGTTTCACGAGGACGCCATCTATATTAAATTTGTCGAAGAGATCATTAAGCCAAATATGGCTTCCTTTCTCGTCCTCGACTATGATGGTGATCCGAAGCGAAAGTAGAATAACGCACCTAATCAGATTCTCTCGATGTAGTGCGCCAGCCGTTCGGTCACAAAATCGACCTCCTCCTCGGAGACGCAAAACGGGGGGGTGAATGACAAAACGTTCCCTTCTGGTCCACCGCCAAGCAAAATTATGCCGTCTTGCAGAGCTCGGTTCATGATCTGAGCCGCACGGTTTCCATCGGGGTTGCCATTCAAGTCGACTAACTCCATGCCAATCATCAGGCCCAACCCTCGGATGTGGCCGATTGATTGGTGCCGAATGGTTCGGAGTTGTTGGAGAAAGTGTCGGCCGATCTTCTGCACTCGCGGCGCAATTTCGGGCTCAAGGTGCAGATCAATAGAAGCAAGGGCCATAGCACAGCCAATCGGATTGCCCAGAAAAGTAGTCGTGTGCAGCGCTTCCCCGGCAGACTTCGGCCAGGCGTCCATGATTTCTGCGCGTCCGATACAGGCGGAGAGAGGGAACCCGGTAGTTAGGCCTTTTCCCAGACAGAGAATGTCGGGATAGACCCCGAATTGCTCACAGGCGAACAAGCTGCCAGTCCGATTAAAGCCCGTGTAAATCTCATCAAAGATTAGCAGGATTTTGTGCCTATCGCATATACTCCGGAGCAAACGCAGAAAATCGAGCGGCGGAACGATTTCTCCACCTCGGCCTTGGCAGGGCTCTACAATGATGCACCCAATCTCCCGTTGCCGGATGGCTTGAGCGATCTGGTCTTCAATCGATTCTAGGCAGGACAAAGCGCAATTGGGAAAACGCGTACCTTCGAGCCGATAACCCTCCGATCTTCCAAATGGACAGCGAAAACAGGATGGATAAGGAACTAGTGTAACGTAGTCGCGAAGTTGAGACCGGAACGGTTCACGGAACCAAGGGATTCCGATGACTTCTAAAGCACCGTAGCCCAATCCATGATAACCATTCCGAAAAGCAATTACGCCGGGCTTGCCACTATGAAGCAAAGACGTCTTGATCGCGACTTCGACCGCTTCAAAGCCAGAGTTGCACAAAGTTGTCTTAGCCAAACCGAGATTCCATCGCTCAAATGTGATCCCACTGAGTTTTTCACAGAGTAGCGGCTTGCTCGCCGCGGGATGCACGTCTCCCATCGCATGCAGCAAGAGATGGCTTTGCTGCAGAATAGCTTCTCGGATTTTCGGATGGGTGTGGCCATGAGCGGCAACGGCAAATCCGGCGGTCAGATCGAGATAACGATTATCGTCTGCATCCCAAACATTGACCCCCTCGGCTCGTTGCCAGATGATAGGGAACGTATCGGCTAAGAACGTGACGTTACGGTTTTCGTACTTGCTGAGTAACCCGGACAGTTGTCTCGATTTCGGTCCGGGTATTGGTGTGCAAACGTGTGGCAGCATTGGGAGGTCAAATAACCAATAGCCGATAGCCAAAATTTGCTATCTGCTATTTGCTATGTCCCGTTCGGCGTTAGCCGAATGAGGCGTTATGCGGAGACGGCACGCCGGTGGCGAAGCAGTTCGGAATAGAGTTCTGCGAAGGACTTTGCCGATTCAGTCCAGGAAAAGTCGGCGGCAGAGCACTGTTCCACGAGTGCGTCCCAATACTCCTTTCGCTCTCTGGTCCAATAGGCACGCTGGATGCCATCCCAAAGTCCCTCCGGATGGTTACGATAATACACGAATCCGCGTCCCACTTTCCGCACTGGATCGAAGTCAGTAACAATCTGTCGTAGTCCGTTTCGATAACTGACGACCGGAACCGTGCCATAGCGGAGCGCGACGATTGCAGTAAGGCCATTTGGACCAAGCGAACCGGGTAACAGCACAACGTCTGAGCCGGCCAGGCCCAGATTGCGGATCCGTGGATCTCCCTGAGGATCGTAAGCAAACCGGCGAGGATATTTACGCTCCGCCACGATAACTGCAGGAGTGAAGATGGCGGGCATCGGTCCAGGTATGATCAGGTGTGCTTTGCCGGTCAAAAGACGATCGAACAGCGGAACGAGCTGAGAAAGGCCGGCGGTATCATTTGGCTGTACCGGGCAGATCGCAATCAGTTCGGACCCATCAGATTCAAGGCCAAGTTGATTGAGCAGATGCTGGCGGCAAGCCAATTTCCCGGAATTAGTCTCATATTTCGGACGGCGAGGAAGGAGCTTCTCGAATGGCGGATTAGTCTGAGAGTAGTCAATTCCGGTAGGTATTCCGACGGTACGCGCGCTGTTTTCTTGAAGGACTAGATGGAGACCAGCGCCAGATTCGGGTTGGAGCGCGGCCTGAAGGGCAACCTCGCCAGGAAGCACCACGGCATCGGCAAAGAGGATGCCGGCCTTAACAAAGTTCAAGCGTCCATAAAATTCGACACCGCGCGGGCCAAAATAACCGCCGGGTAGCCCAGTTAAAGCAAAGTCAAAGCTCCAAAAGGAGCCTTGATATTCTAGATCATACAAGCTGAGTACGGTTTGAAAAGGCAGTCTACGGTCTTTGATAAAGACCGGGATCAGGGCGGTTGGCCAATCATGGCAATGAATAATGTCTACCGAGGGGCTTAATCGGCGGGCGAGTTCGACCACCGCTTTGCTGAAGAAGATAAATCGTTCCGAATTGTCTTCGTAAGCGCGTCCATCTCCTGAGTAAATGCCTGAACGGTCGAAGTATTCGTCCCGCCGGATCAGCAACAGTTGAATGCCCTCGGCCGTTTTTGTCTCGAAGAGCGCGGTAGTGACCTTCTTTTCGCCCAAAGACACGTGAAATTCTGAGCCCGTGGGCTCGATCGGCCGTCGGCTTTCGCGAACTGACCGATAGAGAGGTACGGCGACCGTGACCTCGTGCCCCAGCCGTTTGAGTTCCAGGGCCAATGTCCGCACATGATCGCCGATTCCGCCGGTGGAAGCGAGCGGGGCAAACTCGCTGGTTGCCATCAAAATTTTCATGAATAGGTTTCTTCCTTGTCCCGGAACTTCCTTCCTACTGCAACATCACACGGTTTCAAATGTAAATTCGACGATCAGCTCAGCGGCATCTTTGACGCGAATCAGCCTTGTCAACCGACTGCGACTTGATAAGGTGCCGAATCCTCGATCGTGAGCTTTATGACTTTGGGCTCCCTCTTATCTGTAGATCAAATAATCCCCGAAATGAAATCCACCGAGCGGTGGGCAGCGATCGTGGAATTGATCGATCTTTTGGTCCAAAAAGGACATGTTCAACGCGGAGATCGTGATCCGGTCCTGCAAGCGCTTCGGCAGCGAGAAGAGACAATGAGTACCGGAATCGGATTTGGTATTGCGATTCCGCATGCTTCTTCCAATTGCGTGAACGAAGTAGTGGCAGCTTTTGGCCGTTCGTCGACCGGTATCGAATTCGATTCGCTCGATAATTCGCCGGTCAAATTCATTGTGCTCTTCGTTGTGCCCAAGGATCAATTCCAAGTTCACTTGAGAACCTTGGCGGCCATCGCAAAATTTCTGAATGACAAATCGGTCCGCGAGCAACTCGGTCGCGCTGATTCCGCCGAGGAAATATTAGCCATTTTCGACCATAAGGCTCCCAAGCCTCAGGCTTCGTGAGCCGATGGTTACAGTGATCGAGACATTAAGGGAGCGGCTGCATGCTGCTCTCCGCGGTTTGGGGTTGCCGGTGGATCAAACGATGCAGGTAGTTCCGGCAGCTGACCCACGGTTCGGAGACTATCAGACTAATGCCGGCATGGTATTGGCCAAGGAGCGCAAAGAGAATCCGCGTCTGCTGGCCGAGCGGATCGCCCAGGCGGTGGATGTGAGCGGCATCAGTAAACCGCCCGAAGTTGCTGGCCCAGGCTTCATTAATTTCAGGCTGGAAAGAAAATTTATCGCTTCGCAAGTGATCAAAGCCTATGCCGATGAGCGTCTAGGGGTGGCTCAGACCGATGATCCAAAGACATTAATCATCGAATTCAGTTCCCCGAATATCGCAAAACCGATGCATGTCGGGCACATTCGCTCAACCGTACTCGGCGATGTGCTGGCCCGGGTTGCCCGGTTTATTGGGCACGTCGTGATTACCGACAACCACCTCGGCGACTGGGGAACGCAGTTTGGCAAGGTCATTTACGGGTGGAAAAATCTGCGCGACGAAGCCGCCCTTGCGACCCACCCGGTGGACGAGCTCGTCCGTCTATATCGAGCTGCCGATGCCGCGGCCAAGGAGGATCCTGGGACCCTCGAGGCGTGCCGGAATGAGTTGATCAAACTGCAACAAGGCGATCCGGAAAACATCGCGATCTGGCGAAAGTGTATTGAGCTTTCCAAAACCGAGTTTGCCGGTGTTTATCGGATTCTCGGAGTCGAGTTCGACCAGCAACTGGGCGAGAGCTTCTATAATTCCGAACTCTCGAACATTGTCGAACGTCTACTGAAGTCGGGAATCGCAGAAGTAAGCGAAGGGGCCGTCGTCGTCTGGGATCGAACGCTTTCCGACGCGCCGTTCATGATACGCAAATCAGACGGTGGATTTGGCTATGCCATCACCGACGCAGCCACCCTGGATTACCGGGTTCGGCACTGGAACCCGGACGGAATCTGGTATGTCGTCGGCACTCCTCAGCAGCTTCATTTCCAGCAGTTATTCAGTTTGGCCCGAAAGCTAGGCCTGAAGTTGGATCTGCAACATATTGGGTTCGGAAGCATTCTAGGAGAAGATCGGAAGATGATGCGGACGCGGTCCGGCGACTCGGTTCCGCTTCGGGAATTGCTGGATGAAGCGGTGACCCGAGCAAAGGCGCTGGTTATGGAAAAGAATCCGGAACTGGCTCAAGAAGAGGTGGAACAGATCGGTCAGATTGTTGGAATTGGTGCCATCAAGTATACCGAGCTATCACAGCACCGTCTTACCGATTATGTCTTCGCTTGGAGCAAGATGCTCTCTTTTCAAGGAAATACGGCTCCTTATTTACAAAACGCTTATGTTCGTAGCCGGTCAATTTTCCGGCGATTAAAGGAGCAGTTTCACCCGCCTTCGCAGGTGGAACTGGGCGATCCGGCGGAGGAAAAACTGGCTAAGAAATTGTTGCAGTTCGGCGAGGTGGTTCCAGCGGTTCTCGACGGTTTTCGTCCCAATGTGCTCGCCAACTATCTTTATGAGCTTGCGGCCGAATACCACGTCTTTTACGAACAGTGTCCGGTTCTTAGTGCGGCGACCGATCAAAGGAATCAACGGCTGCTGCTTAGTGATTTATTCGCCCGAACACTGAAATTGGGATTGCAACTGCTCGGCATCGACGTTCCCGAGCGAATGTAATCGCATTGGCTACACCAAAACGTCACACAAAAGTAATGCTTGCGACAAAAAAAATAATTATAGTTCGAGCTGGGAACGACGATATAGTTTGGGAGCAAGATCGAGAAGATGGCGGCGCTTGGACGGCATATTAGCAGCAGCTTTGAGGGGGCACTTACGGGTCTGCGAAATAGTGTTTTGATGATGTCAAGTCTGACCGAACGGTTATTGAATCGCTCGATGCAAGGGCTGTTACAAAGAGACAGCGATCTCTGCAACCTGGCAATTGCTGACGACGAAGAAGTCGATTTTCTCGAAAAGGAAGTCGATCGGGAAGGGGTCGAAATTCTGCTTCGGTTTCATCCGGTCGCCTCGGATATGCGCCATGTGATCTCGGCCATGAGGCTGAGCGTCAATCTGGAACGGATAGCCGATCAGTCTGTACTGATTGCCCGACGGGCCAAGAAATTGAATAAAGAATCCAGTGTACCAGAAATCTCTTTGTTGGAGCCGCTCTTTCGTGAGGCATTGGGTATTTTCCATGACGCGATGAAGGTTTTTGTCGATGGCGATGCGGAAATGGCGCTTCAGCTCAAACCGCGCGATCGAGTTCTGGATTCGCTGAACAAGGAGGTAGCAGATAAATTCATGGAGCGAATCGCGGCCGACCCGAGCCGAGTTCAATCTTATATCAATCTCATTTTAATCGCGCGCGCGCTTGAGCGAGTGGGAGATCACTCGACCAACATCGGGGAAGATGCTTTTTGGGCTTCTCACGCCGAGGATATTCGGCACACATACGAGAAGAAGAAGGAAGAATGATTGCCGTGCGAGTTGCCAGGAATCCTCGGGCGGAGTAACGCTAGCATCCGAGCCTTTCCACTCTCCACCAGTTTTTATGATTAGACATAGAGGCGCGGAGACTAGGTGAGGAGGGAATTCTTCATACATGTTTGAAACTACTTCTTCCAAGAAGATAGCGGTTGTGACTGGCGGAGCGGGATTTCTTGGATC
Source organism: Verrucomicrobiota bacterium (assembly GCA_041167675.1). GTDB lineage: Bacteria > Verrucomicrobiota > Verrucomicrobiia > Chthoniobacterales > JAFAMB01 > DASTDH01. The sequence goes on from JBEEIB010000670.1 coordinate 60,774, forward strand.
CCATTTGAGCGATCGCCTTATTGCCGAAGGTTTTCGCGTCATCGCCGTTGACAACTTAATCACCGGTTCTCCGGATAATATTGCTCATCTGGCCGGAAACCAGGACTTCCAATTCATTCGCCATAACGTCAGCGAGTTTATCTTCGTCCCGGGTCGGGTTGACTACGTATTTCACTTTGCTTCACCGGCTAGTCCGATCGATTACCTCGAACTTCCAATCCCAACATTAAAAGTGGGAGCATTGGGAACACATAACACCTTGGGGCTAGCTAAGGATAAAAAAGCGGTCTTCGTGTTGGCTTCGACCTCCGAATGTTATGGTGATCCGCTTGTCCACCCGCAGAGCGAGGACTATTGGGGCAACGTTAATCCGATCGGCCCCCGTGGGGTGTACGATGAGGCTAAACGATTCGCCGAAGCGATAACAATGGCCTACCACCGCTATCATGGAGTGAATACCAAAATTGTCCGGATCTTTAATACTTATGGGCCACGAATGCGTCTGAAAGATGGCCGAGTCGTACCGGCATTTATTAGTCAAGCGCTTAACCGTGAACCCTTGACGGTATTTGGTGATGGTAGCCAGACACGCAGCTTTTGTTATGTATCCGATCTGATCGATGGCATTTTCCGCCTCGCGCTCAGCGACTATCACGAGCCGGTTAATATCGGTAATCCCGCGGAGATGACCATTCTTGATTTCGCTCGCAAAATTCTTGAGATTACCGGAGCTAAGTCGGAAATTGTTGCTAAGCCGTTGCCGGTAGATGATCCAAAGGTGCGTCAACCCGATATCACTCGCGCGAAAAAACTGCTCGGGTGGGAGCCAAAGGTCGACTTCGAATCAGGAATTCGAGAGACGATCGTGTATTTTAGGGATAAG
>JBEEIB010000671.1:0-38171 GCA_041167675.1 Verrucomicrobiota bacterium
GTTCCCAAAAGCCTGATGGCTCATCTTGCCGGCACCCTTGATCCGGCCTCCCTCCTCCTGCATCGCCACCGTCACCTGCCGATAGTGCATATCCAGTCCCAACTTCAGGACCCGATTGCCATGCTGCATCACACTTGCTCGGTTGCCACCACTGCTCAATATTGTTTGGTTAGATTTATTCATAGAGCCGACAGTTTAGCAGCGGGTGCTGTTAGCTGTCGGCTCATGTCATCTACTATCATGGAGTCGCCTCGGGACTCTTTTCTCCAGCCCTTAGAATTTGTATTTTAACCCCAATAGGAACTCGTGGCCGTAGTAGGCATCATTGGCTTCGACATTGTAGTTGAAGCTCACCGACCAATTGCGCGTGATTTCGGCATTCGTACCAACGCCTCCTACAATGCTATCCGGACTGAAACGTGGACCGCGAGTGCTGAACGTATTAACGCCTCCATCCAGGAAGCTGCTGGCAACTGCATATTGGGTCTGAAGATATTCGTGGCGATAACCAGCCCAAATCTCGTTGTTTAGGCGGATTCCTCCGAGATTAAATACTATGACGATCTTGCCCCCAACCGTCGTCTGGAGAGAATCAGCGGAGCCATGCCTTATGTCCAAACTGGCGATTGATCCGGTCTCAGAAGTGCCGGAGCGCCAAAGATGGTCATAGAAAATCTTGCCAAACGGCGCAATGCCGATGTTGTCGGTTATCTTGAAAAGATATCCCAGCGTGCCACCGACGCTTGCGTCCCAGCCATCAGGATAACCGTGCGCTGATGTGCCAAGTACGTCGCGCTGCACGTCATAGGCCGTGTAACCAACTGCTCCAATTGCTTCCGCATAGAGGCCAGTGGCTCTTCCGTAGGTGGCGAAAAGGGTTCCGTAGCCAGAGTTTGCGCTTCCTGAACCGCTGACTAACGTCGGGTCAAGGTTAGTGTATTCGTATCCACCCGCGATGCCGATAGCGAGATCAGGCAAGATCTTGTAATCCGCGCCAACCACTACGCCTCCGGATTGATATTTGAATCCAACGCCGTTGCCGTCTGAATCCAATTCCCCGAATTTTCCGTTTCCAATGGCGAAGAAACCCCATTTCTGCTCTGGCGTGACGGAAGGAGGCATAATCGGATTCTTGACTTCCTTTCCGGGTCCGGACTTGCCGTCTGACGGATAGGTGGTTGTCGTGGGCACGACGACCTGAATGTAATCAGATCGGATTTCGGCCATTCGCGATTCCAGGCTATTGTACACGGTGTGCGTGTTGTCAAAGGTAATGTACGGAAGATCCGTATAGAGGTTTGGAGCGAGATCAACGAACGCCCGGCGGATCGCTGGATCAAAAAGCGCCGGATTCAAGACGTTCGGCCCCAATTCGTTGACCAATTGAGTGAGAACAAAAAGTGGAAGCGAGCCGGTTGGAGCGATCAAGGTAACGGTGGGTGTGGTCACCAACGTTGTTTGACCGATCGCGATTTCGTGGTCAAGAATCCGGTCCAAGCTGATCGCCACCTGAGCCTGGTTATGGCTGGCGGCGAAACTTTCGAAGAACGTAATCGGTGGTACGAGAGTCGTCTGAGCCGACGCATTGTGGTTGGTCGCCAGAGCGAACAAAGACGCCGAGATCGCGACAGCTGCGAAGACGTATTGGCGAAGTGCTAGTTTCTGGGCAAAGCTCATAGCTATCATATCTCTGCTTGTTTTGATATCGAGCGGGTTTCTCGATGATCTTGATGCAATCGGTCTTCTTGAATAAAGATCCGCTGAGAATGTGACTGGTCGAGGGAAGAGGACGCTGGTGACAAGAGCAGATTTGCTCTTTGACTCACCAGGGCGATAAGGCAAGCAGCCATTTACTTCTCCGACTGGTCCTTGATTTACCAACACTATTTCGCATCCCGTCGAATACTGGATGTCTAAACTTTAGTTGGTTAAAGTTTTGTGGCAGCGAAGCACCGAAGTCCGCGTAGCCCGTATGCCGATCCGGCGAGACTTACCATGGCTGCACATCGATCCAGGTTGAAACGGTTTCGCCAGTCGTTTTGTCTCGCACGATAATTTCGTGTCGACCTTCTCGGAGCATGACGGTCGCCTTGTCGCCATCCATGCGGCAGTCGAGCGAGGCGGATTTCCACTCGACCGATCCACTTGATTCGGCGCTCAAGACCAGCCGCTGATCGTTCGCGGGGATATCGGGATCCAGAAAATACAGACTGCCGGGCGCTGGTTGTAAGATGCGCAGGTGGTTAGCGCGGGCTTGCAGAAGTGGGATGGAGGTATTTTGATTGCTCAGCAACCAGGCACTGTATTCCGCCGGCAGCCGCACACGGCCGGCAGAGTCGTAATCTTCCGGCCGAGCGGATTCTGGCTTGAACGCAAAAATTTCTTGAAGGGCGCGAGAATGATCTTTGGGCACTTCCCTGCCGGTCAGAGGGTCGATCCAGCAGCGGCCGATTCCAACCGGTGTGCGATACCAGCTGGTGCCCGCCTGTTCATGAAGGTGCAGCATGACCTCCCGAAATATCGGAGCAGCTCCAGTTACTCCGGTTATACCTCGCATCGCCGAGTTGTCGGGATTCCCGACCCAGACGCCAATGGTCCATTCTGGCGTAAAACCGACCGTCCAATTGTCTCGATAGTTCGAGCTTGTCCCGGTCTTACATGCGACTGGAAAATCAAAGCTCAAATACGAGTTCAATCCGAATGTCGCTGCCCGAGCGTGGTTATCGCTGAGCATATCTGCCAGGATATAAGCCGCACGTTCGTCAAAGATCCGATGACCGGGTGCAATGACCTTTGTCAATTCACCCGGAGGGTGCAGGACAAGATGGAATGGGCGGTAAATTCCAAGCCGTGCTAACGATGCGAATGCGCTAGTCAGTTCAAGCAGTCGCACTTCGCCATTGCCAATCGTTAATCCCAGTCCGTAGTAAGCTGCCGGATGATCGAGGGTCGTAATGCCGGCTCTTTGCAAGGTTTCGTAAAGAATTTGCGGACCGCCCGCTCGCTCAAGCACCTTGATTGCGGCCACATTCAAGGAATTAGCGAGTGCGAAGCGCAAACTCACCGGGCCATAGAACCGGTGATTGTAATTATTTGGATGATAAAGCCCGGTCTCGGTTGCGAAGTCGGTCGGGACGTCGGCTACGACCGTACCGGGAAAAGCGCCATTTTCGAGCGCCCGTAGATAAGTGAATGGCTTCAACGCGGAGCCGGCGGATCGGGTGCTCCAGGCGCCGTTGATTTGACCAATTCCTGGCTCGAAATAATCGCCAGATCCGCAGAGCGCCAGCACGTCGCCAGAGGAATTGTCGATGACAACGACGGCTGCGGCTGACACGTTTTTGTTAGCCAGCGCAGCGAGTTGGCGGGCGATCACCTGGTCAATCCATTGATTTAGCGATAAATCAACGGTGGTCTGGACAATGCCTCCTTCCGGTGGCAATGTGCCGCGTCGTTCCAGTAGCAGATCGACCAAAAACGGCGCTTCGAAATCGCGGTTCCGTTGCCGTAATCGGAGAGGCTCGGAGAGCGCACGCGCGTAGGTTGCATCGTCCACATAGCCATTTGTACGCATCCGGCCGAGCACCCATCGTTGGCGGGCTTTGGTCGCATCGAAATGTTTAAATGGGTCAAGTTGAGAAGGCGCTTGCGGAATGGCCGCCAAAAACGCCGCTTCCGCCACGCTCAGATCACTGGGCGGTTTTTCGAAGTAATCCCAACTAGCCGAGGCCAGTCCAACTTGGAGGTCCCCGTAATCCACCCGGTTTAGGTACTCTTCCAAAATCTGATCTTTGTTCCAGTGCCGTTCCAGGGAGAGCGCCCACCAAACCTCTGCTAATTTCGTGGCGATGGTTCGTGGTTCTCGATGCTCGCCCAGTTTCACGAGCTGTTCGGTTATCGTGGAGGCACCTGACTGGGGTGCTCCTTTTGTGAGAAACTGCGTAAGCGCTCGACCCGCGGCGAGGAAATCGATCCCGGAATGTACCCGGAATCGCTTGTCCTCGGCGCTAAGTGTTGCGGCGATGACATTGAGCGAAATGTCGCTCAGCTTGCAGCGCGAACGGTAAACGCGCTGGTCTTGTAGAACCCGGCGCAGGGGTCGCCCTCGGCGATCCACAAATTCAACACTTTGCGGTGGCGCCGTATTCAGCGATCGCGAAAGCGAAGTACATCGCAAAGCGATCTCGACTCCGAGCCAGGCGAAAAACAGGGCGGCTGCACCGAGCAATAGATATTTTGGTAGTGACACCAGAGATTCACCTGATTGGGTAACTCGTTCCCGTAAGGCTTTCCAAAGGCTAACCAATCCTAAGTGTCCAGCACAACTGGAATCCAAGACCTCAGAAAACCGGCAAAAGATGTCCCAAAGGCGCTGGCTTGTTCGTCGTGTCATCGAACTGAAACGACAAACCAAGCAAATCGAGGAGGATTTGAAAATGAATATTGATTTTAGCCTTTTTCGTCTTGCGATCACACTTAGATCAATTCCAAATTGCAATGGCTCGGCTCACATCGAGGAGCCGCGTTCTGCGGTCGAGTCGAGGCTACCGGAGATCGACTATTCGCTTCTGAGCACGCCGCTTGGCCTGGATTGGCCGCGGGAGGCATCAGGACGATGGGAGCTTCTTCCCGCTCGTGCCGCAGAAAAGTCGGCACTGAATGTCCTGAGTGCGGTGGCTGGTTCGTCGCATAGTTGAATTAACTAAACAATCGAACCAGCGAGCAACCCTTGTGGAAGAGACAAATATGAACACGACGACATCCGAAGGAAGAAAAAGCATTTCAGACCATCCAATCGTTTCTCGAGAAGAATGGGTTAAGGCTCGTAAAGAGCTGCTCAAGAAGGAGAAAGACTTCACTCGGCTGCGCGACCAGTTGAACGCTGAATCTCGCCAACTGCCCTGGGTCAGGGTGGAGAAAACATACGTCTTCGATGGGCCGAACGGCAAAGAAACACTGTCGGATCTTTTTGCGGGACGCAGCCAGCTGATCGTCAACCATTTCATGTTCGGGCCTGGGTGGAAGGAAGGTTGTGTAGGCTGCTCGTTCGGGGCCGATCATAATGATGGGATCATCGTTCACCTCGAGCATCACGACGTAATGTTTGTAGCGATCTCGCGAGCGCCTCAGCCGGAGATCGAAGCATTCAAAAAACGGATGGGCTGGCGTTTTAAGTGGGTGTCATCTTTCGGAAGCGACTTCAATTTCGACTATCACGTGTCGTTCACCCCAGACGAGATTCGGAAGGGCAAGGTTTACTACAACTACGACGTGCGCGAATTCCAAGTCGAGGAGCTGGCCGGGACCAGTATGTTCTACAAGGACGCGAACGGCGATATCTTCCACACTTATTCTGTCTTCGCACGCGGGTCCGAAATGTTGGGCGGCGCTTATGGTTATCTGGACCATCTGCCAAAGGGCCGAAACGAAACCGGTCCCAATCACGATCTGAGTGACTGGGTGCGACATCACGACAAGTACGGTGACGCCGGTTTGGTCGAAACAACGGGGCGGTATGTACCCGTGAAAGGTTAAGACTCCTGATGCGGTCGGAGGAAACTTTCATGAGTACCAATGGATCCGGCAAAGTCGCTGCGCGTGAATCAGGTCAGGAGACGACCGAAAAACGAATCTTTGGCAGCAACCGGCAGAAGCCAATCTTCGTTCAGCGTTTTCTCGAAAATGCCGGATGGATTGTTCCGGGCGCTATTCTGGCGCTGTTGCCAAAGTGTCCTGCATGTGTGGCCACCTATGCCGTGATCGGAACGGGAGTCGGGCTTTCGCTGTCAGCGACGACTCATCTGCGGACGCTGCTGGTGGTCCTGTGCGTCACGTCATTGTTATATCTTGCCGCCAGATGTGTGCGCCGCTTCACCACGATGATCTGCACAACGCAGGCAAAGAACAAATATGAACACAGCGACAAGGGCATCCGCAGCATTGCTGGCTCGTCTACCAGTACTTCGATCTCGGACCGAAGGGTCGCGACGGGACGGAGCCGCTGTGGATCGTGGGATGGGTGCGGCCCCACGATCGGTACACCAACCACGAACTTGTTGAGCATGCACACCGCCACCTCGGAATACCTTAACTCACTCACAGAAGAAATACCTATAGATAGGCGCGACCGAATTAGGCTGTTGACTGCTGCGCTCGCGACGCAAGTCGGGTTGGCGGCCGTTCCTCGTTCACCGGATAATCGAAGCGAACACGCGCTTGATCGAGCGATAAATCTTTGCGAAATGCAAATATGAGCACGCAGCCCGTTACATCCGAATACATGCTGTTATTCCGAGGCACGCACTGGGACAAGAGTCTGTCTCCGCAAGAAATCCAGACGGTCAGGAACCAATGGAATGCTTGTTTCGACCAGCTTACCCAGCAAGGCAAGATCAAAAGCGCCCATCCGCTTGAGCATGAGGGTAAGATTGTTGCGGGGAAAAAAGGCCGGAGTGTGGCCGATGGTCCCTTCGCCGAATCCAAGGAGGCCATCGGAGGATATTTTCTGCTGCAAGTGGAGGGTTTCGATGAAGCGCTGGGAATTGCTAAAAAGTGTCCGGCTCTGGATTACGGGATGACCGTCGAAGTACGGCCAGTGGCGGCCCAATGTCCGCCGTTTCAACGCGCGGACGAACAAGTTGCTTACGCGACGGCTTGAATGCCTAAGCCAGCGGCGACAGATTGTCGTCGCATGATCGACGTGAACGACCAATTAATTAAACGCGGAATCGCTACCAATGGCAAAGATAACTACCCCGACAACCACATCGGAATATATGCTACTGTTTCGCGGTATGCATTGGGACAAGAACTTGTCTCCGGAAGAAATCCAAAATGTCATGAGCCGATGGATTGCCTGGTTCGATCGATTGACTCAAGAGGGAAGGGCCAAAGCCGGTCAACCGCTGACTGAAAAGGGTAAAATTATTTCCGGAAAGAAGGGACAGACGGTGGTGGACGGTCCTTTCGCTGAATCCAAGGAGAGCATTGCCGGCTATATTCTGTTACAAGCGGCTACTCTGGATGAAGCGGTGAAAATAGCGAAAGAATGCCCGGGCTTGGACTACGGTATCAGCGTCGAAGTCCGCCTGGTAGATCAACAGATCGGTCGCGGCTTCGCTGTAAGCGTGTGAAGAAGCCTCAAGATACTGGGCACTCACCACCGAGTGGGGAAATTTCTCAGCTAACAGAACATTTGTTCCGTCAGGAGGCCGGAAAGCTGGTATCCGTCCTGACGGGTATCTTTGGGATTGACCGTTTGCAGCTGGCCGAGGATGTGGTCCAGGAAGCGTTGATTCGGGCCTTGCAGACGTGGCCTTACTATGGGATTCCAAATAATCCCGCGGCATGGCTCACCCAAACGGCAAAGAATCTCGCATTAGATTTGATTCGGCGAGAGAAGCTTTTCCGCGATAAGCAGCCGGAAATCGTCGAATCTACTGAACAATGGTCCGTCGATTCCTCGGCTGACGATTCGCCGTTGTTCGATACTGAAATCAAGGACGGTCATCTGCGGCTAATGTTCGCGTGCTGTCATCCGCTAATGGTGCAGGAGGAACAGACGGTTCTGGCGCTCAAGACGCTTTGCGGATTTAGTGCTGCTGAAATCGCAAAGGCGTTCCTGGCGACCGAAGCAGCAATTGCCAAGAGACTGACGCGAGCGAGGCAAAAAATCCGCGAGCTACGCATCCCGTTTGAGATTCCGTCGGGGGAGGAATTAGCAATCCGCCTGGACGGCGTGTTGCAAACTCTTTATCTGCTTTTCAATGAAGGTTACAAGGCGTCCAGTGGCGCGAGTCTCGTAAGAGAGGAGCTCTGCCGCGAAGCGATCCGTCTCGCTCTCTTGCTGGCGGAGCATCCGGCAGGCAATCGACCCCGTATTCACGCTCTCATTGCCCTCATGTTGCTTAACACAGCGAGATTCCCGACCCGTACGGATACCGACGGAAACATTCTTCGGCTGAAAGAACAGGACCGATCTCGTTGGGATCGAGCGATGATTGCGCGGGGGATGTTTCACCTACTGCAATCGGCGGAAGGCGATGAAGTCAGCGATTATCACCTGCAGGCCGGCATCGCCGCCTGTCACTGTGCGGCTAAGGATTACGTATCCACGGATTGGCCACAAATTCTGTCGCTGTATAATCGGTTAGTTGAGTTTGATGATTCGCCGGTCGTCGCTCTCAACCGTGCCGTAGCCGTGGCCAACGTTGACGGTCCAACCGCGGGCATCGACGCGGTGAAAGCAATTCGGAATCGGGCCAAGTTGAGCTCCTATTATTTGCTGTACGCTGTTCTGGGCGAACTCGAGGCCCAGTTAGACCACCTACAAACTGCCGCCGATCATTTTCGAATTTCTCTGAAACTGACAGAGATCAAATCCGAAAAGATGTTCCTATCGAAAAGGCTTCAGGCGTGTGAGGAGCGAGCCGCGAAGGGACGCTAAATTTTAAACCACGAATTGACGCGAATAGGCGCGAATAAAGAGTTCGAATTCGTGTGATTGGTAGCTTGCCCACCGTAGATCCATCTATTGCGGTTGCTCCGGTCCGGTTAGCGAAGCCGGATCCATTGGAGGTTTGGCATCGCTTAGGACAATCCGTTTCCACTCGAGTTCGCCCGGCGGCGGCGTTTACCACCGAATAGACTTGCGCACACAGGATAACTTATTCATGAGGATTCGTTGCAGTGCCTAGTCATAGACTCTCAGCTCTGCTATATAATTACAGTAATACTATATGTTATTATCAGTCGCCTGCAACAGAGAACAAGGGAATAGAGACCAAATAACCGACGATTGAACCTCGAATGGACACGAATCAAACCGTAGTTATTCACGTCTATTTGCGTCAATTCGCGGTTTAAAATTTAGCGTCCATTCGAGGTTTGAGAGTCATTCGTCGTTGGGCGCGGCACTCGTCACTTTCTGAGTTTCGCTAAGCCCGAACCTTGCCGGTCGATACATTTCTACTACTTTGGTGGGCGGAACAGTCGCTACTCCGGCAAAGCGAACCCGGCTCAGGTAGCGAAAGGTGTAATCACCGGCTCTCAATCGATCGCAAAAGAATTGGACGCGATCTCCGCGAATCTCGCGATAGTCAGCATAATCCTCATCATCCGATGGCGTATCCGCACTTGCTTCATCAAGTTTGTAGTCAGGATTAATCGCTTCAAAAACTGACGGAACCGGATCGTCAATTGCCACCAGTCTTCCCGGTCGATTCGATTTCACAATTAGAGTGACGAGTATGCGATCACCAACTCTGAAGTTTTCGGCCGGCTGCAGTTTGCCATCGTCGCCAACCTTCTGGTATGAGCGGGAGACGGCGTATCCTCGATCCTGGGGAGGTTGTTCGGTGACCAAAGGATAAACTTCGAACTGAGCCTCAGCAAAAAGGCTTCCTGACCCTTCATGCCGGACTGCGAGATCGCGCAGAGGTTTGGTTGGATCCAGTGTCATCGATGTAGTCCAAGACGGTTTCTGCCGGGTGATCTCGAATGCGAGTGATCGGTCAACCGATAGCACGGTGCCGGAAACAGATTTTCCGCTGGTCTCGGTTGTTCGATAATAGTTCGCCAATGCCAACAGTGCCCAAGCATTCTCCTGTGTCGTGTCCCACCGTCCGGAATGACGGGTGGCAAGCAGTTCCTTAACCAGTGGACCTACTTCAGGTGACCGCGCTCGATAGTGAGTCCAGGCCAGCAGAAGAAGCGCATTTTCGCGCGCGCTTCCACCGTACAATGACTCGCTTTCCGGAGCGGCTGCTTTTGCATCGAGCAGCGAATCCACCACGTTTTTGGTTGCTCCATTGCCAGTAAGAATTGCCAAGGCCAAGATTGCCCGCGTCTCACGGGATAGTTCTGTTTTCCGACTGATAAACTCCTCATAGTAGCTTGGCTCTGCTTGACCGGCAGCGGCCAGCGCCATTAGCACGAACGCTTCCTCGTTCAGCCGGAGCTCATCATTAATTTTCGGTAAACCCCGCAGACTTTGGCTGAGATAATCGAGAAGATGTTTCCACTTTTCCGTGGGGACTTCGGCGCCTTCCTGCTGGAGACCGGCGATCACCCAAACGGCGTAAGCGCTGGCAAAAAGCGCCGGTTGCTGGCCTCTGGGCCAGAGCGACAAGCCTCCAGAGGCGGTCTGTCGATTAAACAGCAAGCTCAACGTTTTGGCCGCGTCAAGCGGTTGTCCGCCGGCGTCGGAGATCTGGCTAGGTAGTGCGGACTTTAGCTGATCGCGAACCAACAATGGAATCAGCCCTGAAGTCAACTGCTCCGTGCATTGATACGGGTAACTTCGCAGGGACACGATCGCTTCACGTAACGAGGTGAGGCGCGTGTTGGAGAGCGTGAGGTTAAGCACGCCTCGTCCTTCGAGCAGTTGCGGATTGATCTCTGCCAATAAATCGGCCTGCTTATCAGAAAGATCGCTCAAATAAGTTTCTCTTAACGTGGGTCCAGCCGGATTAACTTCAACGGTAGCAGCAACCCGATCGGCATGGTCATCCGATTGCGCTGACCATTGCCAATGGCTTGTGCCGGGACGGTTGGCTTGGATCGGGAAATCCACTGTCCGTGCGGTTCCGGTCGGCAAAGAAAAAGCGGCGGTGGTTGGCTGAGTAGCGGAAATCCGCTCGTCTAGGAGCAGCTTTACTCGCACATTCTCTTCGTGGCCAGTCTCGTTCCGGATGACCGCGCGCGCGATCAGTCGATCGCCCGACCGAATGAATCTGGCCATGCTTGGCAAAACCAATAATGGTTTACGGATCGTCACTGATGCTTCGGCGGAACCAAATTGATTGTTTCCGGAAAACGCGACCGCCACTAATCGATACCGGGTGATCGCATCGGGTGAGGTGAATTGAACCTTGGCATGCCCGGAGGAGTCGGTGCGAACCGAAGGAATCCAACATGCGGTTCCCGGAAAATCGGTACGGAGTTTTGCTCCTGGGATATCCAAACCTCCACCGCCGATCAAATAGCCTTTATTGGTGAATTGCAAATCCTGTGGATCTTCTGCGAGCAAGTTATCCAGGGTAAGACCCATCCCGACATTGAGCGGAAACACTTTGAAAAACGTAGCGTGGGGATCGGGTCTCTGATAGCCGGTCAGCGCCAGGACACCATCGTCGACGGCAAAGAATGTGACCTCGCTATTCGGTACCGGATGATCAGATCCATCCCTCACATTTAGCTCGACATCAATTGGCTCTCCCGGTTCGAATGCCGGCTTTGCCGGAGCGATCGCAATGCTGAGTTTCGTGGCCGGATCAACTACGATGAGGTTCGCTATTCCGTATCGGAATTCCGGAACCTTGATTTTTCGGGTGCTCGCCGTGGAACCGCGAATGAGGATAACCGAGACATACACATTTGGAGCGTCCGTCGCGAGTACGGGGACCTCGATGGTTGGGGTGTTACCATTGAGAGTCAGCTGTTGAGAGCGAAGGATCTCGGTGCCGCGTGCGACGTTCACGATGGCCTCGCCGGAATACGGACTCTTCACCAGAATGTGCGCTGTTTCGCCCGGGCGATACTCTGGTTTGTCGGCAACAAGGTCGATCTGGGTAGCGTTGCGAAAATCCCAGGCAACTTCGTTCTCGCCCTCAACGTAGAGAGTGAATTCCGTTGTCACTGGTCTTTCCTCTGAATCGTGCGCGTTAGCCCGCACAACATATTCTCCGGCCGCAGGCAGGGTGATCTCCCCGGTCTTGCCTTCCGGTATTGACCACAGAGAAGCAGTCAGAGTAGGCATTACAGTTTGGCCATGAGTTTGGCCGATCGTCTCATCGATATCGGTGGTGCGAAACGACACACTTTTACCCGCGCCTTTCACTCGTACCGTCTGGTGGCGCTTCTGGATGATCTCAATCTGGACGTCGATCAAGTGATCGAGAGGCTTGCCTTCGGGAGTGACCGCGATGCATTGGATCGCCACCGGTGCACCGGCACGGATGATGGAGTTCTCCGGTCGGGCGATACCGAGATAGAAGGAAGCGGGATCCTTTTGGAAAACGCGCGACTCGGTTACCGTCTGCTGATTCACATCAGTCATATCGACGGTCAATACGCCCTGCAGCACTCTCCCATCGGCCTTTGGCAGTTCCGGCTCGATCAATAAGAGCTGAGTCCCGTCATAGCTGCCCGAGCCGGTGATCGTTGTAGTCTTTGGTTGCGGATCTTCGGTAGCGAATTGGAAATTCTCGAATCCAGCAGGCGCAAAAACGGTTGGTGTCGACTGCAGCGTCCAACGCACCTGCGCTCCTGTCAGCGAGGCGCCGAAAAGGTACTTTCCCGATACCTCGGCACGTGCCGGCATGGTTGGGGTGAGCCGCTCCGGCATTTTGACGTCAAGCTCGAAAGCGTTCGGCTCATAATCCGCTACTGTAAAATTGACGAAAGCCGATCCAGCGCTTTCTTCCGACTCTTGGTCTCCGAATGTGATGCGCAGCGATTGGCGTCCGATCGTCGTCGACGGCAGCGGAATGTCAGTTTGGAATGCGCCTTGTGCGTTGGTCACAATTTCGCCGGAGAAGGTCGTTTCTCCTTGAGGACCGAGTACGGTCACCTGACCGTTCAGTGCTTTGGCCGCTTCCAGTCCGGAGCGCTTCAACGTACGGACCAACCCTCGCACGTGCACGGTTTCTCCTGGTCGATAAAGGGGTCGATCGGTGAAAAGGAAGGAGCGGGTATTCTCGGGAATCGCCTGCGCGTCCCATGGTGGATAATAGATCTGGAAATTGAATCCGGCAGCCGGAAGTACACTGGCCTCTTTGCCCAACTGGAGGGCATAAGCGTCATCCGGCCGCTTAACGACCAACCATTCGATTTCGGGCGAGAACGGCACGTTGGCAGAGCCCGTCCCGTCGCTAATAGCTCGACTGATTTGGACCCGGTTTTCATTGAGCAAAAGCAGCTCTGCCGCCCCCAACGGCGCACCCGAACGCAGTGAGAATAGCGAGAAACGCAGTTTATCCGATTCGCGGGTCCAAAATACCCCGATATCGGTCAACTGAATGAGCGCCTGCGCACCAACCTGCCGGTCACCGGTTCCGGAGATAGGGTCTCCTTCGACCGTCAAAAAAATCATTCCCCCTCGATTAGCACCGGCTATTTCGCTCCAGTCGAGCTGGGTCTTCAGCTGTGCATCTATCTGCGCTCCGGCGAGCTCAACCGGGCGATCGTAAATCACTTTTCCCCGGATCTTGCCGTCTGGAACTCGCTGGTTTGGTTCGTCGGCGTCTCGGCTACTTTCTTCGTCGTGGTCGTAAGCCGTGAATGCTTTTTTCGCTGCTGGTCCATTTATCGAATCGACCAATAAAGCGCGCACTCGCAAACGCTGCACATTGACCGAAAGCACCTCAAATTGACGATTCCCATTCCTAAACTGGTCACCGGAAGTGACCGGAAGATAGACTCTAGGCTTCACCGGGTTGAACTGGAAGGATCGCAAATGTTCGCCTTCCATCGGTACGCCAAATTTGTCGGCCAACTCCGAACTGAATTTTACCTGATAAGTCTGGCCTAACACGAACGCTCCAGAAACCCTGATCTGGTCGTTTTCGTTTTCATAACTCAGATGGTTGACGGCGGGTTCGATCTGAAAAAAGCGATTGGCGGATTCTGCGGTGATGTCCGGGGCTAACGCGCGCGAGAACTCTATCGTTACCGTCTTGCCCGAATGAATGTAATTGGTAGTGAATATATTCTTAACCGTAAAAGGTGTAACTGCTCCCAAGGGAACCACTCCTGGTTTGGTAATCGTTTCATTTCCAGAGATCGACTTTAGACCGGGAGCAATTTCCAGTCGCCACTGCTTCCCTGGATCGAGCGGTTCTTTGGGTGTCACGATGAGGCGATCTGGTTGCGGTTTCTCCTGATCCTCTTCAACGTTTTCCTGATTTGTTTCGGCACGATTCCGGTCTTGCCAGCGTCGATTCCAATCGAGCAATTCCGGCGCAATCTGAAAGTAATCGCCAGTCTTTGCGTAACGAACATCAGCCGACACGAAATCACCGGTTTGGCTGCTGAAACGGAACAGCTGAGGAACCAGCTGCGTATCGAGATTAAGAGCAAGACGAACCTCAGGCTTGGGCGAACCCTCTTCGTTTTCTGATATGACAGCGCGAGTCACTGCGTAAACCGGTGTGTTTACCGCGGTGCGGAAGTCCTGGCCGACTGGGTGTCCGCTCAGATCTTGAAAGCCGGGTCGAATGGTGACAACGAATTCAGTTCCGAGCCGGGGCGGACTGCTCGGGACAAAAACGCCGCTTCGCTGGCTTAACCAAGTGAAAGTGCCAGCCAGAGCGGGTTTAATCTCGATCGGTGCGACGCTTGGAACGGTGCCAACATCATCTTTTGCGGCGACCGCGTTAGCGAACCGAAATTCCAGCGTACTGGTTGGCTGCAGAAACTCTGCGTCGGTCAACAACTCAATATCTTTATCCGCGGCCAGAGCTTTCGAAATGATGGCGAATGCGATTAGCGTTCCAAAGAACAGGCGAACATTTTGAAACATAGAGGGATCAGATTTGGGGTCGCTTATGCTCTCAGGCGGTGTTTGGGAAAACGAGAAAAATCGGGCGTTCGACCCAGAATGGAGTCGGACCTATTATACTTTCACGAAGCGGCAAGTTCCCCTGACAACAAAACGCCTTGATGACAAAGTTCTCTCGTCTAGGCAACCATTGGACTCTGCTCAGACGAACCATGCTGGGGTTATTACCGCAATTTTTAGCCGATATGACGCATTTAATTATCGCCGAAGATTCTGGAGAAGAGTTCGCTATACGGGGCCATAATGCGGTCACCGGCTCCGACGAGAATGGAATTATTTTTTACGACGATGTCACCAAAGTGGACGTGCTGCCTGACCGTGAAAGTTTCACCATCCAGGTCATTACACCTGACTTGACTGTGGAAATGGATTTCGCGGACGCCAACGGTGTTCGTGAAGCGTTGGGTTTGTTCGAAACAAAGAAGGTTTTAGAAGTTAATTCGGAGACGCCAAATTCTGTTCGAATCATGCCCTCGAGTTCTCAACCAGCTGGGACATGAAACGCAGCTTACCTTTGAACCTTTGCCGCAAATGAACATTGTCCGTATTCGATATCGTTTGCTCGCGAGTTTAGGGAACGAGGAAGATCAACACAATCGAAGTTGTTCTGTTCTAGTTTGGAGACTAACATTAGCGAATTAGCTATCGCGTGGGAGCATCAGCCCAAGCATTATAAGCGGTGAGCCAAAATCCTAACTGGCCAAGATTAACGGGCGAGAGCTCCCAGGGTGATGGGCAAGGAGGGAGTCTAATCAAGACACTGCGTCGGTTTCGTCAGCCGCGAGCTGCGCCAGAGCGGTGTGAGCTTTGTAATATAGGTCTCTCTCCCAATCATCGCCACCTACTGGAAATTTCTCACAGTCGGATCGTTTGCACTTGCGATCCATGCGCTCTTCGTTTTCAAGATGTCGTCGGTGGCCGTTTCAAATTAATCCCTAGGGATATTTGGGATTTTCCCCAATTTAGCCTGTCGGATGTCGAGTGGGAAAACCTGGCGCTTCCGATTAATCTCGCGTTCTTCTTCTACAGCAGCTCGGAGAAGAAAATGAAAGCCTTGTATCCCAGTCCCGCCGGCGCGACCGAATCACTATTGCCGCTCGCGACATGGAACTCTTTGGCGGAGAGGAATTCCCAATTGAGGACAATGCAATCGGACGTGGAGGCGTTCTTGGTCAATCGAGTTGGAACCAAACGTGAGTACTACGTCGTACCCATCGATGTTTGTTTCGAGCTAGTCGGACTCATTCGCGTGCATTGGCGTGGGCTATCCGGCGGAGACGCTGTTTGGAGCCAAGTTGAAAACTTCTTTGCCCGATTACGTGCCAATACGCGGTCGGTGCCGGCATCATCCTAGCAGACATTCCATGCCCGAACTCAATTTTCAGGTGACGGGAATAGAACCGTCAGCGCGCGGGTTGACGCCGCTCCTCCATTTCAATTTAGCAATCTCGAACCAACCGGCCACCGAACAAATTCAAGCGGTCATGGTTCAGGCCCAGATCCAAATCCAGGCCGCGCAGCGGCCATACAATGACGGAGAAAAAGAACGACTTGAGGATCTATTTGGCACTCCGGATCGTTGGGGCCAGACACTTCGCAATCGGCTTTGGGGGCATGCGGGCGCGACCGTACGCCCGTTTTTGGGAAGCACCGAGACCGTCCTCCCGGTCCAGTGCACGTACGACTTCAATGTCATCGCGACGAAATATTTCTATGCTCTGGAAGGAGGTGAGGTGCCGCTTCTGTTCTTGTTTAGTGGAACCATTTTTTACGCAGGCCCAGGCGGCGGGTTACAGGTACAGCAGATCCCTTGGGACAAGGAATGCGTTTACCGGATGCCGGTGAAGATTTGGGCGGATTTGATGAATCACCACTACCCCAATAGCGCCTGGCTCTCTTTAGGTCGTGACGTGTTCGACAAACTGACCGCCTTTAAGCGGTGTCACGGGTTGCTCACTTGGGATCAAACCATCGAACGTTTGCTCACTCCCGAAACGAAAGAGCAGTGATCCTTATTATACAGCGGTAAATATACTCCAAGATGTTTTATGGACCTCCCCCTGGTAAACAAGATTGTCGAAGCGGTACTGTACGAGGGATATATCCTTTATCCCTATCGGCCCTCCTCTAAGAAGAATCGTCAACGCTTTACGTTTGGGCGAGTTTATCCCCGGGCTTACAGCGTTGCTCAAAAGGGGGCAGAGCCATGCACGCTCCGGACGGAGTGTTTAACGAACAGCGAAGGTGAGCATGCCCGTATCGAAGTAAGTGCACGTTTTCTGCACGTTACCGTCCGCGAGGTTTTGGTATTACCGGAGCCGCTTCTGGATTTGCCTGACGCTCTGGATACAATTTCCCTCCAGGTTGCTCCCGAACTCCAGGTAGAGGAACAGCAATATTCAACTTGGCAGGAGGCGGTCGAACGGGCGGTGAACTTACCCGCGAAATATCTGCATCAGGTTTGTGACGTCCCCTGCAGTCTGCCGTTTAATTTTCCATCTTCCAGCACTTTGGAACCTATAAGGAATTCTCAAGGATCGATAGTGGGACTGATGCGGCGCCGGCAAGCGGCGCTGGTAGGAACGATTGAACTGAAGGCCGAAAGGCTGAATCCCCAGACGATTAAGATTAGCGCAGAGATAGTCAACCAGACACCGATCTCGGAACAGGAAAACCAAGATGCGGTCTTGATGCGAACCTTTACCTCCACGCACACGATACTCCATTTAAAGGGAGCAGAATTCGTCTCTTTGATGGATCCTCCCGCGGCACTTCATGAATCCGCCCGATCGTGCAAAAACGAAGGGACTTGGCCGGTACTAGTAGGAGATGAGAAAACTGGCGACCGGAGTACCATGCTCTCTTCGCCCATCATTCTCTACGACTACCCAAAAATTGCACCCGAAAGTGCGGGCCAACTCTTTGACGGGACCGAGATCGACGAAATTCTCACGTTGCGGGTGATGACGATGACGGACGTAGAAAAGGAGGAGATGCGACAATCGGATGAACGCGCGCGTCAGATCTTGGAGCGGACCGAGTCGCTGCCGGAAGACCAACTGTGGAGAATGCACGGCGTTGTGCGGGATCTACGGTCATTGGACGATGACTTCTTCAGCAACGACCGGCGTTTGGAAGTCGTTGAAGTAAATGGCGTTCAACTCAGGACGGGACACCGAGTAAGAATTCGACCCAAATCGAGAGCCGATATCATGGACATCGCATTGGAAGGAAAGACAGCGATAATCGAGGCGATCGAACAGGATGCCGAAAACCGGATCCATTTGGCTCTTGTACTTGACGACGATCCGGGCAAAGACCTGGGCTTCATGCGCCAGCCAGGTCATCGATTTTTTTTCGCGTTGGACGAGGTTGAACCTCTGGCGGAGACGGAATGAATCCGTTGGATCGAATCCTTGTAGCCGGTATTGGCAATATCTTTCTCGGTGATGATGCTTTCGGAGTCGAGGTCGTGCGAGAGCTAACACGCTCTGAATTACCAGAAGGAGTCAATGTAGTGGATTTCGGGATTCGCGGCTACGACCTCGCCTATGCGATTATGGACGGATATGCAGCAACTATCCTGATAGACGCTGCGGCAAGAGGGAATCCGCCCGGGACGCTTTACTTGATCGAGCCGGATCAAGAGGAACTTTCTAAGCTGGAGGCCGAAGTGCCAGATGGCCATAGCTTGGGACTTGTCCAGGTGCTCCTTTTGGTTCAATCGTTTGGTGGCGTAATCGCGCGTTTATACCTGGTTGGCTGTGAGCCGGCGGTTTTGGAAACCGAAGATGGGCAAATTGGACTGAGCGAGCCAGTGCAGGCTGCAGTTCCCCAAGCCGTCGACATGATTCGAACGCTGATTAACGACATTCGTTCGCAAACGCAGAAATGAATTCGTTCGTAGATCGGCCTTAAAAGGGGGTGAACTCAAATGCGCGGTTTTTTCAATCTCGCACTCACAGTTATTTTGATTCTGATTGTCGTTGCATTTCTACAGATCTTGCCAGACCTGCAGCGTTATCTCCGCATGCATAGAATGTAAGGGGGATCACTGATTCATAGGTCAGGTGATAGCCGTTCCCCATGCACCTGAGCCTAAATCCAGCAGGATTAGATTTGCGTTCGTTACGGTTTAGCAATAATATCCATTTTCCGAAAAGTTCTAATCCCCCCAGATTAAAACTCTGGCCAGATGGGAGTGCAGACTCTTATGGCTTCATCATCCTCTCTCGTGCTTTATCGTCCTCCGGACGAATACGAAATCGCGTTGTATAGCTGCCTAAGAAAATCAATCCGCACTACGGGATGCGTGGTGCGCTGGGGGGGAGATAAAGAGGACTAAGTCGCCATGAGTTCTACACTTTCATCTTTTCACCGAGGAGCCGACACTAACGCCGACGTTCTGTTAGAAAAACTAGAGGACCCGCGAATTGTCGCAGCGTTGGTGTCGTTGCTGGACAAGTCGGACAAGCTCGCGTTCTTCGCCGAGCTGCTCGAGGGCTTTCTGCAGCGAAGTGAAGGTCTGCTCGAGTCAGCTTCCCTAAGCGTTGGCCAACTCGGCCGGGCCGGCACGACCGCTTTAAAGAAGAGTCTGGAGAACGTAGATCTGGACGACTTGAAATCAGCTTCGGGCCAGCTTCAAGGCATGCTTCCCCTCTTGCGCGATTTCGCTAGCGAGCTCGGAGCTCTTAAAGAGGCCGGTTTTTTCGATGTAGAAGTTGTGAAAATTGTTGGACGAGCCGGTCGTGCGATGGCTGCTACGGCGCGCGATCCGAAAGCTCTTTCCAGCGATACGCGAGGGATTTTCAGTCTGCTTGGCTTGCTCAAGGATCCCGATATCGCTCGCTCGCTGAATTTTTTAATTTCATTTGCCCGCCACTTCGGCGGCGATTTCGACCACGACGGATCCGGATCAACCAAAAGTACAGCGCTAGCCGCGCCGTTAAAGAACTCGGCGCGCAAGCAGGAATCCTAAACCAATCGGAGATATAACACCATGGCAGCAACATCCCCTCCTATCGGAGCTCATCGTCCTCCGGACGTAAAAGAAATCCACGTTGTATGGATGACAACCGGTTTAGGATGCGACGGAGATTCAGTTTCGGTCACCGCCGCTACTTTGCCGAGTATCGAAGATGTAGTGATGGGAGCGATCCCAGGCCTCCCGGTAGTTCATCTTTATAACCCAGTTCTTGCTTATGAAGTTGGCGACGACTTCATGAAATACTGGTACCAGGCAGCAGAAGGTAAGTTAGATCCGTTCGTTCTGGTCATGGAAGGTT
Organism: Verrucomicrobiota bacterium; assembly: GCA_041167675.1. GTDB lineage: Bacteria > Verrucomicrobiota > Verrucomicrobiia > Chthoniobacterales > JAFAMB01 > DASTDH01. Next base: position 19,846 of record JBEEIB010000671.1, read on the forward strand.
CAATTCCCAATGAGAAGATAAAGAAGGAAGGGTATTGGGCCGCGCTGGGGACGGATTCGAAAACTGGCCAACCGATTACGACTAACGAATGGATTGATCGCCTGGCACCCAAAGCTCTCGCTATCGTCTGCGCTGGTACCTGTGCCACCTACGGAGGAATTCACGCGATGGAAGGTAATCCAACCGGCGCGATGGGGTTAGCGGACTATCTGGGATGGGACTGGCGTTCAAAAGCGGGACTTCCGATTGTGAATGTACCGGGCTGTCCGGTGCAACCGGATAATATGATGGAGACGTTGCTGTATCTGCTCTATCAAGTCGCGGGCTTGGCCCCGATGATTCCGCTCGACGAGGAGCTACGACCCAAATGGTTGTTTAGCAAAACTGTACACGAAGGATGTGACCGAGGCGGCTATTATGAAGAGGGAGATTTCGCCGATGTCTACGGTTCGCCGAAGTGTATAGTGAAATTGGGATGCTGGGGACCAGTGGTGAACTGCAACGTCACCAAACGCGGTTGGATGGACGGGATTGGCGGTTGTCCAAACGTCGGCGGCATCTGCATCGGATGTACCATGCCGGGTTTCCCGGACAAGTTTATGCCGTTCATGGATCCGCCTCCGGGCTCAATGGTTTCCTCCGCAGTTTCCGGAATTACCGGAGGAATTATTCAAGCTCTGCGCCAGATTACGCAGCGTGCGGCAAATAAGGAACCAAGCTGGCGTCATCCTGGTCCCGAACTGAAGACGGGCTATCGGCCCAAACACTACGCCAACGCCTAACAAATCCATCTTGGGTCGCCCACCAAAATCCAGCCAATAAAAGGAGATCACAATGTCGACCGCAACCGCCCCTGTTAAAGAGACCCGAACCCACCCGGAAAATATCGTAGAAATGTCCTGGGATCCTATCACTCGGATTGTTGGAAGCTTGGGCATCTTTACGAAAATTGACTTCGCCAACAAGAAAGTCGTCGAGTGCCACAGCACTTCATCCATTTTCCGTGGTTACAGTATCTTTATGAAAAATAAAGATCCTCGGGACACCCATTTCATAACGAGCCGGATCTGTGGGATCTGCGGTGACAATCACGCCACCTGCTCAGTATACGCCCAGAATATGGCCTACGGAATCAAACCGCCGGCAATGGCGGAATGGATCGTTAACTTGGGTGAGGCGGCCGAGTACATGTTCGATCACAATATTTTTCAGGACAATCTGGTCGGCGTCGATTTCTGCGAGAAAATGGTCCGCGAAACCAATCCTGGTGTTTGGGAGAAAGCCAAATCGACTGAGGCGCCACACGCCAAGGATCACGGGTATCGTCGGATAGCGGATATCATGACAGCTCTCAACCCATTTGAGGGCGAGTTTTATCGTGAGACGCTCCAGGTGAGCCGGCTGACGCGCGAAATGTTCTGCCTGATGGAAGGGCGGCATGTGCATCCCTCAACGCTTTACCCGGGTGGGGTTGGCACTGTGCCGTCGGTTCAGTTGTTCACCGACTATCTCGTTCGGCTGATGAAATATGTGGAGTTTATGAAGAGGTGCGTCCCGCTCCACGACGATTTGTTCGACTTTTTCTACGAGGCTTTGCCAGGGTACGAGCAGGTTGGCCAGCGCCGCGTTCTTATGGGCTGTTGGGGATCCTACCAGGATCCTGACGTTTGCGACTACAATTACAAGACAATGGATAAGTGGGGGAAAGCGATGTTTGTCACTCCCGGAATTGTCGTAGACGGAGAATTGGTCACAACCAACCTCGTTGACATCAATGTCGGACTTCGGATCCTACTGGGTTCTTCGTTCTACGAAGATTGGGAGCAAAGCGAAACCTTTGTATCCCACGACCCGCTAGGAAACCCGATCGATAAGCGGCACCCATGGAATCAAACCACGATTCCACAGCCGCAGAAGCGTGACTTCCAAGGGAAATACACCTGGGTCATGTCACCCCGATGGCTTGACAAACGTACGGGCGACCATCTCGCGCTCGATACCGGTGGCGGTCCGCTGGCGCGTCTTTGGGCGACTGCCTTAGCCGGTCTGGTGGACATCGGCTACGTCAAGGCTACCGGAAACAGTGTCAAAATGATTCTTCCGAAAACCGCGATGAAGCCTGAGGTCGAGCTGGAGTGGAAGATCCCGAAATGGAGCAATGCAATCGAGCGAGATCGCGCCCGCACTTATTTCCAAGCTTATTCGGCAGCGGCCGCTCTATATTTTGTCGAAAAGGCGATGAAAGAGTTGCACGCTGGCCGAACTGACACCTTCACCCCCTTCAAGGTTCCTGATGAAGCGATTGGATGCGGTTTCCATGAGGCGGTCCGAGGAGTACTCTCGCATCATCTCGTGATCCGGGGCGGTAAAGTGGCCAACTACCATCCGTATCCCCCGACTTGCTGGAACGCCAATCCGCGCGATGTCTACGGCACTCCTGGGCCGTACGAAGACGCGGTCCAGAACACGCCGATTTTCGAAGAAAACGGACCAGACAACTTTAAGGGCATCGATATCATGCGTGCAGTTCGCAGCTTTGACCCATGCCTGCCGTGCGGAGTGCACATGTACCTGGGAAACGGCAAGGTGGTCCAACAGATGCACACTCCGACTGCACTCGCTGGGCTTGCCAAAAAATGAGCGACCGCATCCACCGACCGGTGAAGGAGAAATGGCTATGATCCAGACCATTGAAGCATCTCCAGACGAGATTTACGATATTGAACTGGAACATAGCTTGTTGGAAGCGAACGCTGAGCTGGCAAAAGAAAATCGGGCGCTACTCGATCGCCACGGCGTGACCGCCATTGACGTAATGGGCGCGATCGGCTCGGGCAAGACGACTCTGATCACCCGATTAGTGGAGAGACTCAAAGATCGCTTAGGGATCGCAGTGTTCAATGGTGATGCTACCACCAGCACCGACGCAGATCTGATCGCGAACCAAAGCGTTCCCGTGGTCCAGATCGCGACGGTGAACGGCTGCCATCTGGATGCTAACCTGGTCGGGAAAGCGCTCCGGAAGGTCAATCTAGAGAAGCTTCGGTTGATCTTCATTGAGAACATTGGCAATTTGATCTGTCCGGCCGAGTTCCCGCTCGGCTCCAAAGCACGAGCCGTTGTGGTTAGTGTTACCGAAGGCCCTTACATGGTCAGGAAACATCCTCACATGTTTCTGGGGGCGCAGCTCGTTGTGGTGAACAAAATCGACTTGGCGGAGGCGATGGGTGTTAGCGTGGCCGAACTGGCTCAAGACGTTCACAAGCTGAAGCCGGATATCACGGTCATCCCCACTAGCTGCAAAACCGGCGATGGCCTCGACGATGTGACGGCAGCATTGCTTGCTGTCTGAAGATGGTGCATCGATGCACGAGCTGTCGATCGCCTCGGCGGTAGTAGAGAGTGTGCTTGAGTTTGTTAGTGTACGGCCCGTTAGGAAAGTCCTGGCCGTGAGGCTGGCGATCGGAGAGTTGAGCCATATCGAAGCGGATCAACTGCGTTTTTGCTACATGGCCATTACCGAACAAACGCCCATCCAGGATTCGGCCTTGGAAATCGACAGGGTCGAAGCGGTCGTGCGATGCGAAAAGTGTTTATATCGCGGCCGGCCGAAATACTGGGAAGAGGCGCTGTTGGTTGGAGCGATACCGACGCTGCAATGCCCCGATTGCGGAGCTACGGTCGAAGTGATTGAGGGGAATGATTGCGCGATTAAATCGATCCGGTTCGCTATAGAAGATGACGGATTAACGGTGCCGGCGGCATGAATTCTTTGACCCATATCGACGAAACGCCCATGACGACGGACCGCCCAATCAATCACGGACACTCCTCCGGAAGCCAGAAAGACGACATCAATCTACAAGGCGAACGCATTCAGAAACTGATCGAGCGGATCGAGGCATTGCCCTACCCTGGAGCAAAGGAGCTGATTCAAGAATGCATGGAAGCCGTGCTTGCGTTTTACGGTCACGGTCTCGGCAGGATTCTCCAAGTAGCCAACGAGGCCGACTCTGCGGGTCGCAAGGTCTATCGAGAGTTGATTCACGACGACATTATCAAAGGGTTGCTGCTTATTCATGATTTACATCCCTTGGATTTGGCGGCCCGTCTCCGGGATGCCTTAGATAAAGTCCGGCCGTACCTGAAGAGTCACGGTGGGAATGTGGAGCTGATTAGCCTGGAGAACAACGTCGCCAAACTGCAACTACAGGGCACCTGCCAAAGCTGTGCCTCGTCTGCCGTGACGCTGGAATTAGCAATCAAACACGCGATCGAACAAGCCTGTCCGGATCTTGTTCACTTCGAAGTGGAAGGAGTTGTGGAGAAACCATTACCGACGGTTTCGCAACCAGCTCAGCGCACGACTTCAGACTGGAGGGTAGTCGAGCAGGCCCAGCAGCTTGCGGACGGCGTGTGGATGCCAATTCGCCTCGGAGAAATGCGGCTGGTCATTTGCAAGGTCAACGAAACTTTTTATGCTTACCGCAATCGGTGTCCCGCTTGCAATATGCCGTTCGATTCGGGAACACTTGATGGCGGTCTTCTTTCTTGTTCGTTGGGTCACCACTACGATCTCCTACACGCAGGCCGTTGTGGAGAGATTCCTAGCGCGCATCTCGATCCTTTTCCGCTGCTGGTGGAAGAAGGCGTGGTCAAAGTAGCGCTTACTCGGGAGGTCGCCGGTGCAACGGTCGAAACACTGCCGCGACCCAGCTGATTCATTGGGTGCCATGCAATCCGAACGCGCGAAAGTAACCGTACTCGGCGCGGTCCAAGGGGTTGGGTTCCGGCCTTTTGTCTACCGATTAGCGACCCAGCTCCGCTTAAATGGCTGGGTCTTGAACTCGTCCCAAGGCGTGTTCATTGAAGTCGAAGGTCCGCTTCATCTGCTGCAGACTTTCCTGGTTCGGCTCGAGAAAGAGAAACCTCCGCTCGCGATTGTTCAGAGCTTGGAGTTCTCGTTTCTCGATGCGGTAGGCTACGACCGTTTTGAAATTCGCTACAGCGAGCAGGCCGGTCAGAAGACTGCGCTCATTCTTCCGGACGTCGCCATTTGCTCGGATTGTTTGCAGGAAATACTTGATCCCACAAATCGAAGGTACCGGTATCCCTTCACCAACTGCACAAATTGCGGCCCGCGATTCAGCATTATCGAACAACTGCCTTACGATCGTCCGAATACTTCGATGAAGCGGTTTGTGATGTGTTCGGCTTGTGAAGGGGAATATCACGATCCTGCCAATCGCCGGTTTCACGCCCAACCCAACGCCTGCTCCCAGTGTGGTCCGCACCTCGAGTTATGGGACGAGGGGGGAGTAGTGCTCGCGCGAGAAGACGAAGCCTTGCGTCAGGCAGCTCGGTTGGTTGGTGGTGGAAAGATTCTCGCCCTCAAAGGGACTGGTGGATTTCAATTAGTCGTAGACGCAAAGGAAGACTGCGCAGTCGCCCGTTTGCGCATGCGGAAACGCCGCGAAGAAAAGCCGTTTGCCTTGATGTACCCATCCCTGGAGCTGATAAAACGGGATTGTCTGGTCTCCACCCTCGAACAGCGTCTGCTGCTTTCCCCGGAGTCACCGATCGTACTTTTGGGCCGCCGATCCGGCGGATCACTCCTGGCTGCTTCAGTGGCGCCGGCAAACCCCAACTTTGGGATCATGCTCCCGTATACGCCGCTCCATCATCTTCTGCTGCGAGACATCGGATTTCCGGTGGTGGCTACTAGCGGGAATCTCGCTAATGAGCCCATCTGCATTGATGAGTACGAAGCGCTGAAACGTTTGGAGGGCATTGCGGATTTTTTTCTCGTTCACAACCGCCCCATTGTTCGGCATGTCGATGATTCCATCGCACGAGTCGTCTGTGGCCGCGAGATGGTGCTCAGACGAGCGCGCGGCTATGCGCCGTTGCCGGTACGAATGAACGTATCACAACCTTGCATACTAGCGGTTGGCGCCCATTTGAAAAACAGCGTTGCCTTGAGCGTGGGTCGAGACGTTTTCATTAGCCAACATATTGGTGATTTAGAGACGACGACTGCCCTTTCTGCTTTTCGCAGGACCGTAGCCGATTTGCCTCGCCTCTATGATGCGCAGCCTGAATGGGTCGCGTGTGATCTGCATCCCGATTACCTTTCTACCAAATACGCTCTAGAGTTGCGGAGCCCGGTGCAGCAAGTCCAGCACCATTGGGCGCATGTGCTTTCCTGTATGGCCGAAAATGAACTGGAGGCGCCGGTGTTGGGCGTGTCATGGGATGGCACCGGCTATGGAACGGATAATACGATCTGGGGTGGTGAATTTTTGGTAACCGACGAGGACTCGTTTCAAAGAGTCGCCTGCCTTCGGCGGTTCCGTTTACCGGGAGGCGAAGCGGCAGTGAAGGAGCCGCGTCGTACCGCTCTAGCAGTTTTGTATGAGATCTGGGGTAATAACGGGCTGAAGGACCGCGAGATAGCACCGATCGCGGAATTCTCGGAAAAGGAAATAACGCTCATTCAGCAAATGCTGATTAAGGGTCTCAACGCGCCTGTCACTTCGAGCGCAGGCAGATTGTTCGATGCCGTTGCCTCGTTGGTCGGACTCCGACAACGGGTAACTTTCGAAGGGCAAGCTGCCATCGAATTAGAGTCAGTGATCGACCCCGAAGTCAGCGATCTCTACCCGTTCGAGATCGGCGTTGGCCTTCCGCAGATCATCGATTGGGCGCCGATGATAGAGGAGATCCTGTTCGATCTGCGGCACGGGAAGTCCGCCGGTCTTATCTCCGCAAAATTCCACAACACCTTAGCGGAAGTGATTATTCGGATTGCGCAAAGAAATGACCAACCGAAGGTAGTCCTCACTGGCGGGTGTTTCCAAAATCGCTATCTTCTGGAAAGATCCGTTCTGCGTCTTTCCCAGGCAGGCTTTAGGCCCTATTGGCATCAGCGCGTGCCCACAAACGACGGAGGCATTGCGCTGGGGCAAATCGTAGCCGCTGCCCGGGTTAGTCGCCGGATGGCAAGCAGAGAAGGAGTTCTAGTCCAATGAATCTGTTGTACGGCCGAATCGTTGAGACGTTTCCTGAAGACGGAATGCTCGCAGGAAAAATTCGGGTCGGAGGCGCCCTCAAAAAAGTTTCTCTCGACCTGTTAGTCGAACCCAGAATCGGTGATCGGGTTCTAATTTGCGACGGCGTCGCGATCAGCAAGGTAGAAGATCAAAGAACTACGGAGATCAACTATGTGTCTGGCAATCCCGGGTAAACTCATTGAAATCTCGCAAGACCCGCAAGGCGTGAGAATGGGCAAAGCTAACTTTGGCGGCATCGTCAAGCAGGTCTGTTTGGAGTACACCCCGGAGGTGAACACCGGCGACTATGTCTTGGTGCATGTTGGCTTTGCTCTGGGCAAGGTTGACGAAGAAGAAGCAGCGCGCACTTACCGTCTGCTGGAAGAAATGGGTCAGTTAACCGAGCTGGAAGTCCCGGACGTCTGAGCTGGGCGGTAAGGATCCATATGAAATACCTCGATGAATATCGAAACGAAGGGCTGGCGCAAAAAGTAGTTAGCGAAATTCGGCGCGAAGTCACTAAGCCATGGGTGCTCATGGAGGTCTGCGGCGGTCAGACGCATACAATCGTCAAATACGGGATCGATCATCTGATTCCTCCGGAGGTGGAACTGGTGCACGGGCCCGGTTGTCCCGTCTGCGTCACCTCCCTGGAGATGATCGACAAGGCGCATACGATCGCACGACGGCCGGACGTTATCTTCACGTCGTTTGGGGACATGCTGCGTGTACCCGGTTCGGAGAGCGACCTGCTGGTGCTCAAATCGCGCGGAGCGGACATACGCATTGTTTACTCGCCGATCGATGCTCTCAAGATCGCGCGGGCTAATCCCAACAAGAAAGTTGTCTTTTTTGCGATCGGATTCGAAACCACCGCGCCGGGCAATGCGATGGCCGTTTGGCAGGCTCATAAGCAAGGGATCAAGAACTTCTCCGTACTGGTTTCCCATGTTTTGGTTCCTCCGGCGATCGCTTCGATTTTGCAGTCGCCGTTGAATCGGGTGCAAGGATTTCTCGGGCCGGGACATGTTTGCACAGTGATGGGTTATCGAGAGTACGAGCCGATCGCCGAGCGGTTTCGTGTTCCGATAGTCATTACCGGATTCGAACCATTGGATATTCTCGAAGGGGTGCTCATGACGGTGCGCCAACTTGAGCTCGGCCAGTGGGAGGTCCAGAACCAATACCCACGCGTCGTGAGGCGGGAAGGCAATCTGATGGCCCAGGATCTAGTAAATCAGGTTTTCGAAATCGGCGATCGCAAGTGGCGCGGAGTGGGCTCCATCCCGAAGAGCGGTTATAAGCTTCGCTACGAGCTAAGAGATCATGATGCCGAACGAATTTTTGAGGTCGAGGAAATCGATACCAAGGAACCAGATATCTGTATCAGCGGCCTGGTATTGAGAGGGGTCAGGAAACCGCACGACTGCCCGGCTTTCGGTAAGCAATGCACCCCAGAGCATCCGCTGGGTGCCACGATGGTTTCGGCTGAAGGAGCCTGCGCAGCCTACTATGCCTATGGACGGCACTTGCAGCAACCGCAACCGAAGCGCAGCATGGATGGAGTGGGGGTTGGGGAACGGTGATTAATCATTGGTGATTCCGATGCAGCTATCTAATCAACGCACCAATCACCTCTCGCATCTTACCATACCCCTCTAACCCGATTGTAAAACATGAGCACAACGCATCAAATCACCGCTCCGGTTGACAAGACGACGGAAAGCTTTCGCGACAAAGTCATCCGCAAATGCGGCGAGAGCGTCGAGATGAAGGAGAAATTTTTCACGAAATACGCCGAATCGCTCGAAGTAATGTCGCGCGCGATGGCGGAGGGTTTTCAGCGAGGCGGCCGGCTTTTCGTAATGGGCAACGGCGGGAGCTTATGCGATGCGCTCCACATGTGTGTGGAGTTTAATCACCCAATCATCGAAAAGCGGCCTGCGTTTCCAGTGATTCCGCTCATGACCGATATCGCGACGATGACGGCGATCGGTAACGACATTGACTTCACTCGGGTCTTCGTGAATCAACTCCGGTTGTTGAGCGTGCCGGGTGATATGGCGATGGTTTTCAGCACCAGTGGTAAATCTCCCAATCTGATTTATGCGCTGCAAGCAGCCCGTGAAAAACAAATGCTAACGGTAGCTTTCTCGGGCAAGGACGGCGGCCGTTTTCCGGAAATGGCGGATTACTGTTTCGTCGTACCGTCCTACAGCATCCACCGGATTCAGGAGGTGCACTCAACGGCCGTGCACGTTGTTTGGGACCTGGTTCATATCGCAATGGGAGCGGAGGATGTGACGTGATTAGTGATCGGTGAGACGACAACTTGGGTTGTTAGGTGGGAGCCGGAAAAAAGCGACGCAAAAGATCGGGACAGTCTCATGAAACCACCAATCACTGATCACCAATCACCAATCACCGAAGAGAATCTCCCGAGTCCACTTACGGGTAGCTGTGCGCTGCCCATCACTGATTACAAGGAGATTGTTCTGGCGCACGGCAGCGGTGGAAAGTTGAGTCAGCAGCTGATCCAGAAAATAGTGCTGCCGCAGTTCGGCAACGAACTGCTCGAACCGCTTCACGATGGCGCAATTTTCTCGCTGGGCAATACTCGCTTAGCGTTTAGTACCGATTCGTTTGTGGTTAGTCCGATCTTTTTTCCAGGCGGCGATATCGGCAAGCTCGCCGTCCATGGCACAGTGAACGATATTGCGATGTGCGGGGCACGTCCGCTTTATTTGTCGGCGGGATTTATCTTGGAGGAAGGCACCGCAATCGAGGATTTCTGGAAAGTCGTTTCATCGATGCGCGAGGCCGCGGCTGAAGCAGGTGTCGCCTTCATCACCGGCGATACTAAAGTGGTTGGTCGCGGGAAGGCCGACAAAATATTTATTAATACTTCCGGGATTGGCGTAGTACCCGAGGGCGTGAACATTCACCCCGGACGAGCGCGCGCTCAGGATAAGATTATCGTGAGCGGCCAGATCGCAGTCCACGGTATGGCAATCATGTCCGTTCGCGAAGGGCTAGAGTTTGAGACGCAAATCGCGAGTGATACTGCTCCTCTCAATAATCTGGTTGATGCTATCCTGGCTACGACTCCGGATGTCCACGTCTTTCGCGATCCGACCCGCGGAGGAATTACCAGTGCGCTGAGCGAAATCGCGCAGACGGCTCGGGTCGGCATCATACTGGACGAATCCCACATTCCGATTGGCGAGGAAGTAAAGGGCGCCTGCGAGATTCTTGGGCTTGACCCACTTTACGTTGCCAATGAAGGGAAGCTTTTAGCAATCGTGCCGGGCGAGATTGCGGGTGCTGTACTCGCCACGATGCAGGCTCACCCGCTCGGCCGCGAGGCGGCAATCATTGGTGAGGTGATTGACGACCACCCCGGATTTGTAACCATGAAAACGCGGGTCGGCGGAACGCGCGTTGTAGACATGTTATCGGGAGAACAACTGCCGCGGATCTGCTGACCACGTGCCGGTGTTCAGGCTAGGCATTGGTTTCAGCCATACGGCCGCATGAGCACCGCTTCATTGAGGAGCCTCGATGATTTACGGCTTCAACTTTGGTTCTGGCCGGCACAGGTTGTAGCCGCCAAAATTGAGTTCGATATCGGCCACGATCGAATGGTCCGTACATCTCAGGCATAAGAATCCAAGCTCTTGATCCTCATATTTGAGCGATCGATAGCCATCGCAACAATCGCAATGGCCAACCAAGTGATAACTGATCCTCTGAATGACAGCGCTCATTTTCTGCGACCGCAGTCGCAGAGCATTGCTTGTGCCGATGTCACTACAATCGAAAGAATAACATCAATACCCGCTCAAGCGACCGTCTCTTACTATGGATCGTTCAGCTCCAGCCGTATATAACACGCTCGGACGAATCGTGTCCCATCCGATCGGGTAGGGTAAGTCACAGCCTTCCCGACGTTATTCCGGGAGAGTGTTTGCCGCCCATCGCCGTCGCAGTGGTTAGAAATCTGCGCCGATGTGTTTAAACCAAGAATTTGCTTGCGAGAAGAAGCGGGTGAAGCAAATACTAAACCAGATGGTTAAATATTTGCCGGCCGCCTCTCTGGACGAAATCTTTGCCGCTCTATCCGACCCGACTCGCCGCCGCATCCTCGATCTGCTTGCTCGGGCAGAGCTTTGTGTGACCGATTTAGCCAAACCCTTCTCGATTTCGTTGCCCGCGATTTCCAAGCACCTCCGCGTCCTGGAAAGGGCCGGTCTGATAAAGCGAGAGCGCGATGGACGTGTCCATCGCCTGAGACTCGAGGCGAAGCCAATGCGCGATGCGGCCGCCTGGATCGAGCGTTATCGAGGATTCTGGGAGGGGCAGTTCGATGCATTGGCGGATTACCTGGAGAAGCAACAAAAGAAAGGCAGATGATCATGAGTGAGGCAGCCGAAGAAAAGCCGGTTCTGCAATTGAATCGTATCATTCCCGCATCACGCGAACGGGTTTTTGCTGCCTGGACGACACCTGAGGCCATCAAAGTCTGGTTTGGACCCGACAGTTGTCGAGTCTTCGATGTACAGGTCGATTTACGAGTCGATGGCGAGTATTGCTTTTCTCTATCGACCAAGGATCTGGGTGAGATCAAGGTAAGCGGCCGATATCTTGAGGTCACGCCGCCAACAAAATTGATTTATACTTGGCGATGGGAAGGTAATCCTGAATTAACAGTCGGCACGAGCCTGGTAACCGTTAAATTTACCTCAGCCGGCACATTCACAGAAATTCATCTCACGCACGAGCAATTACCAAGCATCGAGTCGCGGGATGATCACGGCCACGGCTGGAGCGGCACCTTCGATAAGCTGGAAAAGTATCTTGTCAGCTAGCAAACCGAGTTTCTCCATTCACCAACCACGAAGCAGAAACAAGAAAAACAAAATATATATGGACCCCACAGAAACCAAACATGGCCAGTTTAGCTGGAACGAACTAGTGACCACCGATCCGGCCGCAGCGACGAAGTTTTATACGCAGCTGTTTGGCTGGACTACTCAAGAATGGCCGACGCCTGACTTCACCTACACGATTGTAAGAGTCGGCGGCGCGGATATGGGGCAGGGCGGTATCATGCCGATACCACCCCATGCCCAGGGAATGCCACCGGCTTGGATAAGCTATGTGACGGTGGATGATGTCGATGCCTCGGCGCAGCAGGCGGAAAAGCTCGGTGGAAAAATTATGGTCGGTCCCCGGGATATCCCCGAGGTGGGACGATTCGCCGTGCTGCAGGACCCGCAGGGCGCAGCCATTGCGATAATTACTTACGCGAAGAAAAAATAGAGTAGTCGCGGGCTATCTGCACGCAGCTCGACGAATTAAAGAGCCGCCCGGTGGTGTTCAATCTCGTCGAGCGCGCATCGGAAAAGTCAGCCCGTAACCAGAATAGCAGTTATGATTGACATCTTATACAAGCTTCCAATCAACGCTTCCGTTGCCGATGTCTATCCCGCGGTTTCAGTAGACGCACCTTCCAGGTGCGGAACGGGGGCAGCCCTCGCAGCTGGAAGCTGCGGCTACTGAAACCGCCTCCTAACGAGGAGCAGATCAGGCTTTGCTGGTGAGCTGAGTCGAATCTTCTATCGGTGAAGAACGGACTCTACTTGTCCTACACCGGGCCGCGAATCGGGTGGCGGTCGCAGGGAAAGGCTTTTACATTCCAGGACCAACCATTTCCGAAGACCGCGCAACATGAATCGCAGGGAGCTCGGACCCGGGCTGAATCCAGGCAGGAACAGTCGTGCATCCAAATTCTTAGGACCAAAGATCCCAGCGGCGATTCGTCGTTTGGCGATAACTGCCAATCGCCGATTGTAAAAGCGCATCAAACGACCGAACACTTGGCCAATCGGTCCGCCATACGGCAGTTCGGAGTAGCGATGGGGATGGTTGCTGTACGCTTGTCCGACCGGGCCAACAAAATAGGCTCCGATATCAAGGTAAAAGGAAATGATCATCAATTCCAGGTCGCCGAGATAATAATATTTGTCCTTATAGATGCTCTCGAACCAGGTATGAAATTGCTTCTGAAAAAGGCAGTTGTAGCGATCCCTGGCTTTTGTAATGTCTTTGCCCGCCAAGGCGTCCGAAAGAATTTCAAACACGCCGGAGCAGGTATACGAAACAAAATCGAATCCCTGGCTGTATAGCGGATCGAGAAAGCCGGAAGCGTCACCAACTAAGGCCCACCCGTCGCCGATCGATTGCTCGCTGTAGTACGCGAGATTGGAACGGGCGTGGACATCCTTCTCGATATATTCGGCATCGCAAAGCGCTTTTTTCCCCAACGGATGAGTCATCAGATGTCTCTTCAGCCTCTCCCCCAGGTGCGGTCCGGGCGGTAATTGGAAAATACGGCTATCGTAAACCAACCCGACGCTGCAGTCGCCGCCTTTTAAAGGTATAAGCCAACCCCACCAACCGTTTCCCATCAGATGGTTGGTTGCCCATTGCCGCATCGCCCAGCACGGTTCAGTAAAATGGGGAGCGCTTTCCCAGATTTCAGGACCGTCCAGATCGGTTGTGTTTCGAAATCGCGCCCATACGGCGTTGATTGGATGGGTTTCCAACGGACGATAGATTTTCAACTTCCGCGGAATCACTGCCGTCCATCCACTCGCATCAATCACCCAGCGCGCAGTTACATTGCGAATTTCTTCACCTATTCGCACACTGATTTCGTTTTTGCCTTCTCCACCCAATTCGAGATCCTGCACTTTGGCCGGACGCCACAGATCGCACCCCGCCTTGACCGCCTTCTGCAAAACCGCTTCGTCCAATTTTGCGCGGTCGAGCTGAAATGCCGGCAGACGGGTCTGGTGTTTCGGGCCGACTTCCGCACAACGCGTGTAGCAGTCATTGCTATCTCGATAAAACCACATTCGCAGCCCGGACTTGATAATCTGCTCGTGTCCTAAGTGGTTACTCAGATTCAGAACGCGCATCAGAAAACAGGCACCCACTTCGCTGGTGGATTCTCCGACTTTGCGGTCGAATTCTTCCGCTTTTTCGATAATCAGTATACGCAGTGATGGATTCTTGCGTTTGAGCAAGAATGCAGTGGACGCGCCGGCAATAGCACCGCCGATGACTACCACATCATGCGAACACTCCATGCCAAGCAGAATTCAGTCTAGTTGCCGATTAATCAAGATCATTCCCCAGAGGGGGTTCCGGGTATCGGATTGCGAATTGCGGAATTTTGGATTCATGGTTCGCAATTCGCATTCCCCAATTTTACGATATGAGACCGATCGAAGAGCAGACAATTTTGATCACTGGTGCTACCAGCGGATTGGGCCGGGAGCTGGCTCAAGCTTTGGCCAAGCAAGGTGCAACCATTCTCCTCCACGGGCGCGACCCGGAACGCAGCCGGGAAACTGTGCGCGAGATTAGAGAGACGACGGGCAACCAGAGAATTCAGTTTTATCGCGCCGATCTTTCTTTGCTCGCTGAAGTTCAGGAGCTAGCAAGGCAAGTCATCTCCGGCGTCACTCGACTTGATGTGCTCGTGAACAATGCGGGTGTCGGCTTCGGCAAAGACGCTTCCAAGCGAGAGGTGAGCCAAGACGGACACGAACTTCGCTTTGCGGTAAACTACCTCGCTCCCTATCTCCTGACGGAGCGACTTATTCCACTCCTCGAAGCGTCGAGTCCGGCTCGCATCGTAAATGTTGCTTCGGTCGGGCAAGCACCTTTGGATTTCGATAATATCATGTTCACGTGCGGCTACTCCGGCGTGAATGCCTACCGGCGAAGTAAATTGGCGATGATTGCTTGGACCTTTGATTTAGCTGAGCGCCTGGCCGGAACGGGTGTGACGGTGAATGCGCTTCACCCTGCCTCTTTGATGCCCACGAAAATGGTGCTGGAAGCCGGGTGGCAAACCATGAGCTCGGTAGAGGAGGGATTAAAGGCGACGCTGAGACTGGTGGTTGATCCAGCTTTAGAAAATGTGACCGGCGAATATTTTGATGGGCTCAGTCTGGCCAAAGCCAATGCTCAAGCTTACGATAAACTGATGCAGCAACGACTCGCGGCGCTTTCGCAGAAATTGGTTTCTATCTAGCCTGCATCGCTCACAAATCCGTAGAGATTTTTGAGCGATGCAGGCTGTGGCAGCAGAATTCTCCGGCTACGCCGGACTATTCTGCCGCTCTTTTGCAGAGAACAGTTTGCAACAGTTTGCTCTAATTCATTTATTTTGAAACAGGCTCTAAAATGGGCATGGAGCGCCTGTTTAAGAGCTTTCTAGCCCGCAATGGGCGCGTCAATTCTCATGGCGCGTGATTTTTGCGGGCTAGGGGGTTGAGTGACCGTTTGGACGAACGCGGCTTCTATTTTGGCAGACCAATCAGTTTTTCTTATCCGAAGGTGACAAGTACATCAATCTAACGTTTAAAAACGACGAACTCGACAGCAAGGACACCAATCTTGGCACGCAATAGTCGATTGATGTGGGCTTGAACTGACCTCGCTGAAATTCCGCCGGATCTGCTCCGAAGCTGCATTCGTCAGACCGCAACTCATCCGTTTTGAGGGCGATCAATGATTTGGGTGATCTTTTTCTCAAATCGAGCGACAGTATCCCAATGGTGGAGCGTGTCGAAATGACGCGACGCAATGTCGTTGTCGACGGTAAAGTCTATTCGGTGAAGCGAGAAAGTGAGCCGGTTTTTCTGCTTCGACTTAGTGATCTCTCAGTGAGGTATTTGGTCGTCATCGCCGACCCAATCGACTTTCATGGGTTTCAGCGGCTCGTTTGGCCGATCAATGCGGAACAAATTTCTGTTTTCGAAAGACTGGACGATGCGACCGCCCATTTTTTGAAGCTGACCGCTCCACCGGCAGCTTGAATGGCGGCCACAAATTTCAAGTGTCTCGGTTATACGCTCTACCTAGCGTCGCCAAGTTGGCCAAGAGATCCAATAGTCGGTCGCGTCCGCCGATTCTTTTAGCGCAAAAGGATGATTCGATTTGCCCTAAATTCGTTGTTCAGATACGAGCCAACAGCTTTCGAACGAATCGTTCTATGAGCAGGAGGACCACTAGCGCCAGAGCCAGGAAGGGCGCGGTTAGGCAACCGCAGCATCCGCAGCCGGAGCGCCGTCTGGATGAATACTCCGCGTAGAGTAGTCCGGGTCGTCTGCTCAAGCGCAATCCCATGGAGGAGTTTCGCGCGGTCTTTCATAGATCGCAATTGCATCCTGGGTCCGGCCACGATGTTTTCCTACTTTTTGTCTTCTAAAAGAATGCACGTATTCTCGTTGGATTGTTCTCCAAAATCCGCTTGCACGCCTTGATCCAGAGTCCTATATACACTGCTCCGCGTGATTCACGGCGTCGTCGGAGCCTTTTCCAACGGTGAACCGAGAAGAGGCAACCGTGAACTACGAACGATCGCTCTGGGTAGGTACCGAAGTGGCCAAACGGGGCAGACTGTAAATCTGCTGGCTTTACGCCTTCAGTGGTTCGAATCCACTCCTGCCCACTCCTCAGGGGATCAAGTATCCAAGCCACTCCCCAGTCGGTTTGGGCATTTCATTGGACATTTTGTCCACCCCGGTACAAGCTCAGCCAAATTGCCAGAAAACCCCAAAAAAAAGGGTCACTTCCCGGTCCCTGGGCACTGGGCAGTCATATATAAAACAGTTTTATGCCCGGATTTGGTCACTGCCTTGAGATGACATGACAATATGAAAATCACTAAGCTCGGAAATGGCAGATGGCGCATCGACGGCTACGCAAAAGGTAAGCGAATTCGTCAGCTTTTTGAGACCCGCGAGAGGGCCGAAATTTCCGCTCGCCAGATGGAAATGGAGAGCTTCCACCATAGACACGGGATCAAGGAATTGGACGCTCACCAATTAGCGGTCGCCACCAAGGTCTTCAGCTTGCTGCCCGAGGGCGCTGATTTGATTGACATCTGCCACCAGTGGCTGGCTTGTCGCAAGATCAGTAACGAGTGCCAATTCGAACATGCTATTTTTCTGTTTCGGTCAGATCTGATCCGGCGCAATAAGCGCCAGCGCTATATCGATGCGCTGCATAAGACCCTGACCAAGTTCATGCGCCACTTCGGCGATCCGGCCAGAACTCGGTTGCTCTCCAATTTCTCGCGAATCGATGTCCACCAGTTCCTCAATTCGGCGATTAAGCAGACCCCAATCAACCGCAGCAATCATATTAGAGACCTGTCGGTTTTCTTCGCCTGGGCCAAGAAGGAGGAAATGATCTCAGAGAATCCGGTGGAGTCGATCGAACGACCGACCGTCGACCGCAAAGAGGTGGAGTGCTTGAGCTTTGCCCAGTGCCAAGCCATGCTGACTAATACCCAAGGCGCGGATCGGGCTTATGCCGCCATTGGCATGTTCGCCGGAATCCGCCCCGAAGAAATCTGCCGGATGAACTGGAGCATGGTCGACCTGGATCACTCCCGCATCCGTATCCCGGCCACTATCACCAAGACACGAGTCGGTCGAACAATCGAGCTGGAACCGAACGCGGTGGCTTGGCTGCGCACGGTCTACCAAGAAGGGGAGCCGGTATTTGCCGGTGACAGTTCCTGCTTGATTGGACGGTTGAAGTTAGCTGCTCGGATGGAACGCTGGCCGCAAGACGTGCTCAGGCACACCTACTGCAGCTACCACGTGACCAAGTTCCAAGATGCGGCCCGCACGGCGCTCTTCCTGCACTCACGGGAAGGAACGGAATCGCTCTACCGGCATTACTTCAAGGATCAGCTCATCGAAGACGCCACCAAGTTTTGGGCGCTGTGCCCCTGAATTTTTTCGTTTAAGCGATCAGTCGTTGGTTCAATCCCGACCACCAGCTGAGATGCGCATCTCAGCCCAATCAGATTTTCCGCCCGCTCCAACTCCCGGTAAAAGTTCTGGAGTGCGTTGCCGAAATCATCTTCTTTTCGGCGACCAGGGTTGCGAGCGAATCAGATCGGCGCGTAAAAGAAAGAAACCTGGCGCTTGGCGAAGGTCGGAATACGTGCGATCAAAAGTTTTCTTCTATCTCACGAATTTCCGCGCGCGTGACTTCACTCTGTTTTTCGAAGTCTGCCACCATGATCTGGAAATCAGCATCCGCCGCAAACAGATCGAGCCTAGGATCGTCACGCATAAGGTCAAGGTCATCGACGAGGAGAGCAGGAAAGATCAAGCGCAAATTTCGATAAGCTTCCTCCTCACGTCCAAGCAAACGGTTTGCAATGGCCAAAAGCAGCCG
>JBEEIB010000672.1:0-3159 GCA_041167675.1 Verrucomicrobiota bacterium
TTTGTCCATGCGCTTCGCCGAACAGGGTTGTTAATCGGGCGATGTCCCTGTACGAGCGTATCGTGGAGTGGAATTCTCAACTGATGAGGTTTCCTGGAATTATTGAAATTTAATCCGCTCCCCGAAAATAGGTAGATTCCGTTTGCAGGTATGCAGCTAACGGTCCTTACGAATCTCCTCATGAAAGTCTCAGGACTTCTTCAACGCCTCAGCTATTTCTACGGGCGGCCCATGACGTGCACATGTGCGTACGGCGATCCCGCCCACATGATGTACGCGCCCGTATCACGATGGCTGATTGGCAAACCGCTGGCTTTGGGATCGAATGGCCAGATGATCATCCAGTGCGGGCCAACAGTAATCGGTGGACTCGTGGTGTCGTAAGGATCAGAATCGCTTCGCTGCGTGGCGCCCGCGAGCATGTAGGTAATTCCAGGAACGGTGTTCGTTGGCTTTGGTTTGTGAGCGCTGAAATCAGCTGCCCACTGCATCGATGCGGCGTCTGCGCACATAGGTGGGTCGCCAATAACGTTTGGATTTCCCGGCATGCATGTGAAGCCGTTGTAACCTTCACGCAGGATCACTTTATTGCCTTGAGCATCTTTATCGATGATCCTCGCGGACTTAGAAATGTTGTCTGGTCCTGCCGACGTAGCGCGAGCTATTTTTTCCTGTGTCGACTCATCGGTCTTCACCGGTACTCCGTTGTGCGAAGTCTTCGATTCGGCACGGGCCACAAGTCTGATTCCAATTATCAGAAGTAGAGCCATGGCCGTGATAGTGCTCGCCAAGAGCTTACTTCTCGAACTTTTCAATCTCATGTTCCGTCCTCCTCCTCTGATTCAGTTTTTTGTAACCAGCACCATGCGGAAACGAGCTTTGCCTTCCATCATGCGAGCGTAACCATCGGCAGCCTGTTCGAGAGCAACTGTCTCAATCATCGGGCGAATATTTTCGAGGACGCTGAAGGCTAAGGTGTCCTCGCCATCGATCGGTGTTCCCGTCAGGCTTCCGTAGACCGAGCGCCCTCCGAATACAAGCGGGAACGCATTTAATTGAACCTGGTCCTGCGGTACACCCACCACGATCAGTTTGCCTCGTACTGCCAGACCGGACACCAGTGATCCCATGGCATTGCCACTGGGCGCTGTGGCAAGAATCGCTCTGGCCCCGCCCATACGCTGCAGTTCCGTTGCGGCATCCTTGACGGCAGTATCGATGTAGACGTGCGCGCCTAAATCTTTCGCAAGCTTTTCCTTGTCGCCTCCACGTCCGATGGCGACCGTGCGGAACCCCATGTGTCGCGCAAACTGGATACCGAGATGCCCAAGACCACCGATGCCTTGCACAGCGACCAGATCTCCGCCGCGCAAGCCGGCGTTGCGAAGAGCGTTGTAGGTCGTAATACCAGCGCAGAGTAGAGGGGCGGCTTCCGCGGACGTGAGCTCATCGGGAATGGAAGCGAGGGCGCGCGCTTCAGCGATCATTACTTCCGCATATCCTCCATCCACGGTTACTCCCGATACCACAGGGTTCTGACAATTCACCATGTCTCCGCGACGGCACGGTTCGCAAACCCCGTCTTCTCCGGCAATGAGGCCGACACCAACGCGTTGACCGATTTTCCATCTGGACACTCCGCTGCCTACAGCGTCGATACGGCCGACGACTTCATGTCCGGGAACGCGCGGCAGAGTCAGACCGGGGTAAACGCCGGCGATGGTGGCCGCATCGGTGTGACAGATTCCACACGCTTCCACGCGAATGCGGACCTGACCCCTCCAGGCTCAGGAATTTGCCGTTCCACGACTCGAAGGACGCCGGGTGCGGAAACTTCCACTGCTTTGTATGTGCCTGCCATTTATATGAGCCTTTCCTGTGTATTTCGTTTGACTGCACGTAAAGCTGTCACCACTACCCTCAACCTGGAGATGCCATTGTCTAATTATAGTCACCTTGCGCATTCGAGCCGATTCGCGGGGCTTTCTTGCCGAGATTTCGAAAACCTTGCTTTCATCGCCAGTCCAATCTTGTTTACTATTCGTGCGAAGGCGTGACCATCCATTCCGCTACTTTCGAGCCCTGGAAATTTCTTCACTGCGGTGCGCCGTAACGTCGATGAACACATCCGCAACGAAGGGCATCGCGGCGCGGATCTTGCGATCGAGATTATCCATCGCTCGACCCAACTGCTCGATATTCATGTCAGCTGATGGATGCACCTTGGCCATCACGACCACCTCTTCGGGCCCGGTATAAATGGCCCGAAGCGACAAAATCTGATCGATCGCCTCATCTTTCTCGAATATCGCCTGCAACTTCTCGAATTGCGAACCAGGTAGCGATCGCCCGATCAGGAAATCAGCGAACGGACGGGCCAGATTGAACGCCGTGACCGCCAGCAGTATCCCGATGACCAGCGACGCAAGTGAGTCCGGCAAGCTCGTTCCGAAAATCTCACTGAGAAGGAGACCGATTGCCGCCACGCAAAGACCGATGAGCGCGGTGCTATCCTCGACCAGTACAGCGCGCACAACCGGATCGCTGGAACGGACGAGGTAGCGCCACACGCTCAACTTATATTCTTTTGCTTGACGGCGTGCCTGCCGCATACCCTGCAGCCAGGACGCTCCGTCCGCCACAAACGCCACCGCCAAAATGATCCACGCCGTAAGACCACCAGGTACCGGGGGACGCGCCTTGATCTCCGCAATGGCCATCGCGATAGAGGCGCACCCGCCAATCAGAAATGATGCGATGGCGGCCATGAAGGCCCACAGGAATCGCTCGCGTCCATGGCCAAGGGGATGCTTTGCGTCTGCGGGCCGGCGGTCACGGTGAACACCGACGAGGAGAAAAATTTCGTTCACTGAGTCGGCGGCGGAGTGCGCGGCTTCGGCCAGCATGCCGGTGGACCCGGAGACCAGCCCGCCAATCAGCTTCGCAATCGCGATGACGATATTGGCAAAGAGCGCGATGAAAATGGTGCGGGGGCCTTCACCTTCCGCGGCCCTCCGAAGAGCTGTGGCGGAGCGTCGATGGGGCAACGTTCGTAACATTGGACGATCTTCTTCCTCGCACGCCGATTAGCAGAAGAGAAAAGTTTGTGTGCAGAATTTGCCGATTTAGCAGACGGGCAGACGGTGGATATGCAACTCG
>JBEEIB010000673.1:0-4255 GCA_041167675.1 Verrucomicrobiota bacterium
ACTTTGCAAGTCTATGCCGGACGCTTGATCAAAATACCTCTATTAGATCAATCGCTGACGAATCCGGAGTTTCCGAGGCAATGATTGTCAAGGTCTCAAAAAAGATCGGTTTCAAGGGCTTCCGGGACCTTCGCGCAGCGATCGCGGAGTACAATCGTTTACCCATCTCGGAAATGCATCAAGAGTTATCGCCGGGCGATACTCCCACAATCATTATCGAGAAGGTCTTTCGGACGGCGGCTAAAGCCCTTGAGGAAACGCTCGCCATTCTTGATCCCGAAGCCGTGCAACGTGCTGCGGACCTCTTGTACCGAGCAAGGCAAAGGGATTTTTACGGCCTGGGAGGTTCTGCTCAAATCGCTTTCGACGTTGCGCATAAATTTCTCAGGATTGGCGTTCGAGCGACGGTTTACAATGACGCCCACATGATGCTCATGTCTGCATCTTTGTTGCGCCCGGGAGACGTCATCATCGCCTTCTCGCACTCCGGGCAAACAACGGCAGTGATAGAGGCCGCCCATCTCGCGCGGAACAGTGGAGCAAAGGTAATCGCAGTCACAAATTACGCGGTCTCTCCGCTAACTAAGGAAGCAGATATTCTTCTTTGCTCGACGGCCGAAGGATCGCCGCTAACCGGTGAAAACGCTGCAGCGCGTATCGCACAACTTAGCATTCTGGATGCTGTATTTGTCGCGGTCGCAAACAAAGATTATACCGCTGCCGAGCGCAACCTAGAACAAACCATGTCGGCGGTTCGGCCCAAGCGCTCGGTAGTGATGTCGTAAATCGAGATCGGCGATTCGTTCGTCTAAAAGCCTATACCCCCAGGAAGCGGAGCGACTGATCCGATAGTTAGCCCATAAAGATCCATCCAAAAATACTGCGTCTGTAGCGAAAATGAGAGTGAGCAGCAAGTGACTTCGAATAACACTTTCTTCACGCTATATCGGAAACTTGTGAATTCACTTGATCTGGCTGCACTCGGTAGAATCGCGCTATTCGCAAAAGATTCGTCCCTACTCTAGTCGCTCTGCGTTATCAGCTGTCGGCTAGGGATTTCGCCTGGAAATTCGCTGGACGCTTTCTCGTCTTCTCACTTGATAGGGCACCGGATTTCCGGATGATTGGCTGATGGTTTCTGCAGAACGTTGGCTGTTTGATGGATGGAAATTACATGAATTCAAGCGAATCGGATCAATCGTCTCAAACGGGCCTCGCTGAATTAAGTAAAGCGAGTCTAATCATGCGGTTCACCGCGATTGGCGTGGTGATCGCGGGAATTGCTGGCTTGTTTGCGTATATGGGCGGCTGGTTGACGCCGCACGCGCTCACACCGGCATCAATTATAAATAGGTTTGAAAAGGTGAACGGACTGCATCCCGGTTTTCGCCGCAACCACGCCAAGGGCGTCTGCGTCAGCGGCTATTTCCAAAGTAGTGGTCGCGGCGCCGCGCTGTCCAAGGCTTCTGTCTTCCTCCCTGGCCGTGTACCAATAATTGGACGGTTTTCACTATCGGGAGGCCAGCCGTATGTCATTGATTCACCGCACACGGTGCGCGGCCTGGGTATTCTTTTCAAACTGCCGAACGGCGAAGAATGGCGCACGGCCATGATCAACCTTCCCGTTTTCACCGTTAACACTGCTCGAGGATTTTATGATCAGTTGCTGGCGTCATCGCCGGATCCGGCAACCGGCAAACCCGATCCAGCCAGGATGGGTGCCTTTCTGGCTAAGCATCCTGAAGCCGCCAAAGCAATGCAGTTGATCTACGGTCATCCGTTCTCGTCCGGGTTAGAGAACAGTACGTACAACAGCCTGAACGCATTCCGCTTCGTCAATGCTGGGGGCGCCGTCGTGCCTGTTCGTTGGACGATGGTGCCGGTCCAAGCGTTCGAGCCAATTGGCACTGCAACCCCGGGACAGGACGATAAGAATTATTTATTCGATGCGGTGATAGCGAGCATTCATAGCCATCCGCTGGAATGGCATCTGGTCATTACTGTAGGTCAGCCGGGAGATCCGACCAACGACGCGACGGTCCCTTGGCCCCCGGATCGGCAGCAGGTCGACGCGGGAATGTTGATTATCGATCATGTCCAAAGCGAGGAAACCAGTCCCGCTCGCGACATCAATTTCGATCCACTAGTGTTGCCGGACGGAATTGTCGCCTCGGACGACCCGCTGCTCAGTGCCCGATCCGCAGCCTATTCGCAGTCGTTCACCCGCCGCGAAGGCGAACCTAAAGAACCCAGCGCGGTCTCGACCGCCGAAACCGAAAAATGAGCACCCCAAAACCCCGGACACGGTTCGCCCTCCAGTCACGCATCCTCCACTGGCTGATGGCAGCACTGCTTCTGGCCATGCTGTTCATCGGCGTGACTATGGTCGCTTCGCTCGGAGATTACCACGTGCTCGTGGCAATCCACCGGCCCCTGGGCATCATGATCCTGATTCTGGCCGCCATTCGGTTTGTAAACCGGATTTGCACGAAGCTGCCGCCGTTTCCGCCCACCATGTCCCGCCAGGAACGGTTCCTGGCTTCGTCATCCGAGAAGGTGCTCTACGCCTTGATGTTTGCCCTGCCGCTCGTGGGTTGGGGAATGTTGTCTGCGGGCCACTATCCTATCGTGATGTTCGGGCCAGTGCATTTGCCACCGATTCTCCCGGCCAATCCGACGCTCTACGCGGTCTTGCGCCAGTCGCACACGATTCTGGCGTTTCTGCTGTTCGCCACGTTCCTCGCCCACCTCAGCGCGGTGTTGTTCCACACGCTAATCGTTCGTGACCGGTTCCTCGACCGCATGGCTCTGTGGCCAATCCGCTCCGGCAAAGACAAAGTAAACGCTCTGCAGAAAAAGTAACATGCAGATAAGATGTTGCACAAGCTGGGCAATCAGATCATCATCTCCGGGTGGCGCAAGAGGCATCTTGACGCGACGACCCGGGCAAACCCCGGAATGCCCTCTCCGGAGCTAAATATATAAAAGATCCAGCCGGCATCGCGGCTGTCACAAAGAAGCTGATTGCACAATTTCCGAGTCTGAATTGCCGGGATCGAGCGAATCTTGACCATAATCGGCATGCCCTCGGGAAGATCGTTTTACCAGCGCAGACCAAAACGTCATGCCAAAGAGAAAAAGGATTTTCAGCGGCTCATCGAAAAACTAAAACGGCTAGCATTGGAACGGGGCTACGCCAAGAACCAGATAGTGACCGAGCTCGGAGTCTCGAATACTTGTATTGGGAAGCAACGTTCATGCAACCCTTCCAGTACATCAGCCGGGATTTGTTAGTGGTCGGCGTTAATCCTGGTACCGCTTCGGAAACTGAGGAGGCTTAGCGACCGAGCAGGTTCATGTGCGCACCCCATTACGTCCTAAGATGTTAGCCAAAGATCGATTGACATGGCGCCGCTTCCTCTAACGATGACTATCAAGAGCAGCGAGAGGAGCATTACGTGATACTCAATCCCTTCCCCTTTCTTTTCGCCAAACCAATTCATTGCCCATCCATCGGGCAAATGCACTATAAGCGCACCCGTAAAGATTATGAACAGACCACCAGCCGCGATTCTGCCCAAAAAGCCTGCTACTAGCGCAATGCTTCCAAAAGACTGTCCGACGATGACCAGCCATGCAATGAATTTGGGAATTTTCTTGAGGGTCAGTTGTTTAAGCGTTTTCTTGATTCCCCAACCGCCAAACCATCCAAAGAGTTTTTGCATTCCATAGGGGAAAATAGTTATTCCAGCGATGATTCGAAGGAAAGTGGAGACGTAGTCTGCGTTTGTTTGAAGCAGTGTTTCGATCATGTAATCCAGAACCTTTCTGCTAGAGAGAAATTCGTGCGGGTTGCTGAGAATCCGTCCCAGTCCCTTGCTAGCGGAAGCAAAAGGTTATCGATGACAGCTTGCGGCCCACGCCACAAACCGTTGTAGTACGGGAAGCTTTCTGCCCCTGTCCACTCAAGATCAGGAGAAAGCAGCGCCGCAATGTGCTCCACATCGCCGGCACCCATGGCCCGATAGAACTCCTGCACGACTGCGACAGCATTGATCACCATCCCTCCTAAGAACATTACTTCCTCACGGTTGGTCAAGCGCCCGCCTGCCAGCGCGTTGGCCCGCACCCAGCCAAGTGCCTCGGGGCGTCGATCCGATCAGCTTTATAGTTAAGCCGCCTGAGTACTGAAGCTGGACTGGTTTGTAATGCGTCGGGCTGCCAAGGCGATCGGTAAGCCAACGAACAAAGCGTG
>JBEEIB010000674.1:0-2834 GCA_041167675.1 Verrucomicrobiota bacterium
ACTTCTGGAGACTGACTACCGGCAAGGCGTCAAAGACGTTTCACGCTTGTCCCCACAACACAAAATGGTGGCTGCTGGAACTCATTCCAATCGAGTTAAGGAGGAAAATGAGAGCGGTGCGCACTCATGATTACCGCATCGATGGGTACGGGAATGTGGTAGGAGGAAAAAGTCGGAGCGACTTGGCCTGTTACAGGGTATTTTCTCTCGCTAGTGAAAACGACAAAAACTAAGAGCCGAGGATCCATTGGTAATAGACTCGCGTTAGTAGCCTGGATGGCTCTAGCCACCGCCGAGGCACAGAATTTAGCTCCGCCGCCCACTCGATTGTCTACGCCCGGAAGCTCAGGGCGACCAGCCGCTCCAACGCAGGAACTTCCGGCCCTCCCTGGTCAACAGCCAATTCAGCCGCAGATCATTCAACGATCCAGCGCCACCGACGCTGCTCGATACCTCGCCGGAATGCCGCTTTCGGCGGAATCGCCGCTGACCAGGTTGACTAGCGACCCGGGCTGGATCGCGCACTCCAACTCAATGAACGCCGCGTTCTCCAAACTTGACCAGGTCCAACTCAGCGACATTCGTATCTGGCGAGCCGAGTTCCTCGCGCCGATAACAAAATTCAGCCGTACTTGTCTTTATTTCTTCAGCGGGCCGGACTTTCTCTACGCGGACACATTTTATCCGGATTGCAACACCTATGTCCTTGTGAGTCTGGAGCCGGTAGAGTCGATCCCGGAACTCCAATCTGTGCCGCCGGCGTTGTTGCAGAATACTCTTCAGAACATCGAAGTCTCGCTGAACACGCTTCTTAACTTCGGCTATTTCGAGACACAGGATTTGCGTGAATATTCGCAGCGCTCTCAACTCAAGGGTATCCTACCGATTATCTTCGTTTTTCTTGCTCGCACAGGGAAGGAGATTTTGAATGTGGACTACAACTCCTTGGGCCAAGGTGGCCCGCGTGGCGTCAAAGTTACATTTCTAGATCCAGTTACCGGCGCTCAGAAAGTATTGTACTACTTCTCCGCAGATCTTTCGAATGATGGGCTAAAGAGGAATTCGGCAGTGCTTCGCTTTTGCAATAGCCTCGGCCCGACAAATAGTGTTTTGAAGTCCGCCTCCTATTTGCTCCACCAAAACGGCTTCAGTGTCGCTCGTGACTATTTGCTACGGGTTAGCGCATCGATCCTTCAGGATGACTCAGGCATTCCGCTCCGCTACTGCAGTTTGGGAAAATGGACTTTACGGTTCTTTGGTACCTACACCGGAACAATCAATCTGTTCAAAAGTTTCTACCAACCGGATCTTCGCCAGTATTATGCCACAAGCTCGCCAAAGCCCCTGACGTTCGGTTTCGGCTATCAATACAACCGGCAGGATGCAACGCTCATACTTGCGGTACGAAGGTGAATTCCAAAAGAGTCGATTCGCCGACCAGTCTGATGCAATCGTACTCGCCATTCTGCAAAAATACCCGATTGCAAAGCTAAAGATTTTCCGGTCGTCCGAGGACAAACCCTTCTATCCCAGCTTGGTTACTTAACCAGGCCTCGTGATGCTCTTCACTGCTACTTAAATCTCACGTAGGTAAACCGTCCCGGTTTACTCCCGTTTCCCCGAGGGCAAAGCGGGACGCTTTGCGTACATCGCAGGATCTCCACCAACCTCTCTTAAATCTCACCTAGGTAAACCGTCCCGGTTCACTCCCGCTTCTCAGAGGGCAAAGCGGGACGCTTTGCGTACATCGACGCCGGAAATGTCGAGTTTCGCTTTTCGAGCATTTCATCCAGGATCACCGGTATCGAGTGTGAATATGGGCGACTAGCCCGTCGGGTTCACCGGTTATGATTGTGCAGATATGCCACCGCTCCCCGGTCGCCGGATCTTTCCAACCTTCCCAAAGCCCAGCTTAAATCGCAGACAGCTCCAGTCTTTTGGACGCGAACTCTCCTCGGCGGAGAATGAGCAAGAAGCGGAATATCTGCGGAAACGCGGATTGCTGACCGCAATTGAAGACACGAAATCAATGGTGAAATCAGTCCACGAATTAAGTGCAGTAATCTACGATTTAAGGATTTAAGTACAATGATTGTCCAACTAGCCATGGAGTACGCTTGGAAACACCTCCGGGGTTTCGAGGCCGTGCTGTGGGTGAGGGCCGTCTAATTGGCGGTCACCTGCCAGCTGGCGGACAAGAAAGTCCGCCGCTCTTTCTCCCATCTTCTCCGCGGGAATTTCGATGGTCGTTAAGGGAGGGGTTAAGTGCGAGTAAAATTCGAGGTTGTCAAACCCGACGATCGATAATCGATCTGGAACCCGGAGGCCGATCGCTTGGCATTCCGCGAGTGCGCCGAAAGCCAGGACATCACTGCCGCAAACGATGGCCGTGGGGCGTCGGCTGGCTCCCAGGATGTACCGCAAGGCTTCGCGTCCTGAGGCGATGTCATAGGGCTTCTCGGTCAGAAGCTGATCAGGAAGTTCCAGACCATTCTCTAAGAGCGCTTCTCGGACTCCTAAGATTCGCTCGCGAGCTCTATCATTGTGATAAGAAATGCCTCCGATCATCCCGATCGTCCGGTGGCCAAGATCAATCAAGTGGTTGGCCAATTTTCGGCCGGCCAACCGGTTATCAAAGCCGACGCAGGCATGTCGTTGCTCAGGCTTGTAGACGTAGGTATTGATATAGGGAACCTCTTGGTCGGCAACTAGACGATAAAGTTTCGGATCATGTTCATCGCCGACCAAGACCAGAGCTTCAATCCCGCGTTCCAGGAGGATCCGAGCTTGCTCTAGCTCGGAATCGAGGCGGTAATCAGAAGTCGTAATCACCA
>JBEEIB010000675.1:0-10445 GCA_041167675.1 Verrucomicrobiota bacterium
ACTCAACTTCGGCGCCGCTAAAAGCCAGCGCCTCGGCGGAAGCTGTTTCCATCCACAAGTCGTGTCGCGGAACTGTTCCTCCCAGCGTCCATGTCCATAACGGCACCGAGCGGGCTAACGCCAACTGAGCAGCTTCCAGGGGCTCTCCCCCCGTGGCTCGACCATCAGAGATCAGCAGTATTCCGGCTTGAGCCTTCGTACCACCGAGCTCCGAAGCAACACTCATCACAGCCTTGCCAATATCACTGGCATCCAACCTTCTGGAAGGAGGCCGTTGTGTGGCACCGAGCCAAATACATCGCAACCTGCCGGGGGAAGACGATGTTCGCGGTGCGTCGCTTGCCGGTCATATCAGCGATTCTAACTTCAAAATGCTCGGCCACCTTCTTTTGAATTTGATCGATGGTTAGCGTCTTTCCTGCTTCTTCCCGAAGAGTATCCCGAAGAAGTTGTTCCATCGTTTCGCGGGAAACTCCCCGGCCAATCAGCGATTGATATGCGGCAACCCGCATCAATGCGCCTTCGAGGCGTCGAACGTTGGTCCGGACATGCTGCGCGATAAAAGTAAAAACTTCTTCGCCAAGCTCTACTTGAAGCGTCTCTGCCTTTTTTCGGAGAATCGCCAGGCGAGTAGCATCATCCGGCGGCTGCAATTCTGTCGTTAATCCACTATCCAGGCGAGAAACAAGGCGCTGCTCCAAGTTGCCGATCTCGCTGGGCGGACGATCACTGGACAGCACGATCTGTTTCCGGCCATCGAATAGTGTATCGAACGTGTGGAAAAATTCTTCCTGGGAACGCTCTTTGCCGGCGAAGAAGTGGATATCGTCAATCAGGAGAACATCCGCCTGACGATAACGCTTCCGAAATCTGACTAGCATGTTCTGCTGGATCGCATCTATAAACTCGTTCGTGAACCGTTCACTCGAGAGGTACATCACCTTTTGGTGGACCTTTCTCTTTTCGATCGTCCGCTGGCCGATCGCCTGCATCAGGTGCGTCTTCCCCAGACCTACCCCTCCGTATATAAAAAGCGGGTTATAGATTTGGGCTGGTGACCGGGAGACCTCCTGAGCGGCTGCGTGGGCAAACTCGTTACTCGGTCCCACAACAAACCCTTCAAACTTGTATCTAGGATTCATCCCGTGTTTTATGTTCGACTCGGGATTCTCATCGTGCGAGATAGGAGCCAACGGTTCGGCGGCCGGCTCAGCATGGACCTTGAAAACGGGAGAGGTGATTTCGCTATCAGCGACAACGAATCTGATCTCTCTCGGACTCGTGAGCACGGACGCGGCCGCACCTTTTAGGACAGTTAAAAAATTACTCTCTATCCAGAACTTATAAATGCTGTTCGGAACCTTGAAGGTCAGCGCTATTTCGTCCGCCTGCACCAATTCAATCGCTGCGAACCACCGTTGAAATGAATCGGCGCTGAGATGTAGCCGCACTCGTCCCGCCATCTTGCGCCAAATATCATTGTAAGTCTCTTGCATTTAGATCCTTCCATTTTTCTATGCACAGCGCCAAGCATGGAAAGATCCTATGCCTTCCGACCGTTTCGACCGGGCCAAAAGAACAATCAAAGCGCGCACCATTCCACTCCCACTTAAGGTTTAACAACTATAAGGCGCTTCCGGTAAGCCACTTACCACGTCTGCATAGTTTGGGGGGTATCCCGACAGGTCAGACGGGCACAGCGCCGGCGCCGAAATTTCAACCACGTTGAGAACAATCAATGAGATTCCGATCACAGTTATTCACACGTTATACACATCTCGACCTCCGTTTCTTTGGGGCGGGGCACGGAGGATAAGATCACCTTCCGATCACAGCAAGAAAAAAGGCCTTGTGCCCCGAAATTGAGTTGGAGCCGGGGATCCCGGTTAGGGAAGCAGTAGTTGTTCGTCCTCGGGCGCGTGCCTCTGCCAATCCCGTTGTACTTGCGCCATGCTCAATCAAGCTCGCTCCGCCTAGCCTGAGGGAAACCGGCTTCCCCGTTCTGGAATATCGGGCGTGGAGCCCGCCACATACGTCAGGTACGCAGAGACGGGACGGGTGTCAGCCGGCAGTTTACCGTCTGGGTCGTAGTCGTTGCCTATCGTGTATTCGGTCTGTCTGTTCACCGCGCTGAACGGCTTCATCACTGGACTGGCACGAGTAGAGGCCGCGCGGACTGATGAGCCGAGCTCGCATGCCAGCGCCTGGGAAGGGCCGTGTTGCAATGGTGGGATCGCGGCCGAATTAGGCTTACCAAGCATTCGACCGGTTGCCACTAATATTGCTCCAGGAGACCCGTTGCCTCCCACTTCCGAGAGCAGATCAAAGAGCAATACTTGTCTGATCGCTTGTTTCATTCCGACCACGTCGGGCTGACGCTCCAAAAGGGGCTATCCCGATAATTCCGCAGGGGCGGCCAAGCACAGTGCTTTGAACTGAAGCCGGTTCATCCCGCCCGATAATCATCCAGTCGGCTTTGCAGGGTAAAGCGGGCGATCAGCGCGTTTGCGCAATCGATATCGGTGCCCGGTGCGGGTGCATCTTTTCGTTATCTTTTTCTGCGCACCGTCAAGATTGAACGTCCCCGGCCACCAGGTTCTGATTAACTGAAGTCCACGTGTAGCTGCTACCATTAAGGTCGAAAACCCAGACGAGGTAGAAGACGTCCGGCCATGCATTTGGGATAGCCGAGTAGTTGGCAATTGGATACTTGCTGTCGTTAATGCGCCCAACGATGTTGGGCATAATATTGTCATGCTCCCAACAGATCAGCACTACCCCACTACGGGCGAGCACGCTCTTCACAAGGTCCGGCTCTCCACCACCAACGCTATAGCTGACATTGAATTGCGCGCTGCCTTGCGCATAGTTCAGCCACGCCGCCAGGGGAGTCACAGTCTCGCACGGGCGATGGGTCTCACCGCTTGGATCAGCGGCATAGATATAATCCGGTGTCGCGATTTCCGAGTTCGAAGGGGCTGACTGATACAGGGCAAAAAAGGTATTCAGCGCTCCCGCCCTCTGCCATCCAGGCACGATCAGCGACGCACCGTTGCCGGATTGCCCATTTACAAGCACATCCCAAGGACCATCCTGATTGGAATGCTTGGGCGGCTTCTCCGCGTGGCGGATAATCATGATCTTGGTCGGGGGTGGAGATCCAGCCATTTTCTCTTTCCGTTGGTGCTTTCGTGTCTGACAGAAGCCAGTATTGAATGTTGTACATGCAAAGCCTGAGGTCAGTCACCCAAAATCGCTGTCTAACGGAGAGCCGACCCGAATTCGCTCTGAGTGAAGGAAGGCGCGGGCTGGAGATGCTTTCGCGGTAGAACAAAGTGGTGGCCCCATATTTTTCGGAGCCCATACGGAGCCCGACCCACGCGCATTAGAACGATGAAATCTAACAGCGGAAAGCCTTGAGGCAAGCCGGTCTCATTCGATCGCACAACCGTGGCGTCTGCCGTCACAAGTCTGCGAATGAGTGTCAGTCGCTGCTTGACGACCTCCAGGACCTATTTCTTATTTCCGAGTACCGCGTCTTTTACGGCTTTGGCTACGCGAAATTTAACGACTGTCTTAGCCGGTATTTTGATTTTCTTCTGAGTCTTTGGATTGAAACCCATCCGTGCTTTTCTCTTCTGCTTTAAGAGTTTGCCAAATCCGGGCAAAACGAATTCTCCCGTTTTACGAATCTCTTTTGCGGCGATTAATGTCAACGTGTCGAGGAATACTCCAGCTGTGGATTTTGTGGTCTCAGTGGCTCCGGCGAGGGCGGTTTGAAGTTCGGACTTAGTCATCAGTTATGGGTGTATCTTAGCGCATGGCAGCATGGGAGACAACAAAAAATGGAAAAGATACATAGCGTCGATTAACGGCTGCAGACTTTGCGGCGAGCTTCTTCCTCCGAGGTCTCGCTCAAAAGAAAAATGGGCTTCTTTGCCATTCCACTGGCCGCCATCCCACTCGCCTTGGCTGTCCCGACATCAAATAGGAATGGAATGATCGATCCTTGGTGGTAATACCGATTTTGCGCAGCACGTTCTCGATGTCGTTGGTCGCCGACCAGTTGCCAGATCCTGTAACAATTGAATTTACGTGCTGAGGATGGAGTAGCTGAAATCAGGACGCAAGACCATCTGCGGGCTCGTTCCTTGCGTGGACTCAGCCGGCCTGCTCAATCTTCATTTTCATCGGTCTCTTTATTGCCGCAAAGGTTCAAGCACAAGAAAACGGTTCATACCTCGCGGGCTCTGTCTCCCTCGGCACATAGAGAGGATGACCAGGGAATCCCTTCTTTGTTTTTCTGAGGCAAAGCGGGTGAAAATCCGCAATCATCTTCCAAACAACTTCGCAACGATTCTGGTAACGCCCAATCTCACCCCAGGCGGCGATCACCACTCCCGTCTCTCGAATCGCCTGAAGGATAAAGCGATCGTTCTCAGGCCCGACAGGATCCTCGACGTCATGCAGACCTTCGGGATCTGTCGACACAAAAGCGAAGACGTTGGCGATAATAAATCCGTTGTAACCCCAAGCCAACGAGAACCCGCGAATTCGCCTTAACGTAGGATCGAGGCCGTTTTCCCAGGCAATACTCGGGTTCGCGCCGATCCAGGTACAAAAATTCGGCTTAAAGAGCGGGCTGCAACTGTGTTTGAGCAGATACCGGTATCGCCTGTCAGAGCTGAAGACGCATTCGTTTTGCATCAGTTTGCAGGATTAGGCTTTATTTGCGGGGAACACTACGAAAGGCGAATCGATTGGAGCGCGCTGATGTCGTGCAATCGACGCGATCCGAAAATCGGCCGGTTAACAGGATTTTGCTTCACCTCTTCCACAAATAGCCTACCCCTGATTGGATCGGCCGACCAACTGGGACTACCTGTCTGGAAGCTGAAGGTTCGTTTTCCGTGCGTTCTCGATCATCACTTCGAGCATGTGGCTCAGGACCTCGGCCAACTCGCCTTAGCGACGATGGCGTTGTGCTCCGTGGCAGGCCACTGCGCAGCCAGGCACTGATCATGGGCGTCCCAATCGGCGATAGGGACCAGGTACACCTCAGGTATAACTTTCCCATTTTGGCTAGCACGGGTCATGCGGCCGTCTTCATGAACGACGATCGGCCCATAGTGATACCCGCTGAGCGAAATTTTATACCCGCCTCGACTAACCCAGTGCAAAGCTTCTTTTTCTCGCGCTAATCGCACCAACACTTCGATCCACCGCCGATTCCGGATGCGGAAGTTATAGTATCCGGTGGCGCTCGAATCTCGAACGTCCAGGGCCGGAGAATGATCGCTCCAAGCCCAGAGATTTTTGCGCCAGCGTATAAGAGTTCCGCTCAAAGCGGTTCGTTGGTATGAATCCATCCCTGTGCCATTGAATAACGCAATGGCAGCTTTATTCAAACGTTTCTTCGGGGTTTACTTGTCTTTCCACAAAGGCAAATTCGACGCGACTCGGGAGATTGACTTCGATGTGACGGGCCTTCCCACAACCTCTGGCTCCGAAGATTCTCGGTCGGGCAACTTGGCCGTTTTGACAAAATGCTGCAGGAAGGGAAGCAAATCCTCGATCTGCTTGTGATCCAGATCCATTCGGCTCAATTAGCCGATCCTTTCCGCTGGGTCCGCTCCACCCAGCATTACGGTCGGGACATCGGTTGGGAATCCCTCTCCGAGCGAACAAAGTCGCCAAGGGGGTCATGGAACTTCACTTGATACTCGTGTTAAACACGACCTGGAGAAGCTGCAAACAGAAACACTTATGACAGAACTATAACATACATTTATTTAGTTAAATATCTGGCTTTTGGAGGTAGGATATCGTACACTCTTTGCGCTAACCAAACGCGGATTTTTAGATGCAGCCAACCTCTGTAAACGATGTTATAAGAGCGCATAACTCGGATGGAATTAGAAATCGGCCCTTTCAACAAGCCAAGTAATCCAGCTTGGATACCAGAGTAAAAAATCGACCTGAAACGCCGTTAAATCCACCTCAGCAACAGGTGGTGGATTGCGGACTGTTAACTTCCGGATTCAGTTGCGTTCTTCAGATGCCGACCGGGAGTGGGAAAACCTGGCTGGCGAAGAAGGCAATCCGGCGAACCGTTCAGAGCGGTTTGCGTGCTCTTTACCTGACGCCCTTGCGAGCTCTCGCCGAAGAACTGGCCAGTAACTGGGTCAGCGAATTTGCAGGGGTCAAGGTCGGCATCTTTACCGGTGACTACGGCAGGGGAGGGCAGGCGTTTCCCACGCCGTACCGGGATGCACGAGTGCTGATCATGACGCCGGAACGGTTGGATGTTTGTACGCGGACGTGGCGTTCGCATTGGAACTGGATCCCGAAGGTCGACCTGGTCGTTGTGGACGAGGTGCACCTTCTGGGCGACCGCGGGCGGGGGGCCCGGCTGGAAGGGGCCCTTTCCCGTTTCCGCCGGCTTAATCCGTTCTGCCGCGTCTTAGCTTTATCGGCGACGCTTGGCAACCGCTCGGAACTCGCCGAGTGGCTGGGCGGAGTCGAGTTTGGTTCCGAGTGGCGAGCCGTCCCTCTGGAATGGCGCATCAGCAGATACCGCAAAGCAGACCAGAAACCGGAAGTCCTTTTGTCGGAGGCCCGCTCTGTGGTTGAAGCCGGCGGCCAGAGCCTGGTGTTTGTCCAAAGCCGGCGCCGTGCAGAGGCCCTCGCCAGATTCCTTACTGAGCGCGGATTGCGGGCCGATTACCATCACGCGGGCCTAGGGCGCACGGAACGACTAAAAGCGGAAGATGCTTTTCGCGGTCGCCAGACCCAGGTGCTGGTGGCTACCGGCACCCTGGAGATGGGGCTCAATCTCCCCGCCAGGCAAGTTATTCTCTATGATCTGCAAACGTTTAACGGCTCAGGCTTCGCGCCGCTAAGCGTTAACACGGTATGGCAAAGGGCAGGCCGGGCCGGGCGGCCGGGACTCGATCAATCCGGGCAAGTGCTACTGATGGCTCCATCCTGGGATCGGGATGCTCATCGGTATTCAGGCGGGCGTTTTGAGAGGATAGAATCGGGGATGACGGATTCGGCGGCCCTTGCGGAACAAATCTTGGTAGAAGTGCAATCCGGCCTGGCTCGCTCTCCTGTTCAGCTTGAACGGGTCTTTGATTCTTCGCTGGCGACTCTGCAAGGACGGCGCCCTCTTTTGCACAACGCGATCAATGACATGCTGAGCGCCAGGATGCTGTTTCAGGCGGAACCGGAGAAGGAGGAGGAGCCAGGCGAGAAACGCTTAAAAGCAACACCTTTGGGTCGCGTTGCAATTCGGCATCTGCTCCGGCCCGCGACAATCCTGACCTTGCAAAGATTCCTTTCCCAGGAACCGAAGTTTACCCATTTCGATCTGCTCGTCGCCGCGGCGTGTACCGATGATTGCGAACCGGTCCTGACCGTTAACTTCGAGGAACTCGAATCGTTGGCCGATCGCCTCGTTCGGTGCCGCTCACAAATGTTTCAGGGATCGCAAGGGGATTGGAGCCGTCTGATCTCAAAGCGCGGTAAACGCCTTCTGGTCGCGTTGAAGACTGCGGCCGCACTGCTTTCCTGGAGCGAGTCGGGCGACATCGAGAAGGTAGGAGAACAATATGATTCCTATGCTTTCGACTTGTCCAGGCTCCTCGAATCCATGGACCGGCTCCTGTTGGCAGCAGGGGCCATCGAAGATCTTCAAGAGCCCGCTGGCGAAGATGGGTTATCGGAGAGTGGGGAGAAAGAGAAACCTTCCAGGATCCACCTTCTGCGCCAGATGCTTCTCAATGGAGTCGATGAACAGGCGGCGGCCTTGACGTTAATTCCAGGGGTAGGAGCCAAGTGGGTACGCAAGCTCATGCGTGCTGGCATTGCCAACCTGCCAGATCTTGCCGTGTGTCCGCTCAGCCGGTTAGAAGAACTCGGCGGCCTTTCGAGAAAGCGTGCTTTGAAGTGGCTCGCTCTAGCACCGGAATTGTTGGAAGCTCAGCCGGGACGCACTGATTCAGTGCTGGCCCCGTTTTTCCGGGCCAAACCGCAGGGATTGGACCTCAAAGTCGATCCGTACCGTTTGCGCCGCGCTCTTGAGCTTTCGGTTGAATCTCGGGGAGCGGTGTCCTGGACTGTGGAGGGAGGCCTGGAGCCACACACAGTACAGGGCGCTTCGCCCGTCCGGCTGCGGTGCGATTGCCCGGATCACGCCAAAGGTCAGGTGTGCAAACACATTCTGGCTGTGCGCCTGCATGGCCGGGACCCTGAACTGCGCACAGCGGCCGAGCGTATGACGCATTCAAACCAGGAATACTTCGACCTTTTCACTCTGTGGTTCGAT
Source organism: Verrucomicrobiota bacterium (assembly GCA_041167675.1). Taxonomy (GTDB): domain Bacteria; phylum Verrucomicrobiota; class Verrucomicrobiia; order Chthoniobacterales; family JAFAMB01; genus DASTDH01. Next base: position 8,330 of record JBEEIB010000675.1, read on the forward strand.
CGCTCGTTTGAACAGTAACACTTTTATGTCAGAAACCCGTCGCCAACTCAAAACCGCCCACGGGATCATCCGCTATCCGACCTATGTTCCAGTGTCGACATTCGGATCCAAGTACCCTTTGGACGGGTTGATTCAGCCTTATTTGCCACGTTTGAGCCAGGCCGTGATGGTCAGCCTGCATTACGCGCGGCAAATGAAGCAACGCCCGGCCCTTCCACTTCTTATCGATTCGGGAGGGTTTGCGGCCCTCTCTGAAGGAGCGCGTGTGGTGGAAGAACAAGGGCTGGGAGTGTTGGAGATTCCCGCGCAAGAGGGCATCGAACGCCTGCACCCGGCGGAGGTTCTCGACTTCCAGGAGGCTCATGCGGATCTGGCTTTCACACTAGATTTCCCTATCCCGCCCAAAACGGATCCAACAGAGGCCGCACGGCGACAGGAACTAACGATCGCCAATGCCCTCTGGGCACTCAATAACCGTCGCCGCGGCGCAGGCCTTCCGCTTTTTGCCTGTATCCAGGCCTGGGACGAAAAAAGCGCCGGCCAGTGCGCCGCCGCGCTCGCCGCCCACTCCTTTAGTGGCTTTGCGATCGGAGGTCTGGTGCCGCGAGCGCGTGACATCCAGCTCATTGAAGGCATGATTGAGGCCGTTCAAGGGGAGATCGGAGCTCGGCCGTTGCACGTTTTTGGACTTGGAAAACCGGAGCTGGTCTCAAGGCTTTTTGAACTCGGCATAGATTCGGTCGATTCCTCTTCGTATGTGAAACTCGCGGCGGACGGACGGCTTTGGGAGGATCCAGAATTCCAGCTTCCGGATCCCACGCCGACTGATCGTCTGCATTTCGCGCTTCGGAACCTCGCGGCGGCCACCCGCAGCCGGGTCCCGCTTTCCACCTATTCAGGCTTCTTGGGCGATCCTGCAGAAACTTGGCGTGGCGATTATATAGACTCAACCTGGTGATTTCCAGGCGCGGGGCGGCTAGTTAACTTTGGCAGATGAATTACACCCACTAGAAAAAGCTAGGTGCGCTTCACCAAGGCATCGTTGCCCGCGATTGAGTCACTTTAGAGGGCCGAGCTGGCCGTAGGAGGATAGGCTAGGTAAGATCCTAGTTTGGAAGAGACGCTTGAGGCGTGGGCAAAGCTTAGAACCGGAACGTTAACTGTCGCGGACGGTCTTTGGATTGCGATTGCATTTCGGCTAAGAATGCTTTTCCGCGTGCTCGGCACCGATCCCGCCAATTGAGCAGGGCTGCCGAAAGAGCGCGTTTGTTGCCCGAGCGCCAAATCCCGGCTTCTTTACACATGTCGCGCAACGATTCGCGTCGATAGAATCCAGCCAGCTCGCCTGGGTTGTCTGTAAACGGAGCCAGTTTGAAGCGCAGTTCACGCTGCGCCAAGAGGCGGACGACGAGCGTTTCCTTGGTTCCGCAGGCAGAGCAGCCAAGCAGTTTGGCCAGGGCCTGAAGCTCTCGCATGGAGAGCTTCGACAATTCAAATTCGTTCCATCGTTCAGACTGAAAATTGTAGACGAGTTCAAAAAACAAATCCTTGGTCGCACTCATCAGATAATACCCGCATGTTCGAAGGAGAAATAACCTCTTTGCCCCTGGTGACACCTGAACGACGGTCACCTCGTCGCATAAAACTTAATCTGCAAGACTCCTCGCGATTTGGTTGATCGATTGAGTCAATTGCGTCTGTGCTTTAGCAGAATTTTGATCGCTCGATGGGTGTTCGGTGATCAGTAAAGTGTCCGGCAGAATTCTCCGGTTTCTCTTTAGCCCCGGCGATTGCAGGTTAGACAATTCAGACTGCTCGATAGAGATCTTGCCGGGTGCGGCGAACGTCGGCTGCGATGGCGGTGACGCATCCGTGGAGCAACCGGCTCTTGCCACTTGCGGAAGAAAGCTTTTTGTTCGCGAGAATCTGGGCCAAAGAATCCAGGTTGATAGTGACCGTCACGTCTCCCTCAACAGTCTCAAGGACGCGCACGTAGCACTTTTCTTCCGTTTCACCGCGCGATTCAGTCGTCACGGTTTGGCAGATCTTATGGACCGTGTAGACGTGTTCGTCGTTCGTGACGGCGTCGGATAAAGAGTTGGTATCGTTGTTCATC
>JBEEIB010000676.1:0-5344 GCA_041167675.1 Verrucomicrobiota bacterium
GGGATCATCGGCATCGGCTGCACGATCGGACTCCGCAGGATGATGCGCATTTCCCGCGGTGTTACCGAGGCGGAATTGGAGCATACGGTGAACTGGCACTTCTCCCTGGACGATTTTTCGGACGAAAAGCTGCAGGATAACGTCGGAATCCGACCCCCAAAATTGACCCCCTAAAGAGGTCAAAAATTTGGGGCTGCGGAACCGCGTTATGTGCTTCAGTCACCGGGACTTGTAGAAAACTGAGTGGGACTTTACGTACCTTTGTTGGAATTTAACCAGCTTGCAAAAACCGGGCACGACAAATTCGCCGTTCTTCTTAATCTCTTTGTAGGCAAGCTCACTGAGCGTATCGAGGAATACTCCAATGGTTCTCTTGTCGGTCTGGGCCAGCCACGTTCAGGACTTCGACCCTCCGATCTTGTTGGACCACAGCAAATCAGTCATCGCTTGCACCTCGAGGCTAAGCGAATCTGGGTTCGATATTCGTTCTTTCCTGGAGTGATAAATGGGGCCGTGCACGCTTGGCTTCAGGCCGACTCCTCCGGCTCGCCCTCGATCGCCGAGCGCACGCGTGCCGCGATTGCGTCCTGACTCAAGCCTATCGCTGAAATCAGTACGGCGTAATTATCGATGGCTGTGGGGAAGTGTGGATGCTCGTGCCCCGTGCGATGCCCGAACTCAGCAAGGATTCGCAGCACTTGCCGTAAAAGCGGCTCGGCCTCAGCCAGCCGGTTGGTGGCGCTGAGCAGCCCGGCCAGGTTGTTAAGGCCTGTTGCCACGCTGGGATGCTCCGGGCCAAAGCTCTTTTCATCAATGGTGTTGCCGTGAGCCTCGCCTCGCGATGATTTAAGCATCCCATCCCCCCTGTGCCTCAAGGGCTTCTTCTTTGCCCCTGAAAACGTCGGACTTGACGGTTCTCCCACATTGTGTTCATCTGAACACAATGGGCGCCATTGAACACTACCGAGTCGTTCCGGATTTCAGCAGAGATTTCTGTGCCGTTAATGGTGTCGTGCCGCTGCTTCGGGATATCCCAGGTCACATCGATTCAGCGAGATCACACGCCGCACGAAAGCGCCTTCAACCCCTTGGGAAGAAGGAGGTAATTCGAAGAGGCGCGACATCGTCGCGGACGACGCCTGGGCAGGCTCCGGTTAACTGTGTCCACATCCCCATTTTGGGGATGATTCCGGCGGGCAATCCGTCAGATCAAGAGCAGCAGTCCGATCGTTGCGTATCGATCGATGAAGACACGCTCCAAGTCCCCAAAAATGCGCGAACCTTCGCGCTTGAGGTGCGCGGCGACTCGATGATCGATGCTCATATCGTCGACGGAGATTTCGTGATCATGGAACTTCGTGATCCAAACCATCGGGACATCGTGGCCGCTCTTATCGACGGAGAAACGACGCTTAAGCGGTTTTTAGTCCAAAAAGGAAAACCATTTCTTCGCGCAGAGAATTCCAAATATCCCGACCTCATTCCTGCGCACGAACTGGTGATCCAAGGGGTGTTTCGGGCGCTCTTGAGGGTGGACAAACGCCGACTATGAGAAGCGACGGCGATGATCGTCCATTTAGATGCTGATGCGTTCTTCGCGTCGGTCGAACAAGCAGCTGATGTCAGGCTCCGAGGAAAGCCTGTGGCAGTGGGCGGTTCAAAGAGAGGAGTCGTTGCCAGCGCCAGTTACGAGGCCAGGCGACTTGGCATCTACACCACCATGCCTACCTCAAAAGCGCGGAAACTTTGCCCGAGCCTCATCACCGTCTCGGGCGATTTTGAGAAATATGAGAAATTTAGTCGTCTCATGTTTTCCTACGCATACGACCACACGCCGGTCGTCGAAGTAGCGAGCATCGACGAGGGCTATTTCGATCTCAAAGGCAACCGCAAACACTCTGCGAGGGAGGTGGCCGAGGTCATTCGGACCGCGATCCGACAGAGCCTGAAAATCTCGGTTTCCGAGGGCATTGCCCGAAACAAGCTGGTGAGCGCTGTGGCGAGCAAACTCAAGAAACCATCCTGCTTCATCGAGATCCAGGACGGGCGAGAGCAAGCGTTTCTGTATCCGCTGGAAAACAAATGGCTGCCCGGAGTTGGGCCAGCGATGGCGAAAACGCTCAATCAGGCAGGTCTCGCTCGTATTGGCCAAATCGCAGGAGTCTCACCCCAGCAACTTTCCTTGTTCGCCGGAAAGGGTGCCCGCCAGCTTTGGGAGTTCGCCCGAGGCATTGACGATCGTCTTGTTATTCCGGAGGCCCCTGCAGCAAAAAGTTGGAGTTCTCAGGAGACTTTCGCCGAAGACGTTACCAATGAGGATTGGGTATTAGCCAAACTCCGGTCCATAACTGATTGCCTCTTCGGCAAAGTGCGAGCCGAGGGCAAGACGGTTCGCACCATCGAGGTCCGGGTTCGTTATAACGATTTCGACGATTGCCGACGAAGCGAAAGCCTGGAGGAGCCGACCGATCTGGAAACCGACTGTTATTCTGTTCTCTCACGCCTGCTCAAAAAGGCTTGGCAGCGACGAGTCTCGCTCCGCTTGGTTTCAGTTAAGCTGTCAGGGGTGTATGGAGTCATTTTCCAGTGCGGTCTGCCGCTTCTAAATGCGGGCTTCGATTCGGCACAACGCCGAAGGCTCTCTCCGGTACTCGACCGCATTAAAGCCCGCTATGGCAATGGCGCCATCATGCGCGGGCATGACCTGTTTTTGCAGTCGTATGGACAGGAAAGAAAAGCTGGACCGGTCTTACCCAAGCTTCGGGTTCAGCCGGTAAAGCTTGAATGGGCAGCCCTGAATTGCAAATCGGCGTTCAGCTTTATGGACTCGCTTCTGAAACCGGAAGCTTTGGTAAGACTGGCCAACACCCATGGATGCAAGGCCGTGGCCATGACCGATGCCAATCTGCACGGCGCGGTAGAATTTTTCGTGCAGGCCAAACAGGCGGGCATAAAACCTATCATCGCGGCCGAAGTCGTAGCCGACGGCAAATCGTTCATCGCCTACGTGAAGGACGCGATCGGATATCAAAATCTCTGCGCCGCTCTTTCACAGCCATCGCGAGCCTTGAAGGTCGGGCAACGCGAGGGACTGATTTTGCGGCCTGCGGGCTGGCTGCCGGAGATCAGATATGCCGATCCGAGCGAACGACCGATGTTCAATATCTTGCAGTCCATTCGCACGCTGTCCTTGCTCGATGAACGCAATCCCCAGAAGCGAAAAGGACATTTCCATTTTCCATCCACCGAAGAATTGGCCCCCTATGTCGATGCACTCAGAGATTCGGTGGAAATTGCCGAGCAGTGCAATTTTGAATTCCAGTTGGGAGGCCTGCGATTTCCGCGGTATTACCCTGCTAGTGGAAGCAGCGCGCATGCTTTTCTGCGCAGACTTACCATGGAAGGAGTCCAGCGCCGTTACGCGCAAAAGCCCAGCATGCTCGGGCAGGTACTATCCCAGATTGAAGAGGAACTGAGTATCATCGCGGAGGTTGGTTATGAGGAATATTTCCTCCTGACGTGGGAAATTCTCGAAGATTGCAAAGCGGAAGGGATCGAGTGGATCGTTCGCGGCAGTGCGGCGGATAGTCTTGTCTGTTACTGCCTGGGCATCTCCGATGTTTGCCCGATCCGGTTTGAATTGTATTTCAGGCGGTTCCTCAACCGCGACCGCATGGCGCTGAACAAGCTTCCGGATATCGACATCGATTTCGCCCATGATCGAAAGGATGACGTGGTGGACCTCATCTTCAAAAAGTATGGGGAACACGCCGCAATCGTCGGCGGATTCAGCACCTATCGCGGAAAGAGCGCGTTCGCCGACATCGCGAAGGTGATGGGGGTTTCCGAATATCAGATCCGTCGCATAACAGAACGCCTTCCTTGGACGGATGCGAGCGAACTTCAAAAGGCGGTACAAGAGAGTCAGGAATGCAGGGATTTGGATTTCTCGGAAGACCCGTATCAAACAGCCTTACGACTGGCACATCGTCTTGATGGATTCCCGAAGAATCCGAAGATGCACCCCTGCGGAGTTGTATTGTCCCGTTTGCCGGTGAGGTGCCTTACCCCTCTCTTTACGAGCGCCAAAGGCTATCCCACAACGCACTTGGACATGGAGCAAGTGGAGGCGATTGGGCTAATCAAAATGGACATTCTGGCGCAGGGCGGGCTTGCGGTGATGAGAGACGCAAAAAGGATGATCGCGGCGCGAGGCATCGAAGTGGACCTGAAAGGACTCGAGCCTTGGGACGATCCGGAGATTTGGCAAATGATCGCGGCCGGCGAAGCGCGTGGCGTCCATCACATCGTAAGCCCCGCCATGTGTACGCTTGAACAGATGGTCAACGTCAACAATGTGGACGATTTGATTGCCATTGTTTCGGTCATCCGCCCTGGAGCCGCCAACAACCTCAAGAAAGAGCAGTTTGCGCTGCGAGCGCAGGGATTGGAGCCGGTCGACTATGTTCATCCCAGCTTGGAGAGGGCGCTGCGATCCACCTATGGCGTCGTCGCCTATGAGGAACACATCCTCCAAATTTGCCAAGACTTTGCCGGCCTCCCAGCCGGGCGCGCCGACATCCTGCGCAGGGCGTTGGTCAAGGGCCAGCAGGAGAAAATAATCGAGATCGGGCACGAGTTTGTCGCAGCTGCCCAAACAACGGGCCGAACACCTGATGAAATCAAGGCCGTGTGGAAGCTAGTCTGTGGTTTCCAAGGATACGCATTTTGCCGAGCTCACAGCACCGCCTACGGAGTCGAAGCCTACGAAGCAGCCTGGCTGAAATGTCACCATCCTGCCGAGTTCCTTGCCGCCGTCCTGACCAACGGAAAGGGCTTCTACAGCAAGTTAGTCTATTCCATCGAGTGCCGCCGCCTTGGACTAGGTTTCCGGTCGCCAGATGTGAACCGGTCCCGGAATCATTTTTTCCCGGAAGGCAACGCTTTGCGCGTGCCTCTCTTTCAAATCAAAGGCCTTTCTCAACGACTGCTTGAGCATTGGGAGAGAGGTAAACCCTACAAATCCATGAGTGATTTTTACAACCGAACGGCGCCGTCCACCGACGAGATGGACCATTTGATTCGGACGGGGGCGTTCGACACCTTCGGTCAATCGCGGACCGAGCAATTTTGGCAATTCAAGGAATTGGCTCAATGGCCCGCCATCGCTGGTCAGGGCTTGCTCTTAGCGAGCGACGAAAAGCCAATATTGCCCAACGTCCCCCTGGACGAACCCTCACTGATAGAGCGGCTCCAAGCCGAGCAGGACATTTTAGGATTTCCAGTGGCTGATCACCCGCTCGCACTCTTTCCGGGGATCCATTGGGACAGCTACTGCCCCATC
>JBEEIB010000677.1:0-4516 GCA_041167675.1 Verrucomicrobiota bacterium
TTCGGCGGTTCCCATTGTTCGGTGATGATGAAACCGCTTTTCGGAAAAAGACTGCACTTTCCATCCTTGCATACGCGCGGTCATGACCGCGATCCAATCGACTCCACCGGCTCGGTTCGGGACATACCCGCCAATCTCCTGAAAACACCGGTATCGGAATAGCTGACATGGCCCCGCCACGTAATTCTCACCTTCGAAGCTGTCTTTAGTTGAGTCATACCCCTCTTCGGTGAACGGCGTTCCAGTCACGCCGAGCTCCGGGTCTGCCGAAAATCTTTGCATCAGGAATGTAAAGTAATCTGGCTCGAACGAAACATCCGCATCCAGATTCCCGATCACCTCGAACTGAAGGTGCTTGACGCGCTCGAACGCCGCATTAACGGCATGAGCTTTTCCGGCGAAGCTGCGATCCGCCCGGTTCGGTCGCCGGAGCAATTCTATCCATGGGCAAGTCTCCAGGTAGTTCTCAATGATAGCCGCCGTGCGGTCCGTCGAACCATCATCTACAATGACCCAGCGCTCGGGCAGGCTGGTCTGCGCGACGACCGAACGGATTGTGCGTTCGATAAACTTTTCTTCGTTTCTGGCGGAAGTTATAAGTACGTATCTCATCTTGATTCCGAAATTCACTGGGGGGCCACATTTACTTTCGAACTGTTTCGCGGTTCTGGAGACTGTCTCGCAACATCGCGCTGGAGGGTTACGCTTCCGCCACCACGGCTCTGGCGGACAGGTAGTTGTAGCCGTGTCTTTCCTGGCCACATCCCGGCACCGAACAACGAAGCAGCACTCTCCAAGGAAATGTGGTTCTAACACCCGATGTTACGTCGTAAGGCGACCGTCTCTCGCCGCCATGACGTGGCCTAACTTTCTGGATTCACCAGCGGGCACGGGCTCCGGCAAATTTCCTTTGACCGATGGGGCCGCAGTGACTTGGACCCGCAAGCTTCGCGCTCTCGGATAGTGAATGGCAATCAGGTAGAAAACGGTCCAGATGATGTGAATATTTGTGAAAGTCGCCTCCGTGAAGTTGTACACCAGAATAGTGAAAAGGAAGGCCAATCGAAGTCTGCCAAACTGGAATCGCCGCAGGAGGTCAACACTTATCTTCCGGAACGTTCCGATGATTACGCCGGCCAAAATAACAAGACCTGCCAACCCCAGGTTCAAGTAGGTTTCAATGTACCCGTTATGAGCTTGAAGGGGTCGCCACCACCACTTCGCCCAAAGCTTGTCAAGCCGGGTTCCCAGCCAGAAGCTTTCAAAACCGGCTCCGAAAATCGGGTTCGGCTGAAGTCGCAACGCATCGTGCCAGACCTCAGTTCTGTCGGTCAGGGTGGCATCACGGCCGAGAGCCTGCAATGTATTTCCATAAATTCCAAATAGCGGTTCAGCCACAGCGAATGCGAGGATTCCGACAACCACATAAATCCCGATGCGCCGTTTGTTAACAAACGGCAGGCCGAGGACCAGGATTGTGCAAACTCCAACCATCATGCACATTAATGAAGTTGCGCTGGATGACATCCGCAGCAGCCACCCAATCATGCAAAGAAAGCCGACGCTTAGGAGAAGCTCTTTCAGCCTGGCTTTGCGCTCTTTGATCTTCCAAGCCTGGAGGAAGTTCCAGGAAAAGAACAATCCCGTAATCATGCAGTCGTAGCCCAATTCGTTTTTACCGTGGGTCACACCTAGATTAGTTGCTTCGCCACTCCAAAGATCGAAGCCTCGACCGTACTGCGGATAATATTTGATGAAGAGAATTGAAAAAGGCACCACAAAATAGGCGGTTCTCTTCAAAAGTCTTCGCAAAGCTTCCTGCGGGTCGGGATCTGTGAGAACTACCAGCGCCATGATTGGATGCCCCAAGACTTTGATCCATCGCTTAAGCGCAACGAAAGGGTAGTCCGACCAGAGGATGTCGACTAAACAATACAAGATGAAAATGGTCAGCCATCGATTTTTTCGGGCAAATTCCAGTAGGGTTACTCGTCTCCGGCTTAGGATGTAGAGCCCACTGATGATAAGCGAGAAAAATACTGTAGCGTCAAGCGGACTTCCGTCCTCCTCGAACGGCCAGGCTCCCGAGCCAAGATTAAGCCATTGAGAGACGAATCTTGAACCGCTGATCCAGAACCAGAGGAGCGGAATCCAGAGGGCACTGCTTACGTTGCTTTTCTCCCGGGACTCGCGCCAAAATAGGAAGTAAGTGAACGCGAACGTGAGTAGCAACGCTAAAACTGGAGGCATTTGTAAGAGTGACGTTAGTAGAGGTAGGGAGGCTTACACCCGGTCTAACCTTCCTTATGCCCCGAGGTAGCTGGGAGAGGCCGATTCGATCGATGTATTCGCCGTCGCTCCGGTTTGGTCAAAGAATTCCGCGACCTTATCACAAATGTAGGATATCATCACATCCGCGATTTCGGGAAAAATCGGAACAGACAAGATGCGGGACTGGTCTGCGTGCGCCACCGGAAAATCCTCAGGGTGGTGATGAAGATACGCGTACGCGGGATAGAATGGTAGCGCTCTTGGGTAGTTAAGAACGGTGGCAACACCTGCCGCGGTAAGATACCTCCGAAGCTCGTCACGCTCATCCGTGCGGATGACGTAAAGATGATATACGTGGTCGCGACTGGGGGCCACTTTTGGGGTCTGAATCTTCCGGATACCCTCGAGCAAGGCTGTATAGCGCTTTGCTACGCGCCGGCGAGCTTCAGTCCACGAAGCGAGGTGCGGAAGTTTGGCCAGAAGGATTGCCGCCTGCAGGCCGTCAAGGCGACTGTTTATGCCCTCCATAACGTGCTCACCCTTTCCGCCGTGTCTTGCAAAGGTAGCCGTCCAGTCCGCCAGTTGGTCATCGCCGGTCACAAGGCAACCGGCATCGCCATAGGCGCCTAGGTTCTTCCCCGGATAAAATGAAAAAGTCGCAGCGTTGCCGAAGGTACCGACAAATCTCCCTTTGTATCGCGCTAGGTGGGCTTGAGCGCAATCTTCGATTACCCACAGAGAGTGCTTGCTCGCAATCGCCATGATGGCATCCATGTCGCAGGCCTGCCCGAAAAGGTGAACTGGAATGATGCCTACCGTGCGCGATGTGATCTTCGCCTCGATCAGCTTGGGGTCGATCGTGAATGTGTCGTAGTCTGTATCGCAAAAGACTACCCGCGCCCCTGCTTGGGTTATACTCTCCGAAGTTGAAATCCAGGAGTGTGCCGTCGTGATCACTTCATCTCCCGGCTTAACTCCCAGACCCCGCATCGCGATGTAGAGCGCGTCCGTCCCGTTCGCGCAGGAAACGCAATGTTTGACGCCAAGGGTGTCAGCCCATGCCGCTTCAAATGCTTCAACGTGCGGCCCTCGAATGAACGCGGACTTAGCGATAACTTCAGCAATGGCCCCATCGATGGAAGGCTTGATGTCGAGATACTGTGCGTGCAGATCAACAAAAGGAATTTTCATGCTATTCCGTCTCCGGTTGAATGATTATAAACGCCGTCGCAGGCGCGCGGGATTGCCCATGTATATACCCGGCTCAGCGATGTCCTTTGTTACCACGGCGCCGGCCCCCACCACCACCCGATCGCAGATCGATACGGGCAGAACCGTCGCATTTGTGCCAATGCTGACCCCATTACCAATCTTCGTCGAATGCCACAGGTCGCGCCGTCCCTTTGCCGGGCCTCCGATTGAAAAAAGATCATTAATAAACATCGCGCCGTGAGAAATGAAGCAATCGTCACCGATTTCCACGAGCTCGCAGACAAACCCGTGAGATTGAATGCGGCATCGTTTACCGATGACGACCCCGCGCTGGATTTCTACAAACGGCCCGATAAAGCAATCGTCTCCGATAGTGCAACCGTATAGATTTACCGGTTCAACGACCGTGACTCGTTCGCCAAAGCTTACGTCGAGTATGCTCGCCTTCCGAATTGTCGGTTGCATTGGTGTGTGCCCCATAGGCGACCCTCCTAACGCCTTCCTGCCTGCTCTAGTATGGCAACCACGTTGCGCGCGTGCGGTATCCCGGTAATCGGTTTTTTGCCGTCCCGAATACACTCCATAAAGGATTCCGCCTCCGAACGCAGTGGCTCAGTAAACCGAACCTGCGGCATTAGAATGTCTCCGCTCCGATAGCTGAATTGCTCCGGACGCGGGTTGTCAAAATCCATGTTCTGACCGAGGATCGCCTTCTTGTCGATCCCTTTGTCGTAGATGGCAATCTTATCTTCCGCAACATCATCATAAACGACCATCTTTCGGGAACCCACGACAATCATCTTGCGTACTTTCTGGGGATCGAGCCAACTTACATGAATGTTGGCTATGATCTTCTGGGGATAGACAATGCTAAGGAAAACAACATCGTCTATGCCATTCTGAATAAAGTCCATGCCGACGCGGTGGACAGAGACAGGCTCCGGATCGCCCAGCCAGTATTGGATGATGCTGATATCGTGGGGCGCAAAGTTCCACAGTGCATCAATATCGGAACGAATGCGGCCGAGGTTTA
>JBEEIB010000678.1:0-3223 GCA_041167675.1 Verrucomicrobiota bacterium
AGATCTACGGTATAGGGCTTTCTACAGGGGGGTGGGCCAAATGAGATGATCGCTAGTGGGCCAAATCAGAGTATCGAAATCAAACTCTCGTACGATGGACTATCACAACGATTAGCGAAGCAATCGCAAGGTAAAGCAAGGGTCTTCGCACATCGAGCGCGCCCCGCAATATTCGAGACCATTCCGCCCAGTTGGCCAAGTGTTTTTCGAGCACCCGCTTGTTCTCCGGCTTAAAGAATATCTCTGTGAAGGAGATCCGCAAGGCAGCTTTGCGTGACGGTTAACTGGCAATCAGGACAGGCAGTCACATCTCATCCGAATTGACAGACGCGTACCGAAAACTAGAAGCCACCTCTCCGGTAAAGCGCTAACGTTAATCAGGCGGATTCCTTGTCAAAACAACGCGTTCATTCCCTGTGTTCGTGGAAGTCCGCACCTGGCTGCCGTGCTCGTAACTTTAACCCTCGGAGACAGTCGAATATCAGGGAATCGAACTGGGATATTTTTCGAGATACGCTCGCACGATCTCAAGGTTTTCGTCGGAAGTGCGGTAGTCGACGGTGACGACACAGTTGCCACTAAGCCACATGTAGTAAAGAGGATTCGAGGTTTGACCTGGGGAGCGCTCGAGTTGGCTACTTCTTACCTTGTTGTTGAAATTGTGTTACGAGGGCGTGCATCTTTGGATCGTCAGGCGAGATATACATTGTCTGGGGATACTCCGCGAAATACTGGGCCCACGCGCTGTTGGGGTATTGCTGAACGACAGCGGAGATATATTGCTTGGGCGCGACCGGCCCCTGGAGAACCTGCTCGCCGGTTTTCGTGTAGAGCGCACGGAAGTACACACTGCCTGCGCTTTCAAAGCCCTTCTCGTGGGACACCATCTCGCTACTCTTGAGAACATGACCGGGTTGATAATCTCCGATTTCCTTGAGGATCAAGGCTTGTTCCTCGCTCATTGGTTGCGCTACGGGAAGATCCACGGACGTCGGCCTGGTTTCTCTCTTCTTCGCGGCGACACGTTCGCGGTGAGCCTGGCGCAGGCGGACTGGGACTATTCGCGTCAACGAGAGAATCACAAGACCGGCGAGCAGCAGCAGAAAAGCTCGGCGACCGAGGCCGTTACTGGTGTGAGGCGCTGGTGCCCTTACCTCTGACTGCCCCACCCTGCCCTGTATTCGAACAGACGTTTGCTTTTCGGAAGTAGCCCACCCGATAAACAGCGCGATCATCGGCTGCCAGACAAAAAAGAGTGCAGCCATACCGTAAGACTCTTCCGGCCTGACCTGGGCAATAGGCGTTATTGGAAGCAGACTCCAGATTGCTGCGCCCAGAGTAGGCCCAAGCTCCCAAGCAATCCCGCCTACGATTCCGCTTAGCAGAATCCCCAAAATCGCCTTGACGAGTGCAGCAGGCCAGCTGACCGACGAAGGCTTGAGGAGTGAAAGAACAGGTATCAGCAGGGCAACACCACCCAGCACACCTCCGAAAGCAATGAGAGTAGGCGTGGGATCGATAGCGTCTCCGTGGTACCTCGCCGCCCCGAACGCGCCCCAATATGCAATCGGCCAGGCGACCGCAGAGACAACCACCAAAGTGGCGAGTCTCGGTCCAGAGCGAATACGGCGACAGGCGACGAAATAAACTCCGAGCAAGAGTCCATAGACTGTGCCGACGTAGAGAACTCCTAACCATCCGCCGAGGGAGGGCGGAGCGATACACAGAATCGCGGAAGTTAGAGCCAGGAATGCAAGGAGCAACCAGGAAAGAATGCCCGTACCAATGTTCATGCTCGTCGAACCTCCGCAGGGAGGAAGCCTACATCTAAACTGTGTGCAGAATCGCGACTGCCTATTTTACGAGGGTTCCAGGCAAGTGCCCGGCACGCGTAATCGGAAACTTGAAACGAAGCTGTGACAAAACCCAACTTCCAAAATCACCTCGAAAACTTTCACAAATTGTGATGCTAGGAGCGATCATTCTCTAATCCCTAGACATTTTCTTTGTCCGAAAAATGCCGTTAAAAACAAAGCAAATGTTTTTTTCACGGCTTTAATCCACATGTACGATTCACGCTCTTTAGCCGAGGTAAGCCCCTTGTTGAGAAAAAGGGGTGGCGCAACAGGCCACTTTGCGCTGAAATGAAAACGCCTGAAGGAGACAGAGTCATGTTTTTTGAGGAACCTCGCACTGACGGACTGCTCAGGGGTCCAAGAAACGAGCGGAAAGAGCTGATGACAGCTCTTGGTGATGCACCATGGAATTTGGAAACTTTTTTGGCATTCCATCTCGGACTGCTAGATCATTCGGAAGAGGTTCGTCTAGCGGCAATGGAAGCTCTCCAGTGTATGGCGCAAAGAAAGCCGGAGCCCCTTGCTTTAACCCCTGTGGCGCTGTTGGCTGATTTCATGCACGCATTTACTGTGGCTTCGGGTATCGGCCTCGCGACTTTCCGGTGCTTGGTCGAATTAGATACAGCTGAATCCCTCGAGGTCGTCAAAGCTGTCTTAGAATCAGGACAAGGCAGCAACAACCAATTCGAGGAGTGGGTCAAGATACTCCGAGATGCCAACGAACTGGACATCTTGCGTAACGTCGAGTTCACGAGATTGTCAAAGGTCCGGCGGAATATCATTAATCGCGTTCTTGCTGCAGAGCCAGGCCCGACAACTACCTGATGGCGCTTCTGAGACCAATTGGGACCAACGGAGGGGTAAGTATTGTTGGGCCGGATGTGACCTCATCAACGCCATTCAATTATTCAATTGTGCTTTCGCGACTCTCCATTGCGGTGACCCGAGGACCAATAGCCATCGGCGATGTCAAGTTCTCGGATATCAAATGGACGATTACGGCTGCGTTAATCGTCCACTGGCTCCCGCCGAAAGTGGCCATTTGACCAAAAGTACGTCAGCTTCGTATTCCTGTTATGCTGAATCTACCATCAAGATGGCCTCAGTAGCCTGCACCTGGAATTTTCTTTTGGACTCTTCATTAAAGAACCTGCTGATAGGAACTTTCCGTATGAAATAGTTAGAGGGTCCGTGGTCGTTGGACCTCTCGACAACTGTCGCTTCGTAATAGGACAGCCCAACTTTACGGCTGAAGACAAGTAACCTAAACCCAACGTCCGTTTCACTGAATTCCGCCTTCATATGCTCAAGGTGACCAACGGGGACAAGCAGCACAGCGTAGGAGGGGGCCTTCGCGTTCTGGAATA
>JBEEIB010000679.1:0-12402 GCA_041167675.1 Verrucomicrobiota bacterium
CTAGAAGCCAGAAGCCAGAAGCTAGAATCTGGAAGGCCGGAATCCGGAATCTAGAAACCGGCTTGAAGTATCTGCCCAACACCGATGCGTCTACCGCAAACGACGCTCAGGGCGTCAGATCGTTACCATGCCGGTCAAAATCCCCGGGAAATATTTTTTTGCAGAGACACAGGCAATAATAATCGAGCGGCGCTTGGAATGCTAACCGCTGGCTAGTCGCCAACTCTTGAGGTGGCCTTCCAGATTCTAGCTTCTAGCTTCTGCTCCGAGTCAGACCGCTCCTTTAGCGTCTGATACGGCGTTCGCGACCGCCACCGCTTCCGCTAGGTCGACGGTACCATCGAATAATGCTTTGCCGATAATCGCTCCGTGTAATCCCGGAATCGCGGCTAGTTGTCTGATATGTTCGATGGTAGCGACCCCTCCGCTCGAGATCACCTCGCAACGGGCAATCGCGAGCACCTTCTCCAAGGCAATGAAATTGGGGCCCGAGAGCATTCCATCGGTAGCGATATCAGTAAAGATCACCGATCCAATCCCCGCGCGATCGATCTGCCGAACAAATTCCAGGGCGTTTACTTCGCTGACCTCAGCCCAGCCCTTGACTGCGACTTTCCCGCCCTTGGTGTCAACGCTGACCGCGACTTTGTCTCCACCAAATTGTCTCACTAAATCGTCGAGAAAGTCTCGATCCTGAACTGCACGAGTTCCGACCACTACCCTTGCGGCGCCTGCTCCCAGGAATTCCTGAGCAGCAGCGAGGGAGCGCACGCCGCCGCCAACTTGGACTGGAATATTGAGGCTGGAAACGAGTTTTTCGATCAGCTTAAGATTGCGGTGCTCACCGGTAAAGGCGGCGTTCAGGTCTACTACATGCAAGCAGTTACCGCCCTCTTCTTCCCAGCGCGACGCATAAAAGAGAGCATCTTCCGGATAAACCGTACGTTGGTCGAGCTGGCCTTGTCGTAGCCGAACCACCTGGCCGTCCAATAGATCGATAGCGGGAAGAAGGATCATGCGAGTGAACTGACAAAGGTTTGAAGTATCTTAAGACCGGCTGTTTGGCTTTTTTCCGGATGAAATTGGGTTGCTAAAAGGCCGTCTCTGGCAATAGCAGAAGCAAATCGACCGCCATAATCGGTTGTTCCCGCGACTACCTTTGAGTCCACCGGTACCGGATAATACGAGTGAACGAAATAGACGAATGGATCAGCCGGCAATTCCGGAAATTGCTGCAGAGTTTGCGCGCTCCAGTGCACCGTGTTCCAACCAATTTGGGGGACCTTGATCTGGGGGCCCGTGAATCTTCTCACCTCTCCACCCAACACACCTAGGCCTCGTATATCCGGCGATTCTTCGCTGTGCTCAAAGAGAAGTTGATATCCGAGGCAGATTCCCAAAAATGGTTTTCCAGCTTCCAACCAGCTGCGAATCGGATCGAACAGCTGTCTTCGATGCAGCTGGTTTACAGAATCACCAAATGATCCAACGCCGGGCAGAACCAAAGCGTCAAGATCTTGCGGAATCGGGCCGGTTGAAATCCTTTGAATCTCCGACCAAACCGATTCCAACGCCTTGGTCACGCTACGTAGGTTACCAGACCCGTAGTCGATCAGGCCCAGCCGTGGCTTTTTTCGCATGTTCACTGCGGTTACAACACTCCTTTAGAACTCGGCACACCGGTTACCCGCGGATCTATTTGGCACGCCTGATCCAATGATTTTGCCAGCCCCTTGAAGATCGCTTCGGCCATATGATGATTATTTCGGCCGTACCGTATCTCAATGTGGAGATTCATCGCCGCGTTATTGGCGAAAGCTCGAAGGAACTCTTCCACTAAATCGAAATCGAAGCTACCGATCGGTCCGGGGGTTTCGACGGTTCGGAAGTTGAGGAATGGCCGCCCCCCTAAATCGATTGCGACCTGCGCTAGAGCTTCATCCATCGGCAAGAGGATTGATGCATAGCGTCGAATCCCGTTCTTTTCTCCAAGAGCTTCATTTAGACACTGCCCTAGGATAATGCCAGTGTCCTCAACGGTATGATGAAAGTCGACGCCAAGATCGCCCCGCGCTTCGATTCGCAGATCGAAAAGGCTGTGTTTCGCCAGCAGTATCAGCATGTGATCAAAAAAAGGAATACCGGTGTCAATACTGGCCGTGCCGGTTCCATCGATCTGCAAATCGACGGATACCGAAGTTTCGGCCGTTGTCCGCTGACGAGAGGCGCGACGCTGAGTCATACGATTCCGTTATGCTTAGCATAGGGACGGCCGAAGACCAAGGGCGCGCATTGACCGATAACAAATTCCAAATGGCTGATTGGACGCGAAATACGAACATGGAGTGCGCAATCGGGAAATACGCCGACCTGTCCGACAAAGCCCCCTCGATATCTCGAGATAAATTACCGGCGGTTGGCGAAGTCGGAAGGCATAAGACGGAAAGGCGGCACAGTGCTCGTCAGCGCAAGTGTCTCGCCATGAATGGGATGGGAGTGCAGTCATCCTTTGGGATATGGAAGGAACTATCCGGAGGGGCGGTAGCAGTGTAGAGTCTGGGACGTTAGAATCGAATTTCGGAGGATTTGTTAGAACCAAAATAGCCCAGTTATGAAGGCCAACAAACGTCTTGGCATCGCTCTCATGATCCTGGCCGGAGCGCTAGCGCCCTGGTTAACCGCCAACGCGGACCCGATCACCGAGTTACGCTCATTGTCGGTGTTCAAAAATGCCGACCTAGCCAAATTAGGGGGTGGTGATGTTTTGGCTTCTCAAGGACCAGGTATGCGGTTTGCGCGAGGGGGGTCGGCGGAAAGTGCGTACATCGTGCGAGCCCCGGCCAAAACTACCGTTGGCCTAATTCAGCAGTGGCGTCCAACCCAGCATCCCGAATTGCGAGTGTACCTCCAGGAGGATGTTTCTGCGAGGGTGAGTCCCAACGATTTTCAAAACCTTGCGTCCGCCCCCTCCAATTCTTCGGTTAAAGCATTCGTCGACGCGACTGAGAAGCTTCCCGGAGACGCCTCGAAGCTGCAACTTAGCAGCGCCGAGGTGAAGCAATACACCAGCGGAGGTGCAGCTGGCGGCGGAACGGTCCCTGCGCCAGTGGTCGCATTCTGGAGTCAGGTGTTGGCGCAACGGGCCAAAAGCTTTGTTTCAGGCGGTCTTGCTGCACAGCCGCCCTATCAGACATCTGGTTCCACCATTCTCGCTGCGGATGAAGTAGCGCGTTTGCTTGAGGAAAGCGGCAGCGTTCGATCGCAATTCTCATCGCTGATTTCGTCTACGGCAATTGGGGGAGGGCGTGGTTCGCTGACGCCATCTCTCTCCTGGCAGCTCTTTCACGGCGGCGCGCGCGGGTCCGTGAGCCTAGCCGCCGTAAGTCTGGACGCTTTTTATGCAAGAAGCGCAGCGGATGGCTGGCAAACGGCGGATCTCGGATTTTATTCCAGTGGTGGTTATTACGTCGCGGTGACCTTGCATCAGCTCTGGCCGGTGCAAGTAGACGGAAGCGAGGCGACCTTGGTTTGGCGTGTCGACCTTGTGTCCTCGGCTGCCCTGGGAGGACTGCGTGGAGCGGAGCGACTTGGCTCGGGTGCCGCAATGATGCGGGAAATACAAACGAACGTAAGAGCTTTCATTAAGGACACGCCTCGTGGTAAATAGATCTGGTTGGGGGGGAAGGAGCCCGTACCACAAATGAATGTCTACTCTTCGCTCAGGCGCTCTGCGCCCGTCTTGTTCCTAGCCGCGGCTAGTCTACCGTTGTCGAGCATCCATGCTCAGAATCTTTCGGTTGCTCCCCGGCCAACCGAAATGTCACGCGGTGCGACGGTCTCACCCTTCTCCTATGAGTTCGAGGCCGAAAGCTCCTATATTGGTGATGGTGCGGCCACGCACGGCCGCGTGAACTATGGAAACTTTTCGGAAATCAACAGTTCCGCGAGCCTTGTCGTATCCGATCAGATCCGGAACAATTTTATACTACGGTTGGGCGTGCAATGGGAGCGTTACGCATTCGATACTTCTAGTCCCGTGACGCCGATTCCGGATTCAATGAACGCGTTGAATGCTGTGATCGGAGCGGATATCCAGCTCACTTCGGCTCTTCTGGTTAGGATCGAAGCCCATCCGGGTATCTATGGTAGTTTTAAGCACGCAACACCTCGCCTTTTTAATATTCCTATCACGATCGGGGCATCCTATTTTCAGACTCCTGATTTGATCTTCATTGCGGGCCTTAGCATCGATCCTAACTCGAATGTGCCGGTGATTCCTGCAATCGGAGTTCACTGGAAGCTATCTGACCGTTGGCTGATAGACGGGGTTGCGCCGCGACCGCAGCTGCAATTCAGCCTCACAGACAAAATTACATTATTCGCCGGAGCTGATCTGCGGACCGGTACGTTTCGTATGGACAACCAATTTGGTCATTCCGTTCGACTGGAAAAACTCAACAATGCGATCTTGGACTATTGGGAAGTCCGCGGAGGCGGTGGACTGACCTGGGCAATCTGGAATGGCGTCAACCTTGACATCGAAGGAGGTGTCGTACCGTATCGGCGGTTCGATTTTAATCGGGCGAGCCTCAAAGTAACATCCTCGGACTGGGCGCCGTACGTTCGGGTCGGGCTTTCGGCAACCTTTTAGCCGCGCTGTGAAGCACCTTCGGATCCGAGTTCCTGGCAGGAATTCATGCGTACGCCGTTAATTGTTCTTAAAGATCTGGCGAAAAAATTTGGCCAGACGACTGCCGTCGACAACATCTCGATGTCAATCGGCACTGGCGAAATCTTCGGTTTCCTCGGCGCCAATGGAGCGGGTAAAACCACGACCATCCGGATGCTCTGCGGTCTGACTAAGCCAACGAGCGGAACCGCGTCGATCGACGGCCTGGATGTTTGGAGAGATCGATTTCGCATTCGGTCAAAGTTCGGGTACGTGTCCCAGAGATTCAGCCTTTATCCCGATTTGACAGTCTGCGAAAATCTTCGCTTTTTCGCCGGGGCGTATCGTGTTCCCAAGGACCGATTCGACGATCGGGTTTCCCAGATGCTTACAGAAATGGATCTGGAACGCTACACCCAAGCGAGGGCAGGAAAACTGTCTGGGGGATACAAGCAGCTTTTATCGATGGCTTGCGCTTTGATCCATGAGCCGGAGCTTTTGTTTCTGGATGAACCGACTGCTGGTCTCGATCCGCCCAATCGCCAAAGAATTTGGGGTCTCTTGTACAAAGTGACTCAGTCAGGAACGACTGTCTTCGTGACCACCCATTACATGGATGAGGTGGAGCGCTGTTCAGAAGTGGGGTTTATCCAGCAAGGCCATTTGGTTGCCAAAGGATCGCCGGGTAATCTAAAAAAGCATTTAGGGGGAAATCTGCTTGAGGTTCACGTTGAGCCTGCGATGTCAGCCGTGTTGGAATTGCAGAAATTCCCCGGGGTTGAAGGGGTTGACCTGCGAAGTGGTCGATTGCGATTGCAGGCCCAGGATCCGCAGGGTCTGCTCAAGCAATGGCACCGGCATTGGCCGTTCCCAGACCTGAAGTGGCTCGGTTACTCTTGGGTGGAGCCGGATATGGAAGACGTGTTTAATGCGTTCAGCCACGGTCAATATTTAAAGGATCGGTACGCTGAGCCCGCCCCTGCCCATAAGGTCGACCGCGATGCGCCAACCTCTACCCCGAGGTCCGACTTCGTGGGAACTAGAAGCGGCAAAGCCAAAGTGAATTTCGTCGACTCCTGGAATGCGATTCTCACCATCGCCTACAAGGAGTTCGTTCATGTTTGGAGAGATCGCCGGGTTTTGCTTTTGATCCTGGTCCTACCACCTTTTTTTACCGTTGTATTTGGGCATGCTTTTGGCGGGGCGGCCATCCGCGATGTACCCACCATGTTCCTCAACGCGGATGGTGACAGCGAAAGCGAAAGATTCGCCAACCTGCTTCATGGCCAAGATATTTTCACCGCTTTGGTCGAAGGCAGCGACGACCCTGACAAGACTCAAAAAGATTTGCATGATCTGCTGCAGACTCTCAAGGACACGTTCATCTGGAAGCCATGGGTCGGAGACTCCGCCGGACCACGTGACCTGATCAAAGCCGGTTGCGAAGCGGCTATTGTGATCCCGTCTGGATGGGGGCAAGCGATTCGTGACGGTAAACCGATCCCCATCCGAGCCATCCTGGACGGATCCGATACAGATACTGCGCCGGCCGTGCAGGGATTGCTGCAACAGGCTTTGGGCGCATTCCAGGCGAATGAAAGATTTGAACTCATCAAGAATCTACCGACCGAAGTCATTAATTTAGGCGAGCAGCTTTCTCCAGGGACCCAGGATGCCTTTAACTCTGCTCTCGCTCCTTGGGAGGTCACGACCCGGATTCTTTACAACCCAAGCCTGGAGTTTGTGAATTATGTTGTACCGGGGATGGTCGGTCTGATCCTCCAATTGGTCACCGTTACCTTGATCGCGAGCACGATCACACGGGAGCGCGAAGCCGGCACCTTGTCTCAATTGCTAGTAACCCCGTTGCAACAGTCGGAGATTGTGATCGGAAAAGTATTGCCTTATCTCTTCGTCTCGCTGTTTCTCATCGCTAGCACAATCGCCATTGCGCACTTTCATTTTGGCATAAAAATTCATGAGCCGCTGAAGTTATCGGTCATCTGCTTTTTGTTTTTGTTATGTTCGCTTGGTCTGGGACTGTTGATCTCAGCAGTATCAAAGACTCAAACGCAGGCTATTCAGTTCTCGATCTTTCTTTTGCTTCCGATAATGCTTTTGTCTGGCGCATTCTCGGCCCTCCGGCAGCTGCCCTTTAGCGTGCGAATATTTTCCGAACTGTTTCCGCTAACTCATTTTTGCCGCGCTTTTCGCAGCGTCAATTTGTACCGGGCTCACTGGGATTTCATCGCCGGTGATCTCATGGCTCTGGCGGTCGGGGCTATTATCACGTGTGTGGGAGCAGCTTATTTGTTGCGGGTTGGAGAGGAATAAAGGGAGAGAAAATAAACATATGTACGCAAGCATCCGAATCTATAAGGCGGACTCGATTGAGGAGGTGGCTCGCATGGTGAACGAGGATTTTGTGCCGATGATCGAGCAAATGCCGGGTTTTTTGAGCTATTATTGTGTTGCGGCGGACAACGGGACATGGGCAACGGTGAGCATATTTGACACCGACCCCCAAACGGAAGAATCCAACCGGTTGGCGGCAGAATTCGTCCAGCACAGCGAAATGATCAGCCTGGTACGCCGAGTGGAAATGGTCACCGGTGAGGTGGTAGTGCATTGCCAGCACTAGCTGGAACGTTTGCTCACACCGGTTCCGCGTCTTGCCGTGAGATCTTGGGCCGATGAGACAAGCCGGTCAGATCCTTTCTTGTTCATAGAAGAACCTGCGCTATCACGACAATGAAGCAGCCGGTCAAACAAACTTTCGGGAAGCGTTAGGGTTTCCTGACTCCCTGAATAAAGATGGCCACTACCGTCCGCAGATAGGTGTCAACCGAATAGTCACCGGGGCCGTACATTGTGTGACGAAGCATTCCGGTATGGACAGTATCGCGAAGAATATCCACCGCACAGCCGAGATCGACATTGGGGCGTATGCATCCAGCCTTCTTGGCCGCTTGAAGACGCTCAATCAGAGCGGCTCGCATCGGAGCCATTTTTTCCAAAACTGCTTGGCGGACAGCTGGAGGCAGAAGTCTTCCCTCGCCCACCACGGCTCGCACCAGCGATTCACGATCCAAAAGCGCGGTGTAATATTTGCGGACATACTGCTCTAGTTGGCCAGCTAAATCGCTCTGCCAAGGGGCTTTTGGGCCGACAAGATCCTCTGGAGCAATGGTTCTGTATAAAATGGTCTCGCGGACCAGCTCATCCCGAGTCCGGAAATGGCGGAAAAGGGTAACCTCGTTTACTTGAGCTTCCCGGGCGATTTCGCGAGTGGTCGCGCCTTGGAAACCGTCCCGGGAAAAGACCCTTTCGGCGGCTTCGAGAATCCGCCGACGGGTAAGATCTCCGTAGGAGCGGGTGCGTTGAACTGAATTGGGATTGGACTTAGCTATGCAAGCAGGTACTTGCATTTGCAATTGAATGCAAGCCTTTCTTTGTTGCTCCTGGCCCCTTCTCCAACCCGGTCCGCCGCTCCCCGTCTGGCGTATTGGGGCGGGCGCAAACATGGCTTTCAGTCGGAACGTGTTCAGCCGAATTGGGCTTTTCGATGAGCGTCTTGGCGCAGGCGCCTCCGGTTGCAGCGAAGACTCTGAATTTTGGTATCGGATGTTGGCAGCGGGAATGGCGATTGCGTACCAGCCACGCGCGGTTGTATGGCATTCGCATCGTGTGGATCGCGACGCTTTCAGAAGCCAGATGAAACAATACATGCGCGGCCACGTCGCGGCGTTGTTGGTGCAGTTCGAAAAACACCGGCATTTTTGGAAATATCCGGAGGCTCTTTACAACGATTCCATATGCCTATTACCGGCGGCTGAAGCGGCGCCGTTGTCGGGAATAATAGCTCCGATTGCGGATGTATCTGCGTTGGCGAGCGCATTGGAAAGATTGCTGGACGATATCGGGCTAGCACAAGACTTAGGATTTCGCGCGAAGAAACGGGCTCAAGATTTCTCGCTGGTATCCGTCGGCACGCAATTGCGGAGTTTCCTGGTCGCGCACGCGAATTCCCAAACAAACCTTCTCCACGGTCAGAGACCTCCATCTCGGCCGCTTCTCAATGGCTGATTGTCCGCTAACCGATGAAAACTGAGTCAAGCCGTATAATAGAGTCGGAGCTGCGCGGGAATGCCGGAACCTGGGATGATTCGGCTTTGGTGATGGTCAAAGCAGCTTCAGACATTTTTCAAAGTATCGCCCATCCTCGCCGGTGAGCGCCTTATTCGCAGCCTCCAGAAAAATGGGCAAGCGCGCAATCGGCTATCAAAGCGTCTCCCTGGTGAAGGGTAACTAGCTGGATTAAGGACGATTGGGCGCGGCCATCTTTCCCGTTTGCGTTGCGCAAATTCAATCTGAGTATCCGGTCTACTTCTTCCATTCCTTGTTTATTCTGATGGGCGGGATGACCGGATGGCACAATTCGTTCGGATTGAGCTCCGTCGAGGTGTGAGCTCCAGTAAGGCACTACTCCATCGCTGCTGTTAGGGGTGTCTCCTCGCCCACGGTCGCCTATGATAGAATGGTAGGGAATATGATCGGCGATCGGTAACTTGTTCATTGTTCGAACAAAGCGATTTTGCGGAGAAAGGGTATCGATACTGGTAGGAATACGCAGCTTCTTCGCCTTGTTGGCAGACGAATCGGCAGAAACGACGTACTGGCCGGCTGACACACCCAATTTAACCAAGTTGATTGGAAGTTTGACCAACGCAACGCCAATACGCCCGATCCAGTTCGAGGCGATCGTACTCCCGCGGTGTGGGGTCGAAATGAAGATGACCCGACTCACTTCTGGTCGACGTTCAAAAATGAGTGCAGGTTCAATTATCTTTTTATCCCCTGGATCCATCGGAACCTGTTCCGGGGGCTTGCCGAAAAACTCGTCCCAAAAAGTCAATTTCGCATCGGTCACCATGAGTCGAGAGACTAACCCGCCCATACTGTGTCCGATTAATACGATCTTCTTGTGATTCGGATAGGTCTTGTCGACTCGATCCAATTCTCCGCGTAAAAGCATCGCCGAATACGGAAACGGATAACCGCTGGGATAACTGTAAACCCAGAATTGATAATGCTTATTGATTTTCGGGTCCGTTCGCAGCTCGTCGAGTAGCGGTGCCCAGGTTGCTGGGGTGTCCTGAAGTCCATGAACCATCAAGACCGGAATCTTCTTTGGATCGTACGGTTGAAGGCGAACCAACCTCGCCGTGTATGCATATTTCTCCGGCCTGATCATCCGAATAAAACCAAGCCGTTGCGGCCGGTTGTTCGCGAGGAGCGCAGCTGGCCCGATCGAGAAATCAGCGGCCAGCGAATAACTGCGCCCGTCAATAACTACTTGATCGGAGGCCAGAGGGTCCTTCATGATCAGTTTGACCTGCCCTTTTTTGAACTCCAGTACGGCGGTCATGCCGTAGTAGAGCTTGTCCGAAGTAAGAAATCGTGCGCGCGCATTTCCTATCGGCGCCTCGGACCGAACAAGGACTGGCGCACCGACCCCATCGCGGCGGACCCGACGTGAGTAATTTTTGCCGGATATAGCAAGTTCATCGGCCGGCACGAAATGACAATTGCGAGGATCAGCGACGTACTGGATGTCGCTGCCATAGGTTAACCGATAAACATTTGATCCTGTCCCGATCGTGACCGCATCCGCTCGCGGCAAATCCCCGGTTGCTTGGAGGAGCGAGACGATTCGGCCAACTGAGTAGTTATACAGCTGTCGGGCTTGAAGGTTGGCTGGATCGCCCTTCATTTGAGTCCAGGCGCGCGATGCGACATCAAGATCGCGGGACAGTGCGGACCCTGGATTCCGATCTGCTTCCCTTTTGTCGGCTAAGCTAATCCCACTGCGCGTCGGAACACTCGGAGGTGTCGGTGTGACATTTCTAACGGTTGCCAGTTGAGAGCAGGCAGAGAGAAAAACGAGCAGGACGAAAAGAATCCGCCGTTCTCGGTGGAACCTGGATAGGCAGAAGCAAACAGAGTGGTGAGAAAATTTCATTTGGCGCCTCCTTCGGTTCTTGAAAAAATTTGTGGAAAGCCTCGCTTCGAGATACTAACGAGGCAGGCCGGTAACTTGCCGGTCATCAACATTGTTCTACGCTGGATCAATTCTTCGCGTGCTCATAACGAAAGATAGTCGGAACCGATAACATAATGGTTACGTTCGGAGTAAATCGTCACTTTATCATGCACTCTAAAGTGGGGACCCGCTAGAAACCCAGGCTTCAGAATTCGCGGAGTGTTCGGTCGTGGCGTTTCTTCAAACGAACTGACAGGTCGGATGGGACAGTGAGGTAATTCCAGATCCTTCGGACGGCGAGGCAATGGGGCAAAGGCATTCGGCCTGGCACTAGGCTCTTCTGCGCGAAAAACAACTGCAACAAAGTCGGCTACAATCTGGCAGATGAATTCGCTGTTCATGGCAGCGGATCAGTTGTGATCTTGTGCGTTCGCCCGGTCAAAGGGAGAGGGAGACTTGGTAACGGAAGGCATAGCCTAGTGGAAGTGAGCTTCAATAATGGAGAAGTCGTCATCGAGGTGGGCCGATCCGCGAAGGCGCTGAACGTGCGTCAGCAGCTGATCCATGAGGTTACCTTCCTGTTTGTCTAGGACTGCAAGATACGCGATGCAATCAGCGAGATTCCACATTTCCCGTTTCTCTCGGAAGATTTCAAAGACACCATCGCTGAAGATCAGGAGACGAGCATCGACCGGGATGTGGCATGATTGGGCGGGAAATTCCACTCCACGAAGCACGCCCATCATCAGTCCCTCAGAGGAAAGCACAAGCGGCTTCGGCTCTCCCGGGACGAGCACAATGGAGGGATGATGTCCACCGCCGGCCCAAGTGAGTGTACGCGTTGCCGATTGGTAAACACCATACCAGATGGTGAAATACTTATTTCCGTGTTGTTGTCCGCGGAATGCCTCGTTGAGTTGAGTCAGGACCTGATCGGGCCGCTTCATGTCGGCGCCGGATAACGCACCCGCACGGATAACGTTGGTCACGGTGACGGATAAAAGGGCAGAATCCAAGCCGTGTCCCGTGACGTCAATGAGGTAAAACACGAGGTGATCCTCGTCCACCCAGTGGTAGCCGATGGTATCACCCCCAAGGGTCGAAGCCGGGACGTAACGCCAATCGACGGACACTAACCCATCCATCGGAGGAGGGATGCAGTCGCGCACATATTTGAGACCAGCGGCAAATTCTGCACGCATGCGCTCGGTGACGAGACTTTCGAGCAAGGCGGCGGCGTCAAGGAGATCGGGTGTGTTGAACCCTTCGGTGAACATGCCGTAGGCAGTACTGAGAGCCGTGAAAGCCTCTTCGCGGCGACCTTGCATTTGCCAGAGCCGCGCTAAGCTGGTCGTTGCTCGCAGTTTCCACGCTTTGCTCTGGTAACGGTTGGCAATCTCAATCGCTTGACGAAAGCATTCCTCCGCAACGGGTCGTTCCTCCGACTCAGCCAACAGCAATTCGCCCTTGAGTCGATACAGCTCTGCTTCTTGAAACCGCTCATCATTTTTTTCCACCAGCGTGATTGCCTCGTTGAGGGCGGCGCGTGCTTCCGCAAATCTGCCCATTCGTGTGCACGCATCCACCTGCATGCTGAGATAATAAGGAAGTGCCAACTCGGCGCCCGTTGTGCGATAAGCTTCGATACCCTTTTCCAGCAGCCGCAGCCCGCGCTCCATTCGGCCCTGCA
>JBEEIB010000680.1:0-12685 GCA_041167675.1 Verrucomicrobiota bacterium
TTGCTCGTCAGTTACGTTATCGGCTCAGATATGCGCCCTCCTTCCGCCAGTCTGGCCCAGACCGCCTTGCCGGCGGCCCACTTTGAACGCAACCCTTCGGGGCGCGGCCGGTTGGCTGTTTTTCCGCGATGCTCGCTCCTTAAGTATCAATCTAGATATGCTCGTCGCTCCGCCTCCGATAAATTTGCTATCTGCTATTTGCTATTTGTCATTTTCGAGCTTCAGGCGAGAACAACTGTACAGTTTTTTCCACGGTTGAAAGTTTCTGGTCAAATACGGACAGTCCAGGTCTTGTCAGCTCACCCAATTTCGAGGTGCCTAGGCTTTGCTTATTGAAAATGATCAGCAGATGAGACTTTCTGGCCGGCAACAGGACCTTTAGATATTCTGGCTTGAACCGGTCTCTGGTTAACAATCGTTAACACGAAACTGGCTGCGGAGGAGGCATTCCTCGAGTTCTCTGTGATTCCAAAAGATAATGTGCGAGGGGAGCTAAGCTTCGACACTCAAATCTGCGATCGATGGCACGGGTGATGCTCAACTCCGACCGCGATTTCCTACATGAAAACCTACGCGGTATGCCAGAAACCCCTACTACTCAAACCAAGCCGACCCTCGGCCTCACCGGTCTAACCGTCAATGCTATGGCGCTGATTGCGCCGGGCGCATTCCTTTGGTTGACCTTCGCTCAACAATGTCTCTATGGCCAGCCCATGGCCGCAATTGGGATGTGGTTCGGCATTTTGCTTGCGCTGTTGCTCTGCTTGGCGACAGCCATGTCTTATGCCGAGCTTTCAAAGCTCTATCCCGGCGCGGGATCATCGTATTTCTTCGCCGAACAGGCTTTCTTATCGAAATCGAAAGCCTTTAAATTCGCGCGAATTGCGAAGTTCGCCGTTGGTTGGGCAAGTCATCTCTATTATTGGGTTTATCCCGGTGTGATGGTGGCTGTTACCGCCATCCTGGTCGGATATCTTGCCGGACAGCTGTTGCCATCGGTCTTCAGCTCGGCTGTACCCAGTCCGTTGTTAATGGTCCTGTTTTGCATTGTCTTTCCGTTTTTCGTTGCGTGGATCGCGTATTCTGGGGTCAACGCCTCCACCGGAGTGAACCTGGCCATCAACGTTATTCAAATCTCGGCGTTAATCGTGTTCACCGTGATCGCTATCGCCTATCGCGTGAATCACGACGAGGGCTCGAAGGGAATCACTTTGAACCCCGACGGAGCGCCGGTAACGAAGGTCATCGCGACGACAACAACCAAAGATGACAAAGGCGTTGAGACCACCGCCCCGACTAAAGACAAAGACGGAAATTACGTCTTCGAGAAGAACGCTGACGGAACCGATAAGGACTATACGCTGACTTACGCGGCCGATCAGGCGGTCAGCAAAGGAAGCGATCCGAAAAATCCGACGGATACATTTCAGTTTCATCCCAATGCGGCTTCAGTCATCGCCCCTCACGGATTCAGCTTCGTTCTTGTTCAGGCGTGTATTGCCATTCTCATTCTCGTCGGTTTCGAGTCGGTGACGTCAATGGGTGAGGAGGCGAAAAACGCCAAACGCGATATTCCGCGAGCCGTACTCCTGTCACTCGTGATTCAAGGTGCGTTCTGCTACCTGTTCGAATATTTCGGAGCAAACTACTTCCTCAATAGCGGTTACACGGCGGTAACCGCGTCCGCGTCGCCGGCGCCGATCGGGGATATGATGCAGATTGTCGGGACCTGGGTCTTCGGCAGCGCTCAAGCCGGATGGTGGTTCATGTTTATCCAAGCCCTCACCGTCTTTCTCGCGCTCATTGGGACAACCCTTGCCTGTATCAACACTGGAGCCCGCGTCACTTACGCGATGGGTCGCGACGACGAGCTGGCCGGTAACTTGGGCGTGCTTCACACGCAGAACCTCACCCCGCATCGGGCGATTTGGACACTTGCCGTCATTTCGGCGGTAATCGGTATCTTCGGAGTAATTTTCTACTTCTGCGGCGGAGCAGCGCTGAGCGCCGACAGCATCAAGGGTCTTCCGCAGAACCTTTGGTATAGTTTCGGGATCTGGCCGCACGATACCGGGGCGGCCATCCCGCAGAGCCTGCTTATTATCACGTTGACCAGCAACTTCGGCACCTTTCTTCTCTACATGATGACCTGCATCATCGCGATTATCGCGTTCCGCGAGCATCATTCCTTCCACGGGTTCAAGCATGTGGTTGTGCCGGTGTTCGGTTTGCTGGCCAATCTACTCTGTATGCTGTTCTACTTGGTTGGACCGTTCTCGGTTGCCGGCATGAGTTTCAAAGAGCCTTATATCGCGCTCGGCATCGCGGCGTTGTGGGGCATCTACGGCGCGATCTTCTTCCTTGGAGCCAGCAAGAAAAAGTCAAAGTCGGTATTAATAGAGTCTATAGGGGCGAAAGCATAATCGGTTGCTGCTGCCACGGCCGGTGGGCGTGGCAGCAGATTCTCGCGAATTGCGATCCATTGGGAAGAGGTAAGTCGCGTAACTGAATAACAAATCGAATCGTTAGAAGGAGGATCATACGATGGGCTGCGTGCAGACGAAAACCGCAAGTCTCTTGGACAGCAGTATTTAAGAAATACTAAATCGCGGTGTTTGCACGATCTTCTCAATTTACTGGCAAGCATCTTGCTCGACTCAGCGGCGGGCACGCTAGTAATATGGTGCCCTACTTAACCTTAACCAAACCGGTATGGACCCCCGTCCAGCCACTGCAACATTTCGGAGGAAATTATTGTGATGAGAGTCGCAAATCGGCTCGTGACCGCGTCTGTTCTAGGAGTCACGGTCTGCGCTTTGAGTTATTGTCTGCCATCCTTTGGCGCCGACGTCACGGCATCGCCAACCCCTGATGGCAAGGAAACTAAGAAGATTGTGGAACCCCCTAAGCCGCCCGAACCGCGATTCAAACTTTACGGCTGGATCGAGGCGGGTATCACCGGGAATCCGGATTCACCCATCGATAACCATAACTTTGGTCATCTGTTTACCGACCGCGCGAACGAGCCGTTGTTAAATCAGGTTTCCATCGTGGCTGAGCGCGCGCTAGATCCCAAGGCAACCGGCTTTGATTGGGGTTTTAAGTTTTGGTTCATGGAAGGAAGTGATGCTCGCTACACCAAGGCGGAGGGACCCTTGGACTTGGCGACTAACGACAGAATCCAGGCAGATTTTCCTGAAGTGAGCGCTAGTTTCCATTTGCCGATTCTCAGTGCGGGTGGCCTCGATCTGAAACTGGGCAAGTACCAGGACCTCTCATCGGCGGAAACCACGGATCCTCGGACCAACGTTTTCTACTCCCATAGTTACATTTTCAATTTCGGGATCCCATTATCTCACCTTGGTGGTCTCGCGATTTGGCATGCGAGTCCGCTGATCGATCTCTATTTCGGGCTCGATCGCGGCGTCAACATGGTCGGCGACAACAACACGTCGATCGCTGTTGAGGCTGGGTTCGGTCTGAATCTGCTGGACGGAAACCTGACGACGTTGGCGCTCACCCATATCGGCCCGGAGAATCCTCACAATAATCACGATTACCGATTTGAGAATGACATCACCACGACCTGGAAGATTAATAAATGTCTTACGTCGATTACTGATTTGAACCTCATCTATGATCAATTGCTGCCGGCCTGGGGTGGCGGGGTGGCGCAATATTTCACCTATGCGGTCAATGATTGGTTGCAGCTCGGGGTCCGTGGAGAGATTTGGCGGGACGAAAAAGGATTCTTCGTCGCCCAGTTCCGCGCTAACAATGACTTCATGCACGTTCTACGGGGCGATAATTTCGCTCCTGATCCGAGTACTTTTGGCGGGGGTCCCACGACCTACCTCGAAGTCACCGGAGGTATCACCATCAAACCACCGATGCCAAAACCGATCGCAGGTCTCATGATCCGACCCGAGGTTCGTTACGATCGGGCAATAACGGATCATACCCACCCGTTCGACCAACTCACCGATCGCGATCAGTGGACGATCGGAGTCGACGTGATCCTGCAATTCTGAGCGTTCGCCAACCCGTTTGGCTGTGAAAGCGCCGGAAGATTTTCCGGCGTTTTGGCGGTTTTGGCGTTGATGTCGGCCGGGCAGCCCGAAGGGCTAAGGAAACATAGCCCAGGCTTTAGCCTGGGTGCTTCCGTTTTCCGCGCACGGAGGTCTGGAGGACCTCAAGAAGAGATCAATTAGGCGCACCGGAAATCTCGCTATTTTACGCTCGCTGGTTAGCACCGATTTTGAGCCGCTTAGTGTCGACCGCTATGGTGGCAAAGACGCGCCGAAACAGTCGCTTCCTGCGGTCCTTCAGACCTCACGCAAAAAATGATCCGCAACCCAGGCTAAAGCCTGGGCTGTGTTTCCTAGGCCCTTCGGGCCGCTACCGAAGATAACGCTCGCAGCGGTGGCCCCAAAGAAACGCTACCGTAGCGTCTGCGCCTCGTACCAGCGTTGCGTCCCTGTAGCAAAATAGCCTTCCTACTAAAAAAAGACGACAGGACCGGCGCGTTCTGGAATACGCAACTGAGCGATTCAGCTAGGAATCGACCGTGGTGAGAGAGAAACAGAAGAAACGGCACCGAGCGAAGGTGCGGCGCTCTCAGGTGGCACGGCCAGTGCTCTGAAAGTATTACGAATACACGACTTCGTAATACTCAACAACCTCTCCGCCTATGAATCGCCTTCATGCACTCTTTTTCTCGGCCTTGCGCCGAGTCACACTTCTCTGCGTCATTCCATTGACGGTTTCCGTCGCTTTGTCTGAGCCTCTTAAGGTCGCTTATAGCGATTGGCCTGGCTGGGTAGTTTTTGATATCGCCATCAAAAAGGATTGGTTTAAGCAGGAAGGGCTCGATGTGCAGTTCTTGTGGTATGACTATGCGCCTTCGATGGATGCGTTCTCGACCGGCAAGGTGGATGCCGTTGGCATGACCAATGGAGACGCATTGGTGACGGGCTCCGGCGGTAAGCCCTCTGTCGCCATCATCATCACCGATTTCTCAAGCGGCAATGATATGATCGTGGCCAAGCCCGGCATTGAATCTGTGAAAGACCTAAAAGGCAAAAAGATTGGTGTTGAGGTGGGGCTGGTCGACCATCTGCTCTTGCTCAACGCCCTGGAGTCGAATGGAATGAAGGAAACCGATGTCACGTTGGTCAACACGCCCACCAATGAAACGCCTCAAGTTCTAGGTGCGGGAGCTGTCGACGTAATTTGCGCATGGCAGCCGAACTCCGGACAAGCGATGAAAACTGTCCAAGGCTCAAAGCCGATCTACACGTCGGCTCAGGCTCCCGGGTTGATCTACGACCTGATCTATGTCTCTCGAGAAAACCTGGAAAAGCGGCGCGGTGACTGGGCAAAATTCGTGAAGGTATGGTATCGCATTATTGACTACATGCAGGACCCGGCGAACTTGGATGAAGCGTTAAAAATTCTGGCCGCACGCGATAACGTAAAACCAGAAGAATACGAACCTTTCCTGAAAGGCACCCACCTTCTGACATTGCAGGAAGCTTTGCAGCGCTGGAAGAGAGCCGATGGCCTGAGTTCCATCTACGGTTCGACCAAGGTCGTCGACGACTTCAATGTGAAATACGGAGTGTATAAACAGCACGTCGATTTCCAAGGGTATCTCGATCCGAGCTTAACCGAAGAATACTCTCGATCGGTAGGCGCCAAGGCCGCCAGCAAATAATCAACATTTGAGGCGTGAGTGGGGAGGGTCTCAAGCCGCCCCACTCAAGCCGATGCTTGAATCACCAGCGGGATGAACCCGAAAGAACCTTGGTTCAAGATTCGAGAAGGACTTAACGTCCGCCGAGTTACTTTCTTGACGGCGTGCTCGTTTCTTCTCCCACTCGCGCTCTGGTGCTTGGTTAGTTACGTCCCGTTCATCTGGCATCCGGACGTGCGACTGGAAGTCTCCGCCGATCGGGCGGATGTCTCGACGGTCTACATTGCCGGAGATCACGTCAGCAAAGAATTTTTTGGTACTTTTCAAGAGGCGATTCGAAACGGAAATAAGACCATTCTCCAGGATCGCGCGAATGGTAACGAAACCGGCGGCTTAATGGCCCGCCGCGATAACCAGAAGAAACTGCGACAACTGGCCGGTCTGGCTATCGCCAATGGTTGGCTTCGCTCCAACCAAAGAGAAGATGACTCTGCCATCTTCGAAATCTGGAAAGGAATTGCAACCGGCGCGCTCATCCCTAAGGCGCCTCCTTTGAGTGCCGAAAATCTGCCGATCGTGCGCCAGAACTGGCAGGTGCTGTCCAGTGTTAGCCAGTCGTTTGATGTCCGAAAACTTCCGGAGCAACCGCTACTCAACCTCATCCCGCAAGGACAGCCATCCAATCCCTCCTATCTTCCGGCGCCGCACGAAGTGCTATTGACCGGATGGCACAACTTCACCAACGGAGATCCGCTTGGTCAATTATCGTTGTTCGATCGGCTTTTGATCTCAATTCGGATCGTTTGGGGCGGTTTTCTGCTGTCTTGTCTCGTCGGTGTTCCGATCGGTGTATTGGCGGGGACTTACTCTGTCTTTTCCAAATTGCTAGAACCATTTACCGATTTTTTTCGGTACATGCCGGCGCCAGCATTTAGCACGTTGCTAGTTGCCGCTTTTGGCGCCGATGATGCACCAAAGATTTCCCTGGTTTTTATCGGTACTTTTTTCCAGATGGTGCTGGTCATCTCAAAGACGACCCGCCAGCTCGACCACTCACTGCTCGAAGCAGCGCAAACTTTGGGAGCCAGGCCGCGTCAGCTGTTCTCTCACGTCGTTATTCCCGGGATTTTACCAGATCTTTATAATGATCTCCGAATCTTGCTCGGTTGGTCCTGGACATGGCTGGTCATCGCGGAGTTGATCGGAGTGAAGACCGGGCTCACTGAGTTTATTGAAACACAGGGACGCTGGCGCAATTTCGATGCGGTCTTTCCAGTGATCATCCTGATCGGAGTGATCGGGTTCTTCACCGATCAATTTCTCGCTTGGTTTCGCGGCGTTCTTTTCCCATACACCCGTACATCTCGCACAAAATCGAAGATCCAGAAGAAGCCGGGTCCTCCGCCCAGAATGCGGCAAGCTACCGCTTCGACCGAGGCGCCCGTAACAGAGCTGACACCCACATGACGCAGATAGAGCTGCCAGACTATCGTGTTCAATCCCCTGAAGTCACTGCTCGGTTCGATCGACTCAAGTCGCGACCGATCGTGCTCGAAGCGAAGAACCTGGGTAAGACCTTCTCCTCTCCGCAAGGAGAAGTGATTGCTCTGGAGGATATCAATTTTGCAGTTCATCGCCGCGAATTTCTTTGCGTGATCGGGGCTTCCGGATGCGGCAAATCAACCCTGATTCGTATTCTAGCAGGGCTGGAAACGCCCAGTGAAGGCGAAGTGCTCATCGACCACAAGCGGGTCACCGGCCCTGGACCAGAAAGAGGTATGGTCTTTCAGGCTTACACGCTCTTTCCTTGGTTGACAGTCAGAGGGAACGTCATGTTCGGCCTGAAAATGACCGGGCACTCCCCGTCGGTGAGCGAATCGGAGGCGAGACAATGGATTGCGATGGTCGGCCTCTCCAAGTTTGAGAACGCCTATCCGCATCAGCTGTCCGGCGGTATGAAGCAGCGAGTTGCGATTGCCCGGGCACTCGCCAATCAGCCTCGAGTTCTATTAATGGACGAGCCGTTTGGCGCGCTTGATGCCCAAACTCGATGCCAAATGCAGTCTTATCTCTTGCAGATCTGGCGGAACGTTGATGTGACGATCGTTTTTATCACTCACGATTTGGAAGAAGCGATTTACTTGGCAGATCGCATACTGGTTCTAGAGGCTCATCCCGGTCGCGTTGAGGAGCTGATTGAGGTCCCGGTGCCGCGTCCGCGAACGTCCGAACAATTCATTTCTCCGGAATTCCTTGCGGCGAAACAACGCCTCGAAGAGCTGATCCACCCGCCTGGTCAAACCGCGGCCGATAAGCTTCCCACCCTGCGACTGACGCAGGCGGGCGACGATGTCGAGTAACTGCTTTTCCCGAGAACAATTTAATTCCCGCCATTTTGCCACCCATGGAAACAAAGGCCCTATCTCTCGATCACAAAATCCAATCCATTCAGGAGAAACTGAAGTCACAAGGCGTCAAGTACTGTGTAGGCGCCTATGTCGATCTTCATGGCGTTCCGAAAGGGAAGGTCGTTCCAATTGACCATTTCGAACATTTCGCCCGCGGATCCGAACTTTATACCGGATATGCTTTGGATGGGTTAGGTCAAAGCCCGAACGACGACGAAATCAGCTCCGTCCCGGATCTCGATCGAGTCATGATACTCCCTTGGAAGCGTGCGGTAGCCTGGCTACCAGCAGACAACGAATTTAAAGGAAAACCGTACGAAATTAGCACCCGGGTCGCTTTAAAGAAGGTGCTTCGCCAAGCCGCTGAACTAGGGGTCGGCTTGAACCTGGGTATCGAATGCGAAGTGTTTGTTGTCCGGTTGACCGACGAAGGGAAACTTGAGGTTCCCAATCCTGACGATGACCTGACAAAGAGCTGTTACGATATCAAACGTTTCATGGATCGGTACACCTGGCTGGACAAGGTGGCTGCTGCGATCAACGAACTCGGATGGGACCTTTACTCCTTCGACCATGAAGACGCCAACTCGCAATTCGAGTTTGACTTCAAATACGCCGACGCTCTGACCATGTGCGATCGCTACATCTTTTTTCGCTACCTGGCTAAACACTATGCTGCGGAAGAGAACCTGCTTGCCACGTTTATGCCGAAGCCGTTCGCCGACAAAACAGGCAGCGGCGCTCATTTTAATATGTCGCTCTACGATCTAGAGACCGGCCGAAACGTGTTTGCCTGTCCACCGGAAGAGGATTCGAGAGGCCTCGGCATTACGGAACTCGGTTATCACTTTATCGGTGGAATTCTGAAGCACGGTCCCGCTCTTTGCGCCGCTTGGGCTCCGACAGTAAACAGCTACAAGCGATTGGTTCGTCGAGGGCTCATGTCCTACTATTCCTGGGCTCCAGTTTTCAATTCTTATGGAAGAAATAACCGGACTAACTCGCTTCGCGTTCCGATGGGTGGAGGCCGAGTCGAGTCGCGAAATGCGGACAGCTCGTGCAATCCTTACCTTGCGGCGACGCTCGCTTTGGCGGCCGGATTGGAAGGTGTCCGCGACGGAATCGATCCGGGAGAGCCCCAAGAGGAGAACCTCTATGAGCTTAGTGCCGCAGAACTTGCCGCACGCGGTATATCGGAATTACCGCGAACGCTGAACGAGGCGGTCGAAGCATTTGCGGCCGACCCATTCATCGAACAGGTACTCGGGCCCGAATTGCGGAAAGAGTTTATTACCTATAAGGGCGAAGAATGGCGAGACTACCATCAGCAGATCAGTCAATGGGAAGTGGACAAGTATGCGCGCTTGTTCTGACGATACAGCGATTTATCGGTCGCGATGGGAGAGGGCGTTACGATGAAATCCTATTCTGTCTATCAACCTCCACCCCGGTTTCGGTGGCCGGATGGCAGCAAGTGTTGTGTGATGCTCTGTTTTGATGTTGATGGCGAGACGACCGCACTGTCCGAAGATCCGACGCTTAAGAATCGACTAACAACCTATTCACAGACAACTTATGGACCTTCCATCGGAGTGCCTCGACTGCTCGGCTTACTGAAGCATCTCAATGTACCAGCCACCTTTTTCGTACCGGGATATATCGCTGAACAACACCCGCGAATGATGGAGGCAATCGTTGCCGGCGAACACGAGGTGGGACTACACGGATATCTTCACGAGAAACTGATCACGCTAAACCAGGAGCAGGAAGAAGAGATTCTCGCGCGCTCTATCAAGATCTTGACCAACATCACTGGCAAACGCCCGGTTGGCTATCGCGCGCCCTGGTTCGAGCTCAATCCCTGGACGCCGGATTTGTTACAAAAATATCAGATCCAATACTGCGCCAGCATGATGGGAGATGACGTTCCGTATACCCATCCCAATGGACTGATCGAGATCCCCGGCCAATGGATGCTCGAGGATTGGGAACAGTTCGCGTTCAACGCGGACCCGGCCTGGGGATTTATTCCGGAAAACTGCGAAAAGGTCTTCGATCTTTGGTGGCAGGAATTCGCAGCGATGTACGACTACGGCTGTTGTTTTGTACTGACGCTGCATCCGTGGCTGTCCGGCCGGCCATCTCGAGTTCGCCTTCTGGAGCGCTTAGTTCGGTCAATCCAGCAAAAAGAGCAGACGTGGTTCGCTGCTGGAGGGCAGATCGCCACCTACTTCCAGAAAAATCCGGATGCGCGAAACGAAATCGACTTTGATCGCGAGGAAGTAGCAGGAAACAACGTCAGACTGTCTCTCTCATCCCATGAGCGTTGGTCCACCTGACGGTCGCTTCGAGCGAATTTGTGTTGAGGCCGGTGCGGAGCCTATTTGGCTGGAAAATCTGCCATGGCCGGAAATTGCTGCACTCCGTGGAGCGAATGGCGGAATGCTGCTTCTGCCGCTCGGCGCTACCGAACAGCATGGACCGCACCTACCAATAAACACGGACACACTTATCGCTGAATCAGTCTGTTGGTATGCCTCTGCGAAAACCAATGTGCCGGTTTTGCCTGCACTCACATACACGGTTTCGGTAGGTCACACCACAAAGTGGCCCGGAACATTTTCGCTGGCGCATGACACTTTCATTGCTTCCCTAAGACAGATCGCCGCCTGGTCCGTTGCTACCGGCTGGAAACGGTTGCTCCTGATTAACTCGCACTTCGGCAACGATGCATCTATGCGGGTGGCAGTCGACCAGATTCGGTTGGCTCACCTCGGTTCACTCCAGGTCGCAGGTAAAAATACTTTTAACCTGAGTACGTCTATTTGGAACTACTTCATCGGCGATGCTGAGGACCTGCATGCAAACAAGGCTGAAACCGATCTTTTGCTGTTCCTGACACCTGAACTGGTTCGGCTGGAGAAGATGCAGGATGATCCTGATCGCACCGCTGACAGCGTATTCTCCTACCCGGTGGCCCAGACCAGTCTCAGTGGAGTTACCGGCAGTCCTTCTCAAGCAACTGCGAAACAGGGCGAACGCCTTTTCCGTGAGATCGGTGACACTCTAACGCTGCTAATTGAACGAGCAAAGCAAGAGACACCACCTTTAGGATCAGACTACTGGCGAGAGTTGCCACGACTGAATCCGAGCTTCTTTCAAAATCTATGTTAACTGAAGAACCACCTGTCTTTGCAACTCCTGAAAACTTCGTCGTTGACGAAGCGAAACTTGTCGCGACTCGGAGACGGCTGGAAGCTGCCGGGGTCGAATTCTGCTTTTCAACCTACGTCGATATTCACGGCGTCCCGAAGGCAAAGACTAACCCACTGACGGCATTTGAGAAGATGGCTCATGGGTCGGAGTTGTTTACTGTCGGCGCCATGGAAGGGATGGGATTAATCGGTCCGCACGAGGATGAGTGTGCGGCACTGCCTGACCTCAACACGCTGATTGTTTGTCCGTGGAATAAGCGAATTGGTTACTTCTTTGGCGATCTATACTATCACGGCGCACCCTATCAGAACGATAGCCGGCAGATCTTAAAACGGCAGCTTCAGCGAGCAGCAGCGCTCGGGTTCCAGATGAATCTCGGAATGGAAACCGAGTTTTACGTGTTGCGAATCGATGAAAAGCTTTCCCGCCATATCCTTGCTCGCGATCGGTATCGAGGAACTTGTCCCGCTTACGATATTTACCAGACAATGGGATCAATGGCGTTTCTCGAACCGATGTCTAACTACATGGATGAGCTCGGTTGGAACCTTTACTCATTCGATCAGGAGGGAGGTCATAGTCAGTTCGAATTCGATTTCAAGTACACCGACGCGCTCACGATGTGCGATCGCTTCATCTTTCTTCGGCTAATGGCGAAACAAGTTGCGGAGCAGATCGGGGCGACGGCCACTTTCCTCCCCAAACCGTTTGCCAACGATTTCCGGTCGGCGTGCCACTTCAACATGTCCTTGGCCGACATGGAGACGGGAAGCAACCGGTTCGCACCGGAAGCGGATCTGAATCCTCTGGCGCAAAGCCATGGAGTTGCGATGTCCAAGCTAGCCTACCATTTCGCTGCTGGCATTTTGCAGCACGCAGCGGCAATAACGGCGGTTACCTCGCCCACGTACAATAGCTATCAGGGCCTGATCGCGCAGGGTGATATGCCCGATATCAGCTGGGCACCGGTAATTGTTGCCTACGGGCGCAACAATCGATCCGCCATGCTGCGTTTACCGCTGAACCGCTACTGTGTGGAGAACCGCGCTCCGGACATCAGCTCCAATCCTTATCTAGCGGCGGCGGTACAGCTAGCGGCAGGTCTCGAAGGTATCGAGCAAGAACTCGATCCAGGTAAGCCGCTCAACCAGAACTGCTACGATCTCACTCGATCAGAGCTTAGGGAGATCGGAATGAAGTTTCTTCCGCGTACGTTGCTTCATGCCTTGGAAGCGTTCGAAACCGATCCGCTAATCGATCAGGTCTTTGGAACGGAATTCAAGGAAATCTACTTGAAGCAAAAGTTGAAAGAATGGGACGAAGGATTTTATCCGATTAACGAAGCTCACCTCCAAAAACATCTAAC
>JBEEIB010000681.1:0-12148 GCA_041167675.1 Verrucomicrobiota bacterium
GCTTCGAGTAACACTAACCCCCGGCTTAGATCCCTCGCGAGCCGTGGAGGAGGAGTTTTATCACCGGCTGTCTCTCACCAAAGGACCGTTTTACGCTCCGGATCACGTCAACAATCTCTCGAACTTAATTACGGTAGATGTCATCGAATACTCTCCCCTTGGATCTCGACTTTTCATTGGAAGCGGATCTCTTGCATCGGGCGCGGTCCAACTCCAGGGGGGACAGGACGGGCTAAGCGAAGTGTCGATCGAAGATTTTACCGGAGGCGACGGAGATTTCCGTGGACTGCGTCTAATTGAAGAGGTCGATGAGGTTGCGATCCTCTGCGCCCCAGACGCGGTTTTCGTGCCGCCCGTAGCCTTCTCGGTTCCAAAGTCGCCTCCAGCCGATCCATGTGCTAGGCGGCCCGACACGAAGGAACTACCACCGCCGGCAGACGACGACACTGCGGTTCCACCGACGCTTGATACGGTGAGCATCTATCGCGCAATGATCGATCAGTGTGAGCGGCTTCGCTATCGAGTTGCGATTTTGGACTATCCGGAAACCAAAAGAATGGCCAGTGATCTTCAGGACTGGAAGAACAAGAATTTTCTCACTCGCTTCGGTGCCATTTACTACCCGTGGCTCAAAGTCCCCGACCCGCTCGAAATCGAAGGGCTTACCCGCCGTGTGCCAACCGCCGGTCACGTGGCGGGTGTTTACGCGCGGATCGATAACCAATTTGGCGTGGGCCGGCCGCCGGCAAATGCTGCACTCGAATTCGTTACTGACGTGACGGACGACATCACGGATCTCGATCAGCAAAATCTGAACCCGTTTGGCATTAACGCGATCCGCTCTTTTCCGGGTCGCGGTATCCGCGTGTGGGGGGCCCGTTCGCTCGCTCGCGACAACGATAGTGATTGGCTGTTTATCCATGTGCGCCGACTAATGTCGATGATCGAAAAGTCAGTCGAGGTGTCCACCCGATGGGCGGTCTTTGAGCCCAATGACTTCGCCCTGCGGCGCACACTCGTTCATTCGCTCTCCATATTCCTCGAAGCCATCTGGCGCACAGGCGCCTTGAAAGGGGCAAAGCCTTCCGACGGTTTTTACGTGAAGTGCGACGAAACCAACAACCCTCCTGCGGTCATCGATGTTGGCCGCTTCGTATGCGAGGTGGGAGTTGCGGTGGCCGCTCCGATGGAATTCCTGGTGTTCGAGATTCATCAAGACCCTGTCACCGCCAACCTGGTGGAAACCTGAAAGTAATGAGATGGCTTCCGCACTGAGAACAGATCCGCTCGGGGTATTCAATTTCTATCTCACTCTGATCGATGCATCGAACATAGTCGGCACGTTGATTACAGCAGCCGTAAATTATAAGGTCGCCGGTTTTTCCGAGTGCTCAGGGTTAGAGGCAACGGTCGAATTGTTTGAAATCAAGGAAGGCGGCGTGAATGATTTCGTCCACAAATTTCCTACCCGCGCCAGTTTCGGCAACATTACGCTAAAGCATGGAGTCATCTATCTCTACGACGATCTTTGGTCGTGGCACAACGGCTTTGTCCAAGGGACAGGCAAAAGGAAAGATGGTTTAATTGTCATGCTCGATGAGTCGAGAACACCAGCGAAAGTCTGGAAGTTCAAGCGCGGCATTCCGACAAAATGGGTTGGTCCGGCTCTTAATGCGACCCAGAACGCGGTCGCGGTCGAATCGCTGGAAATCGGCCATGAAGGCCTGATTCTGGAGGTCGGCGCCTAGCTAGCCTGGATCGCTTATTCGCCGCGGCAGGAATTTTGTGAGCGATGCAAGCTGGCTGAAACAGACCTTCCTAAACCCTTACTCGAAAGGTCGGCCACGCGTTTATGGCGCAAGAGAGTCCAGACGTGAAAGTCAACGAGGTTGTGTTCGACCTGGAGATAACCGAGGGCGTCGGACCATTGAGCGCCGCGGAGGTCAAGCGCATCGTTATGTTGGTGCTGGAAAAGGTCCACAACGAACAACACCGTTTGGAGGAAAGAACGCGCGACACAAAGATTAACGATCGGGCGTTCCGCCCGGAAGCGAGGATATAAAAGTGGGGCTGGAAAAACTCACAATTATTCCGGAGCCCGCAGCTGGGCTAACCGCAATTCACGCGCGCTTTAATCCAGAACGTTACACGGTCAACAAGAGCGTACAATTTGCTGAGATCGCGATCCCCGGTCTCGATTCGCCGGTGCAACAGTTCGTCCGAGGCCAGGCGGAGAAGATCACGATGGAACTCTTCTTTGATACTACCGAGTCTGGAATGGTGGACAATCCGCAAGACGTTCGCAGCCAAACAAAGCTCGTTTATCAATTACTCAGAGTTAATGGACATCTGCATGCACCGCCGCGCTGTACGCTCACCTGGGGCCACGACCAAAGACTTTTTTGCTTCGGAACGTCCACCGATTTTTTTTGCGTTGTCGAAAGCGTCAGTGAGGAATTCACTCTGTTTAGCCCTTCCGGCATCCCGCTAAGGGCTAAGCTAAACCTCACTTTCCGGGAGGCGTGGACGATCGAGCAACAACTTAAAGAAACGCCGAGGAAGTCGGCCGACCACACCAAAACGCGCATGGTCCGGCGAGCCGAAACTCTCAGCCAGATTGCATGGTCGGAATACAACGACCCAACCCAATGGCGGCTAATCGCCGACGGTAACAATCTAGTTAATCCCAGGCTAGTCGCGCCCGGAACTACGTTGCAGATCCCGCGCCAACCGCGGTGAGTCCCTAATTATGGACAGCCTGGAGGTTCTGCCGGTTGACGTTTATCGGAACCAGGATTTCTACGTGCCAGCCTTCGTCGTCAAGGTTGGCGAGAAGCAGGACATAACTGAGGCGAATGATGTTCTAAGCATTACCTACTCAGATAGTCTGACTGAGATTGATTCATTCGACATGACAGTCTC
This sequence comes from Verrucomicrobiota bacterium, assembly GCA_041167675.1. Classification (GTDB taxonomy): domain Bacteria; phylum Verrucomicrobiota; class Verrucomicrobiia; order Chthoniobacterales; family JAFAMB01; genus DASTDH01. Next base: position 2,923 of record JBEEIB010000681.1, read on the forward strand.
AAACTGGGACCCCGACAACCGAACGTTCAAGTATAGCGACAAAAGCATATTCAACCCATGGAAGAATGTCGAATTGCGAATGGGCTACCTCGGGAACGGTAAGAATAAGAACGAACTGCAGCGCATGCTGACCGGAGAAATAACAACCCTCTCGCCCAATTTTCCCGCGTCAGGCGGACCCACATTGACCGTGCGTGGGCTGAACCTTTTCCACCGCTTCCGCCTCGAACAGGAAACGCACGCGTTCCTTAATCAGACCGATACTGAAATCGCAGAATTCCTCGTCAAAAGAATTGCCGAGCAAATTCACAAGACGTCACCGGGAATGAATCTCGAGCTCGATCCTGCAGACATCAAGGCCAACAAACCTCGCGAAAGAGAACTCAAGCCTTCCTACCTGCTAATGAACAATCAGTATCCCATCGTCTTCCTGATGGAGCGCGCAGGCCGCATCGGCTACGAGCTGACGATGAACTACACCAAAGAAAAGAACCGCGTCATCTTTCACTTTCGGCCAACCAGCGAGGTCTTGCGGCGCACTTACATCCTCGAGTGGGGAGTATCGTTGATCAGTTTTCAGCCTACTCTTCGAACCGCAGACCAGGTGAGTAAAGTGACAGTGAGGGGTTGGGATCCGAAGAGCAAAAAACCGATTGTACAAACCGCCACCCGCGCAGACCTCAAGGATCAGAAAGTCGTAGATCCGAATATGCTTGGAGTCAATGATCCGCAGGTTGCGCAAGAGGTTACCGTGGATCGTCCGATTGCGAGCGAGAAAGAAGCAAAAAAATATGCCATAGACATTCTGCGGCAAAAGGCGACCGAACTGATTACAGCCAAGGGAAAAACGATCGGCGTTCCCGATCTTCGGGCAGGGGTTAAGGTGCAGATCAAAGGGCTTGGCCGATTCTCCGGAACCTATGTCATCACGGACACAACCCACACCATCGGTGACGGAGGGTATACCACAGACTTCGGTGCGCGAATGGAAGGCAGCCTCGGTTAGGTTATGGGCCAATTCAACGGAGTTGTAATCGGTCTCGTCACCAACGTCGATGACCCTGAGCTTCAGGGTCGCTGCAAGCTGCACTTTCCCTGGCTGGACCCGTCAAACGAAACCGATTGGGTTCGCATTGCGACAGTGATGGCGGGCGACGGCCGCGGCACTTTTTTTATGCCGGAAGTAAATGACGAAGCGCTCGTCGCGTTTGAACACGGGGACGCACGATTCCCCTACATTGTTGGCTTTCTCTGGAATGGCAAAGATGCTCCACCTGCCGATCATGTTCGCTTGCGCCGGATCCAATCAGTAAACGGTCACCGGATTAGTTTCATTGATGCAACTCCGTCGGCCGGAAGTAAAGGCGCGCTCGTGATCGAAGATGCCCACGGCAACACGATTTCAATGTCCAACGGCAAAATTGCGATCAAGAGTGTCGCGGTTTTGGAGCTCACAGCTCCAGCTATCACTTTGAACGGTCGCGTTGTCGCGCCCAATGCGAACCCGATTTGAGGATTGAGGAAATTTCCTGCCGAGACCTCAACCCGATCCGCACAATCCATCTAATGCCAAATATTGACATCCCGCTTCCGCCGGATCTGCAGGAACTGTTCAAGCTTCCGGCATGCGCGGACGTGAGTCTGCCCCCGCCGAAACCGCTAAAGGTGCAACTTCCTGGAGGTGGGACGTTGAGCGCATTCTCCGATTTATCCAAAGGGATTCCGACCGACTGCGCGATGACGTTCAGCCTGCTGATGCAGATCGGGCCGTTCCTCGGCGCCACGGAATGCTTAGTGAAAGTGCTCAAGTTGGTCCAGACCGTGGTAGACGTACTTAAATCCGCAACACTTCCTACCGATCTGATCGGTGCTATTCCAAAAATCGTAAAAGCCGCCGAACCTGTTATCGAATGCGCGGTATCGTTTACCCCGGCGGGGCTGATTCCATTTATCCGCGACCTTCTGTGCCTGATTCTGAAGGTCCTCAAGTGCCTACTGGAACAAATGAAGTCCGTCCTGAGGATACTTGAACAAACCACGCTCCAGATTGCCATTGCCGAACAGAGTGGAAACGCAGAATGGCTGCAGAGTTTGCAGTGCGCCCAGAACAACGCTCTGACACAGACGCAGCACCTGACCGCGTCGCTGGAGGCGCTGAGCGTCCTCCTCGACCTGGCCGGAGACCTGATGCAGATCGTCGGCATCCCGCCGATAAAACTGCCAACGATAGGGTCACAGGTTGACCTCACATCTCTGAAGCAGTTCGTGCAAGCGATCCAAGAGGTGGTCGCAACGATTCAGATTGCCGCAGATCTCTTGGGAGGATGCGGGTAATGAACGGCGACGAATTCATCGGCAAGGGGTGGCGTTTCCCGATCAAAATCAATGCAAAAGGTGCGATCGATTGGTCGGAAGGTCCTGCGCGAATTTCTGATGCGATCTGGATCATCGTCAAAACTGCTCTTGGCGAACGCGTCATGCGTCCCACTTTCGGTGCCGGTGCAAATGACTATGTCTTTCAATCCAACAGCTTTGTCTTCCAAACCAAACTGGTGGTGGCCATCAAGAGCGCCTTGGTACAATGGGAGCCGCGCATTGAACTTGGCCAGGTACTGGCTCAGCCGGTCACCGACGAACCGACCCAGGTACTCGTATCGATCGAGTATCGGGTTCGAACAACCAATGAGCTGTTTAACGTCGTTTATCCGTTCTATCTCACCGAAGGGGTAAGCTAAATGCCACTGCCCGACATACAACTGGATGATCGCACGTTCGAAACGCTTGTCGCAGATGTTAGGCGGCGAATTCCTGGTTACACACCCGAATGGACTGACCTGAATGAGAGCGATCCGGGAATCACCCTGGTACAGCTTTTCGCCTGGCTGGAGGAGATGATCCTCTGGCGTTTGAATCGTGTTCCGGAAAAAAACTACATTGAATTCCTGAAGTTAATCGGCATTGAGCTGAGTCCACCGGCGCCGGCCAAAGGCGATCTAACTTTCACGCTAACCATCGCCGGCACCCCCAGAAATGGGCTTCCGGACATTCCGGTGCAGATACCGGCTGGGACAGCGGTTTCTACCAGCGAACCAGACGCAGAGGGTCCGGTGATATTTGAAACCGATAGCGATCTTATTGCCGTTGGAGCCACATTAAAGAATCTCCAGAGTTTTGACGGTGCGCAGTTTCAACTGCTCGACCAGTCAAACGGGATTCCGGGAAAGTTTTACTTTCCCTTCGGCCAAAAGCCGCAAGCGGCAGCCGCATTCTACCTAGGCTTTGACCGAGTCTTCCCCGGTTCAGCACCATCAAGTCCGCCACTGTCCAGTCCGCCGTTTTTCGCCTCCCAAATTTACACCCTAAAAATTAATGCCTATACGGCGGATCTCATCGAGCAAGGACAAGGCATCGGCGCCGACTTGCTTGTGCCCACGCCGCCAGTCACCGCGGTTTGGGAGTATTGGGGCGGCAGTTCTCCATCCTGGCAGCCGCTCAATGTGACCAGCGATACTACTGCTGCACTCACTCGCACCGGGACAGTTACTTTCGAGACACCGGACCGGCAAGCAGCAATGAAAGTCGGGCTGCTGCAGAAACCCGATGATCCATCTTTATTTTGGTTCCGGTATCGGATCGAGCAAGTCTTAGGGGCCGGATACGAAGTCCCGCCTCGGCTGGAAGACGTGCTGAGCAATACGGTCAGCGCCACTAACGTCATCACTATCGCCGATGAGCTCCTCGGCGCCAGCGACGGCAGCCCAAATCAGGTTTTTCAACTCGCGAATAAGCCGGTGTTGCTTGATGGATTTGATCTGCAGGTGGACGAAGGCGAGGGCTTTCAGTCTTGGATCAGAGTCGACAATTTCGCCGGTTCAAAACGCTCCGATCCGCACTACACTTTGAATCCGGCAACCGGCGAAGTCGGCTTTGGTGATGGTGAGCAAGGAAAGATTCCCGGGCGACTTACTGAAGACGATCGCCCGGAGGAAGACTTGGCGAACATCAAAGTTGCAACGTACCGGTGGGGAGGCGGCGCTCGTGGAAATGTCGGAGCAAAAAAGGTGACCTCACTGCAATCTCCCGTGCCGTATGTTGCCAGCGTCACCAACTATCGCCCGACATCGGGTGGTCAGGACGAGGAAAGCTTGGAGAACGCGAAGGACCGGGCTCCGCAAGCCATCCGGACGCAATCCCGCGCAGTGACAGCGGACGATTTTGAGTTTTTGGCAATGCAGACACCAGGCGCGAGAATCAAGCGCGCTCACGCCCTTCCCCAACATAATCCAAACCTCGAACCCGTTCGTCCAATTGGGGCTGCTGTCCCCCCAACTTCGGTACCGATCCCGGGTGCAGTGAGTGTGATGGTTCTGCCGGACAGCCCTCTGAGTCAACCGATTCCTTCGGACGAAACGCTTGCGGCAGTTGCGACCTGGCTTAACGCGCATCGGTTAATCACGACCGAACTTTATGTGATCGCTCCAAAGTATCGGCAGGTCGAGATCGTAGCGAACATTGTTGTCGATAAGAGCGCTGTCAGCGGACAGGTCGCCCAAGACCTGAAGAAGCGGTTGCTCACTTACTTTCATCCGTTAACCGGGGGGACTGATGGAACTGGCTGGGCATTCGGCGGCACGATTTACTTCTCTGACACTTATCGGACGATCCTGGAAACTCCAGGAGTAGCACGCATCGAGGTTGGAGCGGTGACAACCTACGTCGACGGTCAAAAATTGCCGCCGGCCACTGACTTTGTTCTGGCGGAGAACGAGCTGGTGTTTTCCGAAACCCATACGATCCACACGAGTTATTGATGAACTTCACTGGAAAGCGGCTCGCCGGAAGTCATGCCCTACCAAATGGGCACGATCGATATTGGTTCCTGGATCAAATAGCCGGTTGGCGCGAGGCGTTCAGGCAGGGGATTGAACTGACAGTGCCCGACGGCAATCTGATTCTCGATCCACTGCCTGGGGCGGGATCGCTGTTGCTTGATGCGGAAATACAAACCTCAGAGTTTGTCTGTCCGAGTGCCCTGGCGACTGACGGCTGCGGACATGTTTTCGTGGTCGACGCCGCAACGAACCTGATCAAGCGCATCGATCTTGAGCGCGGCTCCGTCGAAACCCTCCTAGCGATGGGAGGAAAAGGAAGTGGACCCCGAGAGTTTCGTGAACCTCGCGGAATTGCTGCTCTACCCTCGGGCGGTATTGTGGTCTCGGACACGGGAAACCATCACATCAAGATTTTTTTACCTCCCGCCTACGCGCTGGTGCAGGATTGGGGTGCGAATGACGTATTGAATCAGCCGAGCCCGGGTGACGGCAGAAAAATGTTTCGCTGGCCATGGGACGTTGCGGTCGGTGCTGGCGATGCCGTCTACATTGTGGACCGGGGGAATCGTCGTATCCAGAAGATCTCCGCGGACGGCACCTGGCAAAATGAATTTGCCAATGAAACGTTCGTAAACCCGATTCGCATGGCTGTCGGACCGGAAGGAGCGGTTGCGGTGGTCGATGCGGGATCCAACCAGGTGATAGTGATCGCATCGGGCAGTCGGCAATTCATAACCGGCGTTGACAAGCCCAGAAGCGTAGCGTTTGGCGCCAATGAGAAGATTTATGTAGGTGACGCCGAAGGTCTCATCCACGTTTTCGAGCCGGATGCAAAAACTGAGAACAGCTATCGGAATATCGGAGCGGGCACCACTGACTTCTCGGGCGAGATCGTCGATCTGGTGTGGGACAGTAATTACGGTCTTCTAGCAATTGTTGCCGAGAAGTTTAATGGGCGCCGGCAACGGCTATGGAAGATCAACCCAAACGGAGCCCCGGTTAGTACGGGCAGGTTCATCACCCAGGCGCTCGACAGCAAGATTCCAAACTGCCAGTGGCATCGAGTACTCCTTAATGCGCAGGTGCCAAATGGCACCAGCATCCAGATCGACAGCTTTACCACGGATACAATAAATCCGGACGACCGTGACGGGCAGGTAAAAGATCCTGATTTCAATCAATGGAACTTTTGCGTCAAAGCAGGCGACTCCAATCCGGACTGCCTCGTTCAAAGCGGAACCGGACGTTACCTCTGGCTCCGGCTGACTCTCAACTCGAATGGACTGGAGTCGCCTGAGTTAGGCTCGATCAAAGCGTTCTACCCGCGAACGAGCTATTTACAATATCTACCGGCAGTCTATCAGGAGGACGAAGAGAGTCGGCAGTTTCTGGAACGGTTCTTATCGATTTTTCAATCGGAGTTCGACGAGTTTGACCGTCGTATCGATAGGCTGTGGCAACTCTTTAACCCGGGTTCGACCCCTGAAAAAGACCTCAAATGGCTAGCCGGTTGGCTGGCACTGGTTGTGAACCCAGATTGGCCGGAAGCCGAGCTCCGGTCGATGATCAAGGACGCTTTCCAGACTTATCTGCAACGTGGAACTGTGGCTGGACTTCAAAAGGCCATTCGAGATTACGTGGGAGTCGACGCGGGCATCGTCGAACATTTCCGCTTACGCCGATTACCGCTTTTGTCGATTGCTGGTTCGGTTGAGGGAGGCGTTCGGCTGTGGAGTCCGGATTTTTATAAGAGATTGCAGCTAGACGCTAATTCTCAGATCGGTTCCTTCCAACTAATTAGCAAACCTGAGCCAAGGGTCGAGGCATTGAGCTGGGGAGCTCACCAATTCACAGTCTTCTTTGCCGCCAACCCTTATGGGTTTGACGATACCGAGCGACAGGTTACCCAGGTAGTCGAACGAGAAAAGCCGGCGCACACCCAGCATACGATTTGCCCGGTTTTTCCACGCTTCCGAATTGGGGTACAGGCGACAATCGGCACCGATTCGGTGGTGGGCGGAATCAGTTACTTAGTGCTGAATCGGCTCTCCACCCTGGGTTATGATTCAATTCTCGGCTGTTCACAACAGGAACAGAAGCTTCGCGAACTCGGCTTGACGCCGCGTCCAGTCGTAGGCCGCTCTTCCCTCCTTTCGTAACGGAGCCAGCGATGAAGACAACAAATAACAAACACAAAAACGATTGCTTACCGTGCGATATCCCTCCGTTCACTCGGAACAACTATTTCACCGGAAAGCTGCTGACGGAGCGGGACTTCACTGCCGAGCAGCAATATGTGGCTGACAAGCTTCGGCTTCATCACGTTGGGTTGCACGGTTGGGGCGTAGTCTGCGGACTGAAGGTAAAACCACACCCGGTTTGCCCCGAATTACGGATTGTGGTGGAGCCGGGCCTGGCGATCGACGGTTGCGGACGCGAAATTCGACTTCCGCAGGAAATAGAGCTCGATCTGCCAAGCCTTCACCCTTCGGCCGTCGTGATCGAGGGTCCGTGCCCGCCGGAATCATCCGGCGAATCCAAGGAAAGCGCCGGCGCGCCCGAAGAACAACCAGAGGAGTACGAACCGAGTCTCACTCTTTTCGTCTGCCTTCGCTACGCGGAGTGGCAAACCGAACTAACACCGGCCCCTTTTAATGAATGCGCCAGTGGAAGCAGTACGACCAAACCTAATAGAATCCTGGAAGGTTGCGACTTACAGATCTTAACCAAAGAGCCCGCTGATTTTGAACGAGTCAGAAAGGAAAAGGAAAAATGGGAGGACCGGGATCCTCACGAGATTTACGAGAGTCTGTTCGCTGGCTGCCCCGAACCATTCGACAGCCATTGTATTCCCTTGGCTGTCATTAGCGATTTCACACCAGGTCAAGAGCTGAAAGCAGGATCGATTCACAACCGTCGTTGCCGCCAGCTCCTTCCAAGTACAACGGTGCTTGATCGATTGATCCGTTACATCCTGAAGAAGATTCCGACCAGGAACCTCACACGAATTATTGAAATCGGTTGGAATCATCGCGAGGAATACAGCACGCACGATTTCCTGAAGCTGTTTGTCGGTGAACACGAATCATCGCCGGGACTTCAGGTCACGTTCGATCGCCCGGTGCGGCACGAAGGAATTACACCGAGGACGTTTCAGGCAATCGCCGTTCGTTACCTCGAGAATACGCACGGCGCGGGGCAACCTGAGGTTGTACCCGCAACGGTCCGACTGAACTCCACCCGAACACGAGCTCACCTTCATATCGATTCACACTATGCCCGGGAACGTTTGGATCGTACTCGATTCGATCTCTATCTGTTGCTGCGCTGCAACCTGGTAGTCGACGATCACGGTTACCCGGTGGATGGCGATTTCCTGGCCGGTGTAGATACCGACGGAGACTACGTTGCGGCATTCCCGACCGGCGATGGAATCGCGGGCGGCCTTTTTGAAAGCTGGATCCGCGTTGTTCACAGAGAAACTCACGAAAGAAAAGAAGAATATGACTCTCGCGCCTAACACCTCAACGTACTCTCAGTCCGCTGCCGAAGCCAAAAGCTGCCAATCGCCAGCGCCTTGGAGCTTACGATCCGGGCTGATGAACTTCGAGCGGCCCAAGTATTTTTGCGGTCATCTTCTCACCGACGTCGATCTGACCCAGGAACAGGCCTATTTTCGGGAGAAGACAAGGCTGTATCATCGGGCACTCGATGGCCATGGTATCGTGTGCGGCTTACGGCTGACCTGCGATCACAGCTGTTCCGGTGGGATTCTCATTAGCAAAGGTTACGCCATCGACAACTGCGGTAACGATTTGATCCTGGCGGAACGAACAGCGTTCGACGTGGTTGGCCGGTTGGTCGAGAAGGGTCTAATCGTGCAAGAGCCACCTTCCGATCCGTATAAACCGGAAAAGGTAAAACCTGAATGCCACTTCCAGCAATGTTTCTATATTACAATCAGTTATCAAGAAGAAGAGGCCGATTTTGCCACCCCGTTAGTCACGGCGTGCCAACCGATGCTCAGTGAATGCGAGGCAACACGCGTCAGAGAAACGGTCCAGCTCGATGTCGTCGAAACGTTACCGAACGACGAGCGCTCGGAATCTGCGCTTAAACGCCGGCTAGAATCATGTTTTAAAATCTTCAGCGAAGGAGCCTTCGCCCAAGCCTTGCATAAGCACCGCGATGCACTTGGCGAAATCATCACCCCTCCCGCTGCAGCGGCTTCGTCCAAAGCTTCGGAGCACCGCCACGCGGAGTACCACAAACTGTTTTTCGAGCTACGCGGACTTCTGCTGCTCTACTTCAACCAGCATCCGGACAAATACAATTGCACAATCGAGCACGAAATCCGTAAGGTACGTTTTCCCGAAGTCCATAGGAAATCGGAA